>JBEKLG010000030.1:0-15605 GCA_050010315.1 Acidimicrobiales bacterium
GGCTGGGAGATGAGGATGCGCAACGTCGTCACCCCGGGCGCCGTCTGGGGCCCCGGGCAGGTGATGGACGAGGGATGCCGCGGCGCGGCTTCCTGCCTCGAAGCGGTCAAGCCCCACCTCGACGCCGCGGTCGCGGCCGGCAAGGCGGTCGGTCTCGGGCTGGGGCTGAAAAACGCCGGGCTCGGCAATGGCGCCGTGGAGGTGGCCCGGGCCGTCGTGCGCTTTTCCGCCCAGGGCGACGTCGAGGTTCGCCACTGCTGGACGGAGATGGGCCAGGGGGTGAACACCGTCGCCCGCCAGATCGCCGTCGAGTCACTCGGCGTCGACCCCGACCGGGTCGAGGTGGTCGTCGACACGAGGCGCGAGCTCGGCGCCGGGCAGACGACGGGATCGCGGGCCACGCTGATGAGCGCCGGCGCCATCGCCGACGCCTGTCGGCAAGCGGACGAGGACGGGCGCCGGCCGGACGTCGATTACCTCGGTGAGCACCGCGTCGACTGGACGAACTCGCTAGCAGAGGGGCTTGCCCACCCGACGATCCACGCCGCTTTCTCCTACGCCGCCCAGCTCGTCACGATCGACCGGGAAAGCGGCCGGATCGAGGGGGTAACCGCCGTCCACGACGTCGGTCGGGCGGTCAACCCGCTGCTCTGCGAGGGCCAGATCCAGGGTGCTGTCCACATGGGGCTCGGCTACGCCCTCTCGGAGAACTTCCCCGCCGACTCTGAGGGCCGGCCGCAGAACATGACCCTGCGCAGCCTCGGGATCCTGCGCGCGAAGGACGTCCCGCCGATAGCCGTCGTGCTCGTCGAGGAGCCCCAGCCGCGCTCGCCTTACGGCATCAAGGGGATCGGTGAGGTCGGGCTCGTGCCGACGGCCGGTGCCGTCGCGGCCGCGCTCCACGATCTCGATGGAACCTGGCGGGCGAGCCTCCCGATGTCCGCCTCCGTCGAGAACGGCGAATCCCCCGCCGACTGAAGAGGGCCAGCAGGACCGCGGCCGAGCTCGTGGCCGGCGACTTAGGAGGCAGCCAAGTCGACGAGCGAGAAGCTGTTGACGTCGAAAAGGCCGCGGTCGGTAATCCGCAGCTCCGGGATCACCGTTAGACCCAAGAAACTGAGCTGCATGAACGGCGCCTCGATCGACAGCCCGAGCCGCTCCGAGACCACCGCGGAGAGCTCTTCCACCTCGCGGGCGACGGTGGCGGCGTCCCTGTCGCTCATCAATCCGCCGATCGGCAACCGCACCTCGCCGATGACCCGACCGTCGAGGACGGCGACCTGACCGCCGCCGATCGCCGCCAGCCGGGTCACCGCGGCGGCCATCTCCGGCGCGCCGGAGGTGCCGCGAGCGCCCACGACCATGCAGTTGTGGGCGTCATGGGCCACGGTCGAGGCGATCGCCCCCCGGATCAGGCCGAAACCGCTGACGTAGCCGAGGCCGATCCGCCCGGTCTGCCGGTGCCGCTCGACGACGCCGATGCGCGCCACATCGCATGCCGGATCGCTGACGTCGACGACGAGGTCCTTCGTCGAAAGCGACCGGGACTCCACCCCGATCACCCGCGCCTTGCCCCCCGGGGGGGCGGAGAGCTCGAACGCCTCGGGACCCGGCGGGTTCTCCAAGTGCACGGAGCGGAACATCCACTCCGGCGCCCCGACGGAGGGGACGACCCCGGGGACGATCTCGCCGGCGACGGCGACGAGGCGGCCGGCCTGCCAGACCCGTGCCGGTTCGAAGGTCGCTAGATCGTCGAAACAGAGCACGTCGGCCTGGTAGCCGGGAGCCAACCAGCCGAGGTGGTCGAAGCGGTGGTAGTCGGCGGGGTTGGCCGTCGCCAGCACGAGCGCATCCTCGACCGGCACGCCGGCCGCGACCGCGAGGCGCACACAGTCATTGATGTGGCCCTCATGCAAAAGCGTGTCGGGCTCACGGTCGTCGGTGCAGAGCGCGATGCGGACGGTTCCGTGAGAAAGGACGGTTGGCACAAGCTCGGCGAGGTTGCGCGAGGCGGAGCCCTCACGGATAAAGATCCACATCCCTTTGCGGCGTTTTTCATCGGCCTCGTCGACCTCGGTGCACTCGTGATCGGACTCCACCCCGGCGGCGAGGTAGGCGTCGAGCTGGTGACCGCGGATCCCCGGGGCGTGCCCGTCGACCCGGCGGCTACCCGCGGCCGCGATCTTGGCGAGCACCTCGCCGTCCCCCCGGATGACGCCCGGAAAGTCCATCACCTCGGCGATGCCGATCGCGCCGTGCTCCTCGAGCAGCTCCACGAGCTCGGAGTGGCCAAGGACGGCGGCCGGGCTTTCGAAAGGGGACGCCGGTACGCAGCTCGAAGCGCAGATGCCGAAGGTGAACGGCAGGTCACGCACCGCCTCCATCAGGGCGACCACCCCCGGGACGCCGAAGACGTTGGCGATCTCGTGCGGGTCGGCGGCGACCGCCGTCGTCCCGTGCGGCATGACGGCGCGCACGAACTCGTCGGCCCACAGCTTCGTCGACTCGAGGTGCATGTGCGGGTCGACAAAGCCGGCGGTGAGTGAAGCACCGGCCACGTCGACGACCTCGGCGGTGTCGCGCCGGCCCCAGCCGGCGATCACCCCGTCGGCGATGGCGAGATCGGTCGGGATCCACTCCCGGGTACCCGGGACGAAGACCCGGCCTCCCTGGATCACGAGATCGGCGGGCTCGTCGCCGCGCGCCACGGCGAGCGTCCTCGGCGTGGTCCGGCGCGGCAACATGGACGAGACTCTAGGCCGCTCGGTCTTGCCGACCGGTCAACTCCTTGCCGAAAACCGGAGCGCGATCCGACGATCGTGGCCGGGGATTACGGAGCGCCAAAGAGAGGGATCGGGCTGAAGGGCGCGACGATGGGGCGGGAGGGAAGCGGACGGATGCTGGACGGCGTCGCCGGGATCGTGCTCGCCGCCGGCGAGGGGCGGAGCTTCGGCGGGCCGAAGGCGCTCGTGCGATTTGGCGGTCGGACCTTGGTCGAACGGGCGATACGAACCCTCGCCGACGGAGGCTGCCGGCCGGTCGTCGTCGTGCTCGGCGCGGCTGAGGCCGAGGTCCGCCGCTCGAGCGATCTCGCCGGCGCCGTGGTCGCCGTCAATGCGGCCTGGTCCGAAGGCTTGGGCGGGTCGCTGCGGACCGGGCTTACCGAGGCGCGGGTCGCGAGCGCCCGGGCTGCGGTCGTCCTGCTCGTCGACCAGCCGCTCGTGACCCCCGCCCTCATCGGCCGCCTGATCGGCGCCTGGCGCGCCGGCGCGGTGGTCGCCGTCGCCGCGTACCGGAGAAAGGGCCTCACCCCGGTCCTGCTCGACCAATCGACCTGGGATGAGGTCGCGCGCTCCGCCGTCGGCGACGTCGGGGCCCGGGCGTTTATCAGGGCGAGACCTGAGCTCGTGACGCTGGTCGACTGCGACGATGTCGGCGCGCCCGACGACATCGACAGCCCTGAGGACCTGCGCCGCCTGCGACGGGATCGTTCAGCCTCGGGGCGTAGCGGGCGGCCACGCAATGGCCGGGCGCGCTAGCGGTTCCAGGTGCCCGATCGCCCGCCGGACTTGTGCTCCAGCACGAGGTCGTCGACGCGAACCCCGGGATCGACGGGAAGGACCGCCCGCACGATCGTCAGGGCGGCGCAGGCACAAGCGGTGAGCGCCTCCATCTCGACGCCCGTCCGCTCGACGCTCTCCGCGGTGGCGGCGATCCTCGCCCCCGTTCGAGTGACGGTGACGTCGACGCGTACGGCGTCGATCCGGATCGGGTGGCACAGCGGGATCAGGCGCGCGGTGCGCTTCGCTCCGGCAACTGCCGCCGTGCGCGCCGCCGAGATGACCTCCGCGCCCGCCACCGGATTTTGAAGCAGCCGACGGCCGTCGGGAGACGTCGCGACCGCGCAGGAGGCCCGGGCGAGGCGGTACGTCGCCGGCTTGGCGAGGACGTTGACCATCGACGCCCGGCCGTGCTCGTCGACGTGGCTGAAGGGCGGGTCGTCGCTCATGGTCACGTGACCCTCCGGGCTGCGAGGCGCACCGCTCCCCGTCGGCGTGCCCTCCAGCCCACGAAGGAAGCATCGCACCCTGCGGCCGCGCCCACGAGCCCGAGCCGGCGATTCACGGGTTCCCGCGAGCGGCCGCTACGCTCAGCCCGTGCAGCTCGTGGCCAAGGTCCTCACGGTGTCGAACGCGGTGGCCGCCGGCGAGCGCGAGGACGGCTCGGGACCGGCGCTGACGGCGCGTCTCATGTCGGCTGGATTCGCGGTCGTCGAGCGCCGGGTCGTCGCCGACGATTCCGCCGTCGTCGCCAAGACGATCGGCGAGATGGCGCTCGGCTTCCGCGGCTTGATCGTGACGACCGGTGGCACGGGCTTCGCGCCAACCGACATGACGCCGGAAGCGACGCGTGTCGTCCTCGAACGCGAGGCGCCGGGTCTCGCCGAGGGGATGCGAGGCGCCAACCCGCTCGGCCGGCTCTCGCGCGGTGTCGCGGGGACGATCGGCGAAGCGCTGGTGATCAACACGCCGGGATCGCCCGCTGGCGCGGTCGAGCACCTCGATGCCGTGCTCGACGTCCTGCCGCACGCCCTCGAACTCCTCGCCGGCGGACGGCCGCACTAGCGATCCGCCCAAGCCGGCGCGGGTGATGCGCGCGACCTCCCGCCGGCTGTTGGCGAGCATCCAGGGAACGTGACCGCGACGCGAGCGGCGCGACCTACCCGCCCGACACCGGTGGCAGGACGGCCACCTCGTCTGCGGCACCCACCGGCGTGTCGGGTTCGACGTCCCGGCCGTTCATCCAGACGCGGCTCCCGGCCAGGACCGCGGCAAACGCCGGGCCGTAACGCGAGCGCGCGCCTTCGAGCAGCTCCCCGACCGTGTCACCGGCGATCTCGTCGCAGCGAACGCCGGCCGCCGATCCGGCGGGGCCGAGGAGACGCAGTCGCGCCACCTAGCCCCCGATCATCGACATGGTCCGAATCGGACGGGAGAACGCGGGATCACCGATGCCGTGCCCGGCCTTCTTACCCCAGACGGCCCGGCGGAGCACGAGCGCGATCTCGTCGTCGCTCGCGCCGGCGCGCAGAAGCTCCCGCACCGAGAGCTCCTCGTCGGAGAACAGGCAGTTGCGCACGGCGCCGTCCGCAGTCAGGCGCAGACGGTTACACGTCCCGCAGAAGGGCTGGGTGACGGTCGCCACCACCCCGATGCGGCCGGCGCCGTCGATGAATTCGTAGACCGTCGCCGGTGCCACGCTGGGCCCGTCGCCCTCGACCGGCCGGAGGGGCGAACGGGCGTTGATCCGGGCGACGACCCCAGCCGAGGCCACGACGGCCTCGCGAACCCAACGGCCCTCGGCGTCGAGCGGCATGAACTCGATGAACCGCACCTCGCGACCTGTCGCGCGAGAAAAAGCAACAAAATCGGGGATCTCGTCGTCGTTCACCCCGCGTTGCAAAACGACGTTCACCTTCAACGGGCGGAGTCCCGCCTTTTCGGCGACATCCATCGCGGCGAGCACGCGGCCGAGCTCGCCCCGGCGGCGGATCGCGGCGAACCGTTCGGGTCGCAGGGAGTCGCAGCTGACGTTGACCCGTTGCAGGCCGGCTGCTGCGAGTGCCGGGGCGAAGCGGGCGAGAAAAGTCCCATTCGTCGTGAGCGCGAGGTCGTCGAATCCGAGCGCTGCCAGCCGGGCGACGAGGTCCACCAACCCGGCGCGCACGAGGGGCTCACCGCCGGTCAGCCGCAGCGCGGCGACCCCGAGCGAGCGAGCGACGCGGGCGACTCGCTCGATCTCGTCGAAAGTGAGGATTTCCTTGCGTGGCCGGAAGGTCTGGTCCTCGTCAGCCATGCAGTAGGTGCAACGGAGATTGCAACGATCGGTCACCGAGACCCGCAGGTCGCTGTGCACCCTGCCGAACGTGTCGACAAGTGGGCCCGTCTCGGGCATCGCCCGCCAGGCGACGTCGCCCGAGCGGCGACCGAGACGAACCGGCACCGGCACGACGGTCGTCATGCCGGCTCCGCCGCCGACGCCAGGCCGCCGGCGTCGAGCAGCATCACCCGCACCTGCTCCCCGGCAGCGACGCCGACGCCGTCCGGGAGCAGCGCCAAGGCGTTCGCCATCGCCATGGACTTGAGCAGATGGGACGCCTGAGCCCCGGACGGGCGCACGTGGACGCGGCCGTCGGGGCCGAAGGCGGCGACCACGCGGACGAAGTGGAGCTTGCCGTCGGCAACTCGGGGCAGATCCTCGTCGGCGAGGGCGTCCACCGCCGGGCGGTCAAGCTCGCGGTGTCCGGCCATCTTCCTTAGGGCCGGACGCACGAACAGCTCGAACGAGACCACGGCGGACACCGGATTGCCCGGCAGAGCGAAGACCGGCGTACCCGTCGCCGCGAGCGCACCGAAGGCGAAGGGCTTCGCCGGCTTGATCGCAACCTGCATCCAGCGCATCGCCCCTGCGGCGAGCTCGTCGAGCACGACCTTGATGTAGTCACGGTCGCCGACGCTGACCCCGCCGGAGGTGATCAAGGCGTCGCAACGGGTCGCGGCTCGGCGCACGGCGTCGGCGATGCGGCCCGGTTCGTCGGCGACGATGCCGAGGTCGGTCGCTTCGAAACCCGACGAGCGCACGAGGGCCAAGAGGGCGGGCCGGTTGGAATCGCGCACGGCGCCAGGCCTCAGGCGCCCTCCCGCCTCGGCGAGCTCGTCGCCGGTGGACACGACCCCGACGCGGGGGGCCGGGTGGACGAGGACCGTCGCTTCGCCGAGACTCGCCAGCACGCCGAGGTGGGCGGGACCGAGCACGGTCCCCGCCTCGATCGCCACCTCGCCAGCCTCGATGTCCTCCCCGGCACGACGGACGTAGTCACCGGGCCGCACCGACCCGCGCACGACAACGACCGATCCCTCGTCTTCGGTTGCGGTCTGCTCGACCATGCACACCGCGTCGGCGCCCTCCGGGAGCGGCGCTCCGGTCATGATCCGCACCGCCTCGCCAGCTTCGATCGGCCTTGTTGCGATCTGACCAGCAACAACTGAGTCGACGACGTGCAAGCGCGCGCCGTCGGCACAGTCGGCGGCGCGCAAGGCGTAGCCGTCCATTTGCGAGTTGGCGAAAACCGGCACCGGCCCGGCCGCGATCACCGGTGCGGCGGCGACACAGCCGAGGGCGGCGTCGAGTGCCACCCGCGCTGGTTGCGAGCGGCGGAGTCCGGAGAGAACGAAGCGACGTGCCTCGGAAAGCCGGATCACGGCCCTACCCCACAGCGAAGATCGACGCCGCTGCGCCGACGCCAGTGCCGTTGTCCTGGTGGCGCCACAGCGGCGCGGGCTCGTGACGCCGCGCTTGTCGCAACGGCGTCCGGTCGCCTCGGCTCAGGGCGACGGAAAGGACCGACCACGGCACAGAGCGGCGACCCGACGGCGCGCACCAATCCGAACCCGAACGACCGCCACCTGGTCATCCTAACGGCGCGCTCGAAAACCCCGGGAGGCCGCCAGCCGGAGAACGACTGACTAGGCCCGCGGCCAGACCGCGATCTTCGTCGCAGGGAGCTCGACACGGCACCGCTCACCGCTCCGCAGGCCGACGGCGAGCTCTCCCCGTCCCCGCAGCGTGACCTCGCCCCCGATCCGCAGGACGATTTCGCGCGTCGAACCAAGGTCGAGAACATCGACGACCGCCGCCTCGAGCCTGCCCTCCGGGCTGACCACGACCTGCTCGGGCCGGATGCACCACCACAACGGCGTCGCCGGCGCCAGGCCGTCCGTTGGGGCATCGAACGCCACGTCTCCACAGACGATCCCTCCGCCTCGCCGAGCCCGACCCGGAAGCACGTTGGCGATGCCGAGAAGGCGCGCCACCTCGGGAGACGACGGCTTGGCGAAGACGTCATGCCGGTTCCCTGCCTGGAGGAGGCTCCCTTGGGCGATGACCATCACCTCCGTGGCGAGCAGTGCGGCCTCCTCCGGGTCATGGGTGACGACGACGGTCGACACCCCGGTCTCGAGTTGCAGCTGGCGCAGCTCGCGCTGGAGATCGGCGCGCACCGGCGCGTCGAGGGCGGAGAACGGCTCGTCGAGCAAGAGCAGTTGCGGCGACCTGCTGAGCGCCTGCGCCAAGCCGACCCGTTGACGCTGGCCACCGGAGAGCTCTGCGGCCAGCCGGTTCTCCAGGCCCGCAAGACCCAGCCGATCCAACCAGTAGGCGGCGACGCTGGCGTCGGCGCCGGAGCCGAAGAGCAGCTGGCCCCACACGGTGAGATGCGGAAACAAGGCGACACCCTGCGGGAGGTAGCCGATGCGCCGCTCCTCGATCGGCACCGAGGCGACGTCGCGCTCGCCGTAGAAGACGGAACCGGGCGAGGCGCCATTCAGGCCGGCGAGGCAGCGCATCGTCACGGTCTTTCCTGATCCTGACGGTCCAAGGATGGCGAGCCGGGTGCCCACACCGGCGTGGCCGAGTTGCAGATGGAAGCTTCCGAGCCGCCACTCGAGGTCGAACGAGACCGGCTGGCCCGCCACGACCGGGGGTGCAGCCGGGCGGGGTAGCTGCTTCACGATTCTGCGCCGGGTCCGGCGACGCAGTCTCGTGAGGGTGACGATGACTGCGGCGAGCCCGAGGGCGAGCGCCGTCGGCGCCTCCGTCGTCGAAAGTCCGCTCGAAGAGAACTGCACCGAGGTGAAGATCGGCAAGGTGTACGGGTGGTAGGCGAGGATGACCGTCGCCCCGTACTCCCCGAGGGCACGCAACCAGGCGAGCAAGAGCCCGGCGCGGATCCCCTCCGCTGCGCCCGGAAGGCCGACCTTCCAGAACCGCGCCAGCTCCCGGTGACCGAGCCCGGCGGCAAGATCAAACAGCGCTGGGTCGATGCCGCCGAAGGCGGAGCGCGCCACGAGGACGAGGAACGGTGAGGCGACGAAGCTCTGGGCCAACACGATCCCCGCCATCGAGTCGGTCAGGTTGCCGCCAAAAAGGCTGCCGATCGTCGTATAGGGCCCGACGATGTAGATGAGCAGAACGCCGGCCATGAGCGGAGGCAAGGCCAGGGGCAGTGAGACGACGACGGTGACGAACGACGCCCACCGCGACCTCGACCGGGCGAGGAGGTAAGCAAGCGGGATCCCCAGCGCCGCGATCAGCGCTGTCGAGATCGAAGCGGTGATCGCCGACGTATACAGCGCCGGGAAAAGGCCCGGTGCCGAGAATCCCCGTTGGCTCGACGTTGCCAGTCGAACGAGGAAGGCGCCGATTGGGACCGCGAGGTAGAGCGCGAGCAACCCGCCGAGGACGATTAGCGGGCTGGCGCGCCGCCGTCGCTGTCCCACCGCCAAGAAACCTTTCCTAGGAAACGAGCGGCTTGAGTTGCTTTGGGACTGCGGCCTTCGGGCCAGAAAGGATCGCCGGTGAATCGAGCGTCAGTCCCTCCTTCGCGAGGATCGCCGCGCCCCTCGCGCTGAGCAGGAAGGCGACGAACGCCACCGCGCCGGCCTCGTGCGGGGCGCGGTTCACGACGGTGACGACGTACGGGTTCACAGGCTTGATCGAACCGAGCGTGACGGTCGGGATGCTGGCAGCCTTCGCCTCGACCCCGTAGAAGAAGCCGGCATCGAGCTGGCCCGCCTGGAGACGGCCGACGAGCGTCTCTTCAGGGAAGACGTCCGACGTCTCGGTTCCGAGGGTCTTCAGCGCGGGCAACTTGTGGTCCCTGGCGGCATCGTCGAGGGCGGTCACGGCAAGGACGCCCTTCGGGTCGACGACCGGGTCGGTCCGCCCGAAGCGGAATCCCGGCAGCGTGATGACTTTGTACCAGGGCTCGGTCTTGAAGTCCTTGGCGAACTTGCTCTTCGGGTTGTAGCCGATGAGGAGCGGTGTCGTCCCGAACTGCGCGTACCAGGAAACCCAATCGCCGTTCTTTGCTCCCTCGAGCGAGGCGGGGGCCTTCGTGCCGGCACTTACGAAGACGTCAGCCTTCTGCGTCCTCCCCTTGATCTCGGTCGCGAGAGCCGACGAGCCGGCTGGGAAACCGACGAAGGTGTAGCCGGTCGCCTTCTCGAAGACCGGGCCGATCTTGCCCATCGTGTCGACGAGCGACCCGGCGTACAGGACGTCGACGGGTCCGCCCTTGCCGGCTGCGGCAGCGGCGAAGCCCGCGGGCGGGATCACGACCACAAGTCCGACGAGCGTACCGGCCGCCGTGACGATCGCGGCGCGCCAGATGCCTTGTCGCGAAGCGCCCTTTTCGCGCGGCGGTCGAGCGCGCCTTAGCTTCGCAAGCATTTCCCGAGGTAGGCGATGCCCGGTCCCTTTCAACTAGTCCAGTTGTGACTAGTGAACTTAGCCGGACATTCGTCCCGCGCGACACCTCCCGCCGGCGTGGCTCGGTACCCGCGTCAACGCTCGCCTCGACCCGGGGCGTTATCGCGGCCGATGTCCGGCCCGGCATGCCGCCGACGGTCCGCGATCAGTCCCGCGACAAAGGTTGCTAGGACTTCTGCTGAGCTGAGGCGCCAGCGGGCCAACGTCGCGTCAAAGCCCTCGGCCTCAGCCAGCTTCTCGCGCAAACCGGCAAGCAGCGGATCGAGCTGGGCTGACTGGGCCCCAAGGAGCTCGACAGGGTCCGTGCCGGCACGGTCGTGCAGAGCCAACTTCACCAACAGCTCTGAGCGGGCGTTGCGCACATGCGCCACCGGCTTGACGAGCCAACCCTGCAGCGCCGCCCGTCCCTCCGGCGTCGCCTCGACCAGCCGCCGCTCCGGGCCCCGCTCCCCCGGGGAAGCGCCGATCGCGCCCACGAGCCCTGCAGACTGCAGCGAGGCAATCGCCCGGTAGACGAGGGGCCGCGGGATCGTCCAGATCTTCCCCATCGGGCCACCGCGGCCGAAGGCGCGGCTCACCTCGAATCCATGGGTCCGGCCCTCGGCCACGAGCCCGAGTACGGCCCACTCCCTGAGCGACAGATCCTCCGCCGTTGGCATCGCCGCGACAGTACGCCGGAAGCTTGCTTTCCCTCCTCATCGGGTCGTCACCTGCATGCAGCCGACCTCGGGCTCCTTGCCTGCGATGGGGTGCGAACCTACGCTCCCTGGGCTGCCCGCGGCCGCGCGAGCAGAGGAAGGGGAGGCGCACGATGCTGAGCGCCCTGGAAATCGCCCGCCAAACTGAACTGATGCCGGTCGAGGAGATCGCGGCGCAGATGGGGATCGGCCCCCATCTCCTCGAGCACTACGGCGAGTACGTCGCCAAGATCAAGCTCGACGCCATCGAGGAGCTAGCCGACAAGCCCCGCGCCCGCTACGTCGTCGTGTCGGCGATTAGCCCAACGCCCTTCGGCGAGGGCAAGACCACGATGACGATCGGCCTCGGCCAGGCCATGCGCCTCATCGGCAAGCGGGCGACCGTCGCGATCCGCCAGGGATCGATGGGCCCGACGTTCGGCACGAAAGGGGCCGCTGCGGGCGGCGGCTACAGCCAGGCCGTGCCGTTCGAGACCCTGGCACTGCGATTCACCGGGGACATGGACGCCGTCACCGCGGCGAACAACATGCTCGCCGCGCTCCTCGACAACCACATCTACCAGGGCAACCAACTCGGCATCGACGTCCACGACATCACCTGGCGGCGCGTCCTCGACGTGTGCGACCGGACGCTGCGCAACGCCATCGTCGGCCTCGGAGGCCGTCTCGACGGGATCCCCCGCGAGACTGGGTTTGACATCACCGCCGCCTCCGAGGCGATGGCGGTCCTCGCCCTGTCGTCCTCGCTCGCTGACATGCGGGCACGGCTCGGCCGGATGGTCGTCGGTTACACCCGGGCGGGCGAGCCGATCACCGCCGAGCAGCTGCGGGGAGCGGGCGCGATGACGGTCATCATGCGCGAGGCTCTGAAGCCGAACCTCCTCCAGACCCTTGAGAACACACCGGTGTTGGTGCACGCGGGTCCGTTCGGCAACATCGCCCACGGCAGCTCGTCGATCGTCGCTGACCTGATCGGGATACGCAGCGGTGACTACCTCATCACCGAAGCCGGCTTCGGCGCCGACATGGGCGCCGAACGCTTCTTCAACATCAAGTGCCGGACGTCGGGGCTCGAGCCCGACGCCGCCGTCGTCGTCGCGACCGTGCGCGCCCTCAAGGTGCAGTCCGGGAAGTATCGCATCGTCGTCGGGAGACCATTGCCCGACGCCCTTGCGGCCGAGAACGTCGACCAAGTCCAGGCGGGAGGAGCGAACCTCGCCAAGCAGGTCGACAACATCCGCCGCCACGGCATCACGCCGGTCATTGCGATCAACGCCCTGCCAGGCGACTTCCCCTCGGAGCACGAGGCGATCCGCGAGATTGCGGCCTCGCTCGGCGTCCGGGTCGCCCTCTGCCGGCCATTTACCGAGGGGGGCAAGGGTGCTGTGGAGCTCGCCGAGGCAGTCGCCGAGGCTGCCGACGAGCCGCACCAATTCCGGCTCCTCTACCCGTCTGAGATGCCGCTCAGAGAGAAGATCGAGACGATCGCCCGGCGAATCTACGGCGCGGACGGTGTCGATTTTTCGCCGACCGCCGTCCGGCAGCTCGAGAGGTATGAAACGCACGGACTGGGCAACCTGCCGATCTGTGTCGCCAAGACCCAGTACTCGCTGTCGGCGAACCCCACTCTCTACGGCGCGCCAACGGGATGGCGCCTCCCGGTGCGCGAGGTCCGGGCGTCGGTCGGTGCCGGATTCATCTACCCGATCTGTGGTGACATGTCGACGATGCCCGGGCTCGGCTCCAAGCCTTCCGCTTACGAGATCGACATCGACGACAAAGGAGAAATCGTCGGCCTTTCCTGACAACCTGCGTTCGAGTTCTGTCTGGAGCTAGTTGCGGAGCAGCTGGATGGCATCTCCATCGTCGGTCAGCGTCTCGTCGATCTTCTTGCCCGACTCGGAGCACCCCCGAGGTGATTCTGTTCGTTAGTCGCGTCCGCGCCGTGTGAACTAAGTCGTTCCTGGTGACTGCGCACGACCATCCGTGCCTCGGATTGGACGACGCCCGGCGCCGGTACGAGCGGCTTCCGGGCACCTCAGACCGGAGGCCGGTCGTGACGGAGTCGGATGGACCGGACTGGGGCTGCCACGACTACGACGTCAACCTCGCCCTCGGAAACCTCCTCGCCGTCAACGCAGCCACCGAAGCCACCTGGACGAGATGCGCGCACCACGAAGAACGACCAACCCGCCAGGCACCCGGAGCGGGCCGGTCACCTGATTCGGCCGGGGTCCGCAGGAAAGCCATGGCCGAGGCTCCTTCCAGCTCTGCGGCCCGCGCCGAGCGTCCATCACTTGGTGGGCTACCGGATTGATGCTCGGCCGCTGCGTGGGCCAGCGACAACGTTGCCACATCGATTGCCCATGGGAGCTTGGGTTGTCGGTTCCTGGCGCGGGTAACTGAGATTGACCATTTCTTTGACTCATTTGCGTTCACTTCCACCGCTCCGCGTACTACCGGGGCTAGTTTTCAGTGGTCCCAGAGATGAAATGAACGAGTAACTAGAGCTGCAGCAAGTAGAGTCCAGCCGTGTTCCACCGCTTGATCACCAGCCTTCTGGCTGCGTTGGCAGTATTGGTCTTCTGCACCGTTCCCCTAACTCCGCCCAGTGGCGCGGCGAGGGGACCGGGTATGGATTCATTCTCGCCAGAGCGTCCTGCCGCCAGAGCGGCCGGTGAGAAGGTCAGTCTCCCCGCTCTCCAGCTCTCCGTCATCGGCCCAACAGCTAGGCGACTCGCCGGCGGATCACTTGGCGCAGCGGCGCATGCCTCGCGGCTGCGGATTACGACGACCTCACTTCCGAAAGCGACCATCGGAGCCACTTATTCGGCAACTCTTGCAGCATCCGGTGGCAGGCCCCCATATTTCTGGAAAGTGGTCGGACGCTATCCTCTGCCACCGGGTATCCGGCTTTCCCGGACTGGCAGGCTCTTCGGTTCTCCTACTGAAAGTGGCTATGAGCAGTTCACGGTCAGGGTGGTCGATTCTTCGAGACCTACCCGCCAGGTAGCCAGAGCATCGTTATGGATAACGACACCCTCTCCGCCAAAACGAACCACAGATCCACCTAACTGGTCTGGCGAGGCGGACGAGGGTAAGTCTTTCACCGCTGTTGTCGGAACCTTCAACGTGCCTAGCCTCCGTCCGTCATCTGGCCCTACTACCACATCCGAATGGGTCGGTATTGATGGCGCCACCAATTCGTCGCTGATCCAGGCCGGGGTGACTGAAATGTACGACCCGACTACGAAGTCAGCGACCACCTACGCCTGGTGGGAAATCCTCCCCGCAGCCAACACGCCCATCCAGATATCGGTTAGCCCCGGCGACCTGTGCACCGTGACGATCTATCAGGTCTCCGGCTCGACGTGGGATATCAACCTTGAGGACAACACCAGCGGGCAGACATTCAATACTGAACAGAGTTATTACGGTCCCAGAACGAGCATGGAATGGATTGTCGAGGCTCCCCTCGGTGCCTCCGGCAAAGAGGACGTGCTCGGCCAATATACGCCAGATGTCGAGTTCACTAACATGCGGGCCACCGGCCTTACGATTACTTCTACGAGACTCATTATGAAACAAAACGGGGTTCCGGTATCGACACCGTCGAGCCTGACGGGAGTATGGGGTATCACCGTAAGGTATGGTGCCGCAACGCCCTCGCCACCACCGAATCGACCCCTCCCGTGAGGTGACCCCCGGCCGCGGTGCCGAAGGTCGCACTTCCGATGACCCTGAGAGAGGAACGCCGGAAAGGCGGCCATCCGCTCCGAGCGACGGATCGGGAGTCAAACCTTCAGGCGATTTTTTCGGATTGGTTTTGGCATAGGAATCCGGGTAGTAGAAGGGCCGGTCCCTAAAGACCGGACCTGACCTGCTCTTTTCTTGGTGGCGGGGGCAGGATTTGAACCTGCGACCTTCGGGTTATGAGGCTTGAACTCGGGTCTGACCGTTCACGAACGCGACGACCGAGCGGCCGACGAGAACTCAGGCCTGTTGCTTCACAGTCCTTGCGCAGCGAGGTTTACGTCCCCGCAAAGGTGCACCGCCACGCCTAGTTGGTCGAAGGCGGCGGCTTTGGCGACGAGAGCGCGGTCGGCCCGGTCAGCATCGGGCGCGTATACGACCTGCACGTGATTGGCCTTGTGCCGAGCCATGAACTGGTCGCGGCTCACGCCATCCAGTACGGCGTGCATAATGGGCCACTCGTAGTTGGTCGCCCGCCACCGTCGCTCTGTCTCCTCGGTCGGTAGCTCGACAGCACGCCCGCGCCCGATGTCGTAGTGAAGCGCCCCATCCATCACGTACAAACGGGACCAGACGACCTCACCCGGCCTGGAGACTCCGCGCAGGGTGCCGCCGCCCAACGGGAAATACATCGGGGACTGACGCATGCTGGTGGCGCTGGCGTAGCCGTGGGCAAAGTGGGAGGCGGGCACGGAGCCCGAGATCTCGAAGACCCACACGAACTGGCCGTCGACGTCTTCGCCCCAGCGGACATCGTGAAGGGTGGTGGAGGGATCCAGTCCCATCGCGGTCCAGACCCGGTTAGTGACGAGGGCGTCGACGGCG
>JBEKLG010000031.1:0-15457 GCA_050010315.1 Acidimicrobiales bacterium
GCCTTCGCTACGTCGACCACCAAGAGAGCCGGCAGGGTCCCTGGCGCGAGCTCCGGCTCGACCTGGAGGACCCGAGTACGGGGCTTGCGGTCGCGGTTTCCTACAACGTGCTCAGCGGAGGCGGAGTTCTCCGCTCCCGGGTCCGGCTCACGAACGGCGGCCGCGTCCCCGTGACCCTGGAATCAGTGACCTCGTTCCTCTGTTCGGGGCTGGCCGAACCGGCAGACAGCCTGAGTGATCTCGACCTGTACTGGGCTGAGAACGACTGGTGCGCCGAGGACCGCTGGCAGGTGCGAGCGCTTCGTGACGCCCTGCCCGACCTCAACCGCGGGATCCACGAGCACGACTCCCGAGGCTGGTTCGGTTTGACGAGCGCCGGAAGCTGGTCATCGGGAACCTACCTACCCATGGGCGCCGCCATCAATCGCCGGACCGGCGCCACCTGGGTGTGGCAGATCGAGCACAACGGCGGCTGGCACTGGCAGGTGGGCGAGCACACCGCGCACACCGAGACACCGGGAGAACCCGATCCCGGGTCGACGTACGCCTATCTCGCACTGCTCGGCCCGACCGATGTGGAGCACCACTGGCGTCTCGTTCTCGGCCCGGGGGAATCCTTCGAAACCGTCCCCGCCACGATTGCCGTCAGCAACGGGGGTTTGCAGGGAGGTGTCGCCCGTCTCACCAACTACCGCCGGACGATGCGGCGACCACACGAGGACCATCGACGCCTTACGGTCATCTTCAACGATTACATGAACACCTTGATGGGCGACCCGACGACAGATCGTCTGATACCGCTGATCCATGCCGCTGCCGAAGTTGGTGCGGAGTGCTTCTGCATCGACTCCGGCTGGTACGCCGAGATCGGCGATTCCTGGTGGGACACGGTCGGTGCGTGGCAGCCCTCGCGGTCGAGGTTCCCGAACGGCCTCGTCGAGGTGCTCGATCGGATCAGAGCGGAGGGCATGGTCCCCGGGCTCTGGCTCGAGCCGGAGGTCGTCGGAGTGCACAGTCCCATCGCGGACGAGCTCCCCGCCGAGGCGTTCTTCAACCGCGACGGGGACCGCGTGGTCGAACAGGACCGGTATCACCTCGACTTCTCCCACCCGGCAGCCATGAAACACCTCGACGAGGTCATCGACTTCCTCGTCGGAGATCTCGGCATTGGATACCTGAAGATGGACTACAACATCAACGTCGGGCCCGGCACCGACAATGGGAACGTGAGCACGGGCGTTGGGCTGCTGGCGCACAACCGTGCCTTCCTCGCCTGGATAGACGGGATCCTCGACCGCTACCCCAACCTCATCCTGGAAAGCTGCGCCTCCGGTGGAATGCGCACGGACTACGCGCTGCTGGCGCGCTTCCAGCTCCAGTCGACGAGCGATCAGCAGGATCTCCTGCGCTACCCGGCAATCGCCGCCGCCGCGCCGGTGGCCATCGCGCCAGAGCAAGCCGGGATATGGGCCTGCCCCCAGCCGGAGGGGAGCGACAACGAGATCATCTTCACGCTGTGCAACGCGCTGCTCGGCCGCATCCACCTCTCGGGGTGGATCGACCGCATGAGCGACTCACAACGACAGCTGGTGGCGGAGGCGGTCAGCACCTACAAGCTCATCCGACCCGACCTCGCGACGGCGGTCCCCTTCTGGCCCCTCGGGCTGCCTCGGTGGGTAGATCCCTGGATTGCCCTTGGCATGCAGGCGGGGTCAGCCAGCTATGTCGTCGTCTGGCACCGGAAGGCGGTCGGCGACACTCTCGAGCTGCGCGAACAGGCTGAAGCCGAAAAGATCGTGCTCCCGGTTACACACCTGAGCGACAAGGAGCTCGTCGCCCAGGTGCTCTACCCGCAGGCGCGTGACGCCGGGCTCGAATGGAGCGCGTCGTCCGGCGAACTCTTCGTGGAACTCCCAGAGATCCCGTCCGCCTGTCTCGTCCGACTGACGCCGGTCCGCGCCCCGATGCCCTAGTGGTCCGCCAGCTGCTAGGCCGACCGACCACCACCACGGCGCGACGCCCGGTTCGCCGTCGGGCGCGGAGCCTGGCTGCCCTGGTCCGGGACCACGTCGAGGTCGGCCCCACGCGCCCAGCGCTGCCACAACTCCTCGTCGGGATCGTCGCCACTCGAATCGACCGCCCGCAACGTCGGTTCGGGCCGACGCCGGGTCTGAACTCGGTCCGGCACCTCATCGGGATCGTCGTCGGCCTCGGCGAGTCCTAGCTGGCTGGCGTGGTTCTGGCGTCGCGGGCGTTCTCCAGTTACTTGCCGAGGGGCGACCGGCGAGCCGACGGACTCGTCCGAGTCGGGCTCGCCGACGACTTCGTCGATGAGTTCGGTCGGCTCATCGGCGGACCCAAGGTCGGCCGGCATCGCGCTTGCCTCGTCCCCGCCGGCCGGCGGCGACCCGTCGTCGACCTCCGGCACCGCGCTGAGGCTCTCGAGCGCGGCGGCGAGGCGTGCCTTTTCCGTGGCGGCGAACCGCTCGAGCTCGGCGATCTCGCGTTCTAGCGCGCCGCGCCGCTCCTCGAGAGCGCCGAGCCGGGCGTGGGCGTCCTGTTCCGCCTCAGCCCGGAGACGGCCGGCCTCGTCGCGCGCCTCGGCGGTCAGCGCGCCCGCATCGAGCCGCGCCTCCTCGATGAGGGCGGCGGCCTCCTCGCGGGCCTCACGGACAGCCATGTCGGCGGTGCGCTGGGCCAGCACCAGCGTCCGGCGCAGGCTCTCGTCGTCGAGGGCGGGCTCGATCTCCCGCCCTGCCTTCTCGCGTGCCGCTTGCAGTTCGGCGAGGAGCTCGTCGACCGCGACCGCGACCTTCTCGAGGAACTCGTCGACCTCGTCGGTGTCGTAACCGCGCAACCGGTCACGGAACTCGACTTCACGCAGGATTCGTCCGGATATCTCCATGCCACGATGCTACGCGGCAGCTAAACGCCGTCGGTGGATACCGCCGGAACCGCGCCGGCGCGCCGCGGGTCCCGCCGGTCAGCGGTTGCGGAGAATTGACACGAGCACCTCGAGCACGACGAGCACGACGATCGGCGACACGTCAATCGCCCCCCCGCCGAGGCGCAACGGCGGCAGGAGCCGCCGGAACGGGACGAGAATCGGGTCGGTGATCCGCCCGAGGGCCCGCTCGAACCTGCCGAGCGACGACCACGGGTCCTTCGGGAACCACGTGAGCAGGATGCGGACGAAGAGCACGAAGATATACGCCTGGATGAGGTCGACGAGAATGTGGACGATCACCGGCGCGGGCTTACGCGATCACCGACCGCGCCGAGTCGTCTAGGTCCGGTACAGGCCGCGCTGCTGCAGGCGCAGCCGCTCCTCGGGCGAGACCTCGACATTGGAAGGCGCGAGCAGGAACACCTGGTCGGCAACCTTCTCCATCTGCCCGTCGAGGGCGTAGGTGAGCCCGGAGCAGAAATCGATCATCCGCCGCGACAGGTCGCGCTCGGCCACCTGGAGATTGACGATCACCGGGCTGCCCTGCCTCACGAGATCACCGATCTCCTGGGCGTCGCGGAAGTGCACCGGCGCGACGACGTGCACCCTGCCCGCCGGGACGCGCCCGGCGACGGGCCGCACCGCGGCCGCCGTGCCGCTCGGCCGGCGCGGCTCGGCGGCACCGATCGGCCGGACGGTTGCCACGCCCCCCCGTCCCTCGTCGTCCTCGCTCCCGTCGTCGGGGTAGACGGTCCGCTCCGGCTGCGACGCCGGCGAGGCGAAGGCATCGTCGCCGGCGTACAACCCCTCCTCGTCAATGTCTTTTAGGCCGAGGTAGGCGAGCGCTCTGTTCATGAACGACGACATCGGTCTCCTTCTCCGCCGAGCCTATTCTCGCATCGACTCATCCGTCGGACGTGGACCGAAAAGCGCCCTGCCGATGCGGACCATCGTCGAACCCTCCGCCACGGCAAGCTCGAAATCGTCGCTCATCCCCATCGACGCCTCGCAGAGACCGAGGCTCGACACGAGACTAGAGACCGCGGCAAAGCCCCGGCGCGCCCGGTCGACGTCACCCGGCGCGGCGACGGTCATCAGGCCTTCGACCTTGAGACCGAGGCGGACCAGGCCCTCGACGAGACCCGCGACCTCGTGCGGCGCCACGCCCCCCCGACCGGGGAACCCCGTCGTGTCGACCTCGACGAGCACGGCCGCGCAGGGCGCGTGACGGGCGATCGCCGCGCCTTCCTCGATCCGGTCCACGGTCTCGTACAGCCCGACGTAGGGCGCTAGGCGGGCGACGCTGCGCCGCTGGATGCCACCGACGAGATGCCAGCACACGCCGGCGTCGGCTGACTCGGCGCGCAGCCGCGCCGCCTTGGCGACGAGCGGCGCGGCGTAGTTCTCGCCGAGATCCCGGCACCCCGCCGCCACCGCGGCCGCCGCCACCTCCGCCCTGAAGCCCTTGGTCACGGCGACGACCCGGACGCGCGCCGCGTCACCGCCGGCGACCGTGATCCGCCTTCGCACCTCGCCGAGGCGCGCCGCGATCTCGTCGGGCGGAGGCGCAGTGACGCTCACCGCGGCCGATCCAACCACACGCCGAGCAGATGCCGCGCCGCGTCGTGGTGCCGGCGGAAGCTGAAGTACTCGCCCGAGCACGCCGTGCACCCCTCGGCCGCCGCCACGAGCTCGACCTCGGCGGCGGCGAGGCGGCCGCGTACGGCCGCGGGAAGATCGAAGGCGGGCGAGCCGTCGCTCGCCGTGCCGATCACCTCGTCGCCGAGCACGGCTGCGAGCCGGTCGAGGTCGCTCGCCGCGAACGGGTAACACTCCTCGTGGACGCACGCCGAGAGGACGGCCTCGAGCCGCGACGCCCCCCGGGCGCGCATCTTGTCCGCCGTGGCGCCGACGACTCCGGCGAGCAGTCCCCGCCAACCGGCGTGGGCGACCCCGATGATCCCCTCCGGGCTCGCCAGGCCAAGCAGCGCACAGTCGGCGCCCAGGACGCCGAGCGCCGTTGCCGGCGAGCTCGTGACGATGGCGTCGGACTCGACCAGCGCAGCTGACGGGCCGTCGACCTCGGCGACCTGCGCCCCGTGCACCTGGCGGACGAAGGTCCAGGGGCGGTCGACGATCCTCCGGTGCAGCGCGTCCCCCGGCGCCGACGCCTCGAGGCGCGCCGGGCGGGCGTCGCCATCACGTCGCCGCGTCGTGACAACGATCGCGTCGCCGGTGAGCGGATAGCGCGTCGGCGAAGCGTCCTAACGGAGGAACGACGGGACGTCGAACCCGTCGTCGCCGAGGTCGAGGTCGTCGTCGACGGTGAACGATTCCGCCGGGGCGTAGCCGTGGTAGCTCGTCGGTGCGGGGTAGCCGAGACCCTGTTCGATGTCGCGGACCCCCAGGTCGTAGGTGCCGTCGTCGAAGGTGTCGAAACCGGCGGCGATCACCGTGACGCGTACCGCGTCGCCGAGCTCGTCGTCGATCGCGCTGCCGAAGATGATGTTCGCGTCGGGGTGGGCGATGGCGTGGATCGCCTCGGCCGCCTCGTTCACCTCGAAAAGCCCGAGATTCCTCCCCCCGGCGATGTTGAGGACGATGCCCCGCGCCCCGTCGATCGAACCCGACGAGAGCAACGGGCTCGTGATCGCGTGCTGGGCCGCGGCGAGGGCCCGACCCTCACCGGAGGCGATGCCGACACCCATGATCGCCGAGCCGGCTTCGTGCATGACCGTGCGGACGTCGGCGAAGTCCGTGTTGATCAACCCGGGCATGTTGATGAGGTCAGTGATGCCCTTCACGCCCTGCAACAAGATGTTGTCAGCCATTTTGAAGGCTTCCAGCATCGTCGTATTCGAGTCCGCCATCGTGAGCAGCCGCTCATTCGGGATGACGATCAACGTGTCGACCTGCTCCCGCAGTCGGTCGATCCCCTGCTCCGCTTGCAGGGCGCGGCGGCGCCCTTCGAAGGCGAACGGCTTGGTGACGATCGCGACGGTGAGCGCGCCGAGCTCACGCGCCACCTCGGCGACGACTGGCGCGCCGCCGGTGCCAGTGCCGCCGCCTTCGCCGGCGGCGATGAACACCATGTCGGCGCCTTTCAGGACCTCAGCGATCTCCTCAGAGTGGTCGCGGGCGGCGGCGCGGCCGATCTCCGGGTCGCTCCCCGCCCCGAGACCGCGGGTCAGCTGGCGGCCGATGTCGAGCTTGATGTCTGCCTCGCTGAGCAAAAGGGCCTGGGCGTCGGTGTTGACGGCGACGAACTCGACGCCGTGCAGGTCCGAGTCGATCATGCGGTTCACGGCGTTGACGCCGCCCCCGCCGATCCCGAGAACTTTGATGACGGCGATGAAACTCTGCGTTGCCTCGGACATCTGCGACGCTGCCCTCCTAGCACGAACCACGCCAGTGTCGGGGAGCTGCCCCGACTACGACTCAGAGGTCCCGAGTCCCGCCGCCTTGGTCCCCCAGCCAATTCCCAGACGACCGGATTGTCGCCGCCCCCGTTTCCCGCCCTGCGGGCCCCGCCGAAAGCCGGAGCACCTCAGGCAAACCAGAGCCAGGCCGACCATAGGGCTGACGCCTCATGGGGTCAAGACCGGGTCAGACGGAGCGCGCAGGTCGATCGTCGCAATGCCTTGCAGAGAAACCTCGGAAAGCACCGTCGCCAGAGCGACGTACTTCGCCCGCAGGTCGGTCGTCGCCCCGAGGATCGCCTGGGGGGCGCGGTGCACTTCGGCGACGATCCCGAGCCCGGGTCGGATCGCGAGCGCCGCGACCCGGCTCGCCAGGCCGGCGGGCAGCGCCGCTGCCGCGACGAACAGCCCGGTCGCGCCCCGAACCGCTCCCCCCGGCGCGGGCAGGGCGCCCAGGCCGAGGAGCGCCACGAGCCCTTTTCGTGGCCGGGCCACGTCGGCGAGCACACGCCCGGTCACGTCGAGCAGGGCGACACGCCCCGAGGCGAGCCGCGCCACTGCCACCGGCCGGCGCTCGGCGACGACAACCCGGACGCTCGAGGGGAACGACACGCTCACCACCGCCTTGTCGACCCAGGGCAACCGCTCGATGGCGTGGGCGTCGGCGGCCGTGTTCACGTCGATGAGCGGCGGATCGTGACCGAGGCCGCTCACCGCGAGGATCTCGGCCCGGGTTGTGTGCACGGCACCGGTGATCTGCACCGAACGAGCGGAGATAAGCGGTGACTGGGCCAGCCCGAAGAGCCCAGCGCCAAGCGCCACGACAACGGAGCCGACCACGACGGCGCGCAACCGCCGCCGCCCGGCTTGGCGGGCGACGAGGACACGGCGCTCGATCATCCGCTCGGCTGGGCCCGGGCGCCCCGCCGCCGGGCGGGGGGCGTCGGGAGGCCGCGATCGACGGTCGGGCGCCACCCCTCGCCCGCTCACGTGGGGAACCCCACCAGACAGACCTCGGTCGCGAGTTCGACGCCGCAGCGCTCGGTGACGAGCCGGCGCACCTCGCAGATCAGCGCGAAGACGTCGTCGGCCGTTGCGCCCCGCCCGGCCTCGATGAAGTTCGCGTGCTGCCGGGAGACGCGCGCCGCGCCGACGGCGAATCCCTTCAGGCGGGCCTGCTCGATCAGCCGGCCGGCCGAGTCCCCCGGCGGGTTCTGGAAGACCGACCCGGCGTTGCGCCCGGCCGGCTGGTTCTCCCGGCGCCAAGCGACGATCCCGGCGATCGTCGCCCGTGACACCTCCCGCTCCCCCGAATCGAGCGAGAAGGTGGCCGAGACGACGACCTCGTCGCACTTCACCGCCGAGTGCCGGTAGGAGAAACCGAGATCGCCCGCCGTGGCCGTTCGCTCACGCCCGGTCCGCAGGTCGACTATCCGGGCCGCAACGAGGCGATCGGCGGTCTGGCAGCCGTGGCCGCCGGCGTTCATCCGGACCGCGCCCCCGACCGAGCCGGGGATTCCGACCGCCCACTCCATCCCCGAGCATCCCGCCTCCGCCGTCGCCCGGGCGAGGGTCGGATAGGTCGCGGCGCCTCCGGCGCCAGCGATGCGGTCGTCGCCGATCGTGATCGTCTCGTAGCCGCGGCCGAGGACGACGCCGAGGCCGGCGAACCCCGCCTCGGCGACGAGCAGATTCGACCCCCGCCCGACGACGAGGACTTCGACGCCGCTCGCGGCGACGGCGTCGGCGACGGCCGCCAGGCCGGTCTCGTCATCGACGACCGCGAGCAGCGCCGCCTTGCCGCCGAGGCGATAGGTCGTACGGGCGCCAAGCGGGGCGTCCCGCGTCGCGAGGTCACCGAGACGCGCCGCGGCCTCCTCGACGGCCGGGTTCGGGCGGGGCGACCGCACGATGACGGGTCCCACCGACTAGTCGTCCCGGCTCGCGAGCTCGGCGGCGAGACTCGTCAGGTCGCCGGCCCCGAGGGTGAGACAGCAGTCGCCGACACGTAAGGTCCGGCGCAGGTAGGCGAGGAGCTCGGACCGCTCAGGGAGGTAGGTGAGCGCGGCCTCCGGGTGCGCGGCCCGCACGGCGTCGACGACGAGCTTCCCGGAGACCCCGGGACGCGGTACTTCGCCGGCGCCGTAGATGTCGGTGATGATCAGCTCGTCGGCATCGACGAAGGCGTCGGCGAAGGCGGCGGCGAGGGCGGCGATCCGCGAGTAGCGGTGCGGCTGGAAGACGCAGACGACCCGGCGCCAGCCGCCGCGGCGCGCCGTCGCGAGCGCGGCCGCGACCTCGCCGGGCAGGTGGGCGTAGTCGTCGACGAGGGTCGCGCCGTGCGCCTCGCCGCGGAACTCGAACCTGCGCGCCACGCCGCCGAAGCGGGCCAGTCCCCGCCGCACCGCCGCGAGGTCCGCGCCGAGGGCCGCGGCCGCAGCCGCCGCCCCGGCGGCGTTCAGGGCGTTGTGGCGTCCCGGTACCGGCAGGAAGAACGGAATCGCCGACCGCTGCCCGGTGAGGACGAAGCTCACGTCGGAACGACCGCCGGCGAATTCCGTGACCCGCCAGGACGAATCGGCGGCAAAGCCGTAGGTGACGGCGCCCGGTGGCGCGAGGGCGACGGCGGCCGGGTAGTCGCTGCAGACGACGGCGACGGACGAGGCCGAAGCGAGGAAGCGCCGGAAGGCGGCCTCGAGATTCTCGTAGGAGCCGTAGTGGTCGAGGTGATCGGGCTCGACGCTCGTCACGACCGCGATCTCGCTTTGCAGCTCGAGGAACGTCCCGTCGCTCTCGTCGGCCTCGACGACGAGCCACTCGCCTGCGTCCCACACCGCGCCCGAGCCGATCTCATTGATCTCGCCGCCGATGATGAACGATGGCGACAGGCCCGCCTCGACGAGGGCGAGGGCGAGCATCGAAGCCGTCGTCGTCTTGCCGTGCGTGCCCGACACGGCGATCGTCCTGCGCCGGGCGCTGATCGCGGCGAGCACCTCGGCACGGCGGTGCACCGGCGTGCCGCGTCGGAGCGCCGCGACGACCTCAGGATTCGTGGCGGGAACGGCGCTCGAGATCGCAACGAACTCGGCGGCACCGAGGTTCGCCGCCTCGTGGCCGATCGCCACCCGGACGCCGAGCGCCCGCAGCCGCTCGAGCGCCACTCCGTCTTTCAAGTCGCTGCCGCTCACCTCGTGGCCCATCGCCACGAGCACCGTGGCGATCGCGCTCATCCCCGCGCCGCCGATCCCGACGATGTGCACCCGGCGACGACGGCCGAGATCGGGCTCGCTCACCCGTCCTCCCCTCCTCCAGGACCGACCGTGGGGAGGATCTCGCGCCCTCGTCGCCACCGCCGGACGGCGACGTCTCCGACGAGGGCCGCCACCGAGGCCGCCGCGTCCGGCCGGCCGGAGGCGCGCGCCGCCGCGCCCATCGCCTCGAGCCGCCCCGGCTCGGCGAGGAGCGCCGCGACTTCCGAGCACAATCGCGCCCCGGTCGCATCCTCGTCGCCGAGGAGCACCGCTGCCCCGGCGGCGAGCAGCCACTCGGCGTTCCGCCGCTGATGGTCTGACGGGGCGCCGGGCAACGGCACGAGGATGCTCGGCGTGCCGATCACGGCGAGCTCAGCGACCGTCGACGCGCCGGCGCGGCACACGACCACGTCCGCCGCGGCAAACAGGTCCGCCAGACGGTCCTCAAAGGCGACGACGCGGTATTCGGGACCGGCCCGATCGAACAATCCCGCAGCCGAAGCGGCCGCCTTCACCGCGGCGAGCGCCCGACTGCCGCAGACGTGGTAGACGACGACGCCCTCGGTATCGCCGAGGCGCGTCGCGAGCTCGATCGCGGCGTCGTTCAGGCGTCGGGCACCGAGTGAACCGCCGACCACGCCGACAAGCGGGCGGCCCTCTCCAAGCGACAGGGCGCGCCGGGAGCGGGCACGCCCGGCCGCCGAGCGATCGACCGCGAGCACCTCCGGGCGCACCGGGGCGCCCGTCAGGATCGCCCGGGGCAGCGCCGTTCCCGGGAAGGCGACGGCGCAGGCCACGGCGAAGCGTCCGACCAGGCGGTTCGCTGCGCCTGGGACCGAGTCGACGTTGACGACGACGACCGGGACACGGAGCACGACGGCCGCCAGCGAGCAGGCGACCGCCCCGAATCCCCCGACGGCGACGACGACACGCGGGCGCCGCCCGGCGAGCTGGACGAGCGAGGCGACGAAGGCTGCGGCGATACCGACGACCGCCACCACGTTGCCCGGGCTCGGCCGCCGGACGACACCGCGCCCGGGAAGCAGCGTCAGCGAGAACCCGGCAGCCGGCACGAGCCGCCGTTCCAGACCACGGCGCGTCCCGACGAAGTGGATCGCCCGAGGATCGTGCCCCGCCGCGACGAGCGCCCGGGCGACAGCGATCGCCGGAAGCACGTGGCCCGCGGTCCCCCCGCCGGTGACGACGATGTCGACTCGCGTCGTCGTCACCGCCGCGCAAGAACCCGCCGGTCTCCGCGCCGCACGGCAGCGGACGACCGTGTCATTCCCTCGGGGTGGCTGGCGATCCGCACCAACAGCCCGGCCGACACGGCCAGGACGACGAGCGACGACCCTCCCGAGGACAGGAACGGCAACGGGATCCCCGTCTCGGGGAGCACGCCGACGACCCCGCCGATGTTGATCAGTGCCTGGATAACGATCCACGTCGTGACGCCGACAGCGAGCAGAAAGGCGAAGCGGTCCTCGGCCCGGCGGGCGATCCGGATGCCGAGCCAGCCGATCGCCACGAAGCCGGCGAGCACGCCGGCGGCCCCGACGAGCCCGAAGTTGTTGCCGATGATCGCGAAGATGAAGTCGCTGTTGGCGTTCGGCAAGAAGCCCCACACCGCCGGCGATCCGCCGAGACCTGTCCCGAACCAGTGCCCCGACCCGAGCGTCACGAGCGACTGGACGACCTGGTACCCCGTCGTCGAGGCGTGGGCGAACGGGTCCCAGAACCCGGCGAGGCGCGCTCGTCCGTACGGTTCGACAAGGAGGAAGACGCCGCCCAGGAAGGCGAACACCCCGCCCACGAAGGCGACCTTGCGCAACGGCGCGCCGGCCGCGCAGAGCAGCACCGCCCCGATCACGACGATGACCGCTGCCGTGCCGAGGTCCGGCTGGCGGGCGATGAGCACGCCGAGCACCGCGAGCACGATGGTCACCGGACGGGCGACGTCGGGCGATGACCCCGCCGGGCCGGCGCGTCGGGCGAGGAAGTCGGCGATGAACAGGACCGCGGCGAACTTCGCGAACTCCGACGGCTGGATGCGCAAGGGGCCGAGGTCGATCCAGCGCGCCGAGCCGCCGGCGACCGTGCCGATGCCGCGCACGAGCACGGCGACGAGCATCACCACGGTGCCGATGAGGACCGGCACCGCCAGGCGCCGCCAGAACTGGAGGTCGAGGCGGGTCGCAACGACGAAGGCGAGCCCGCCGAGCGCCATCCAGATCCCCTGGTGCTCGATTATCGACCACGGCGACCCGTAGTTCGCGATCGACTCGACCGACGAAGACGACAGCACCATGACGAGACCGAAGACGCTGAAACCGACGACGAGCGCGACGAGCACCACAGCGTCACGCCGGGCGGCGACGGCCGCTGCCGGACGTGGCGAGCGCGTCGGCGTGGCGCGGCCGGCGGCGTGCTGGATCTCGCCCGGGCCGCCGCCTTCGCCGGTGAGGAGGCGCAAGCGCGGGATTCCCCGCTCCCCCGGGCGCGCCGGCCGCGCCGGCCGGCGGCGTTCGATGACCCCGCTCGCCATCTCAGGCCTCCGCCCGATCCCGGAGCTCGGACGAATGCAGGCGGCGCACCGCCGCGACGAAGTCGTCGCCGCGTGCCGCATACGACTCGTACCAGTCGAACGAGGCGCAGCCCGGCGATAACAGCACGGCATCGCCGGGATCGGCCATGCCGGTGGCGATGGCGACCGCCTCGCCCATCGACCCGGCCTCGACGACTTTGTGATCGGGGGCAAACGCTGCGACGACCTCGGCGCTCGCCTCGCCGATCGCCACGACGCCACGGAGGATTAGGCCCGCGGCACCGTCGATCGTGCGCCGGATCGTCGCCAGGTCGAGGCCCTTGTTGCGCCCGCCGAGGATGAGGACGACCGAGGAAAAGCCCTGCAGCGCGGCGATCACCGCGGCGGGGGTCGTTGCCTTCGAATCGTCGTAGTAGGCGACCCCGTCGAGGGTCGCCACGTGGGTCAGCCGGTGGGCGGGAGGAGCCGTCGTGCGCAGCGCCGTGCGACAGGCGTCAGCTAGGGCGCCTGCTTCGAGCGCCGTCGCCAGGGCCCCCAGCGCGTTGAGGCGGTCATGGGGCAGGTCCCGCACGAGATCGGAGTTCGTGGCGAGCAGCTCCCCGTCCGGGGCCAGGAACCGCCCGTCGACGAGGCGGTAGTCGCTGCCCGCCTGCCCGAAGGTCACGACCCGCGCCGGCGCGGTGCTCGCCGCGGCGGCAACGATCGGGTCGTCGCCGTTCACCACCGCGACGTCGCAGTCGCGCTGGTTCGCCCAGATGCGGCGCTTGGCCGCCACGTAGTCGCCGAAGGACGGGTGCCAGTCGAGATGGTTCTCGGCGGCGTTCAGCCAGGCCGCGACGACGGGCCGGAACGACGAGGTCAGCGCGAGCTGGAACGACGAGACCTCCGCCACCACAAGGTCTGCGTCGCCGGCCGTCACGGTCGAGATCAGCGGCTGGCCGATGTTTCCGGAAGCTTCGGCGCGCACCCCGGAGGCGACGAGCATCGCCGTGACGAGCGCGGTCACCGTCGTCTTGCCGTTCGTGCCGGTCACCGCCACGAGCGGGACGGGCGACAGCCGGTAGGCGAGCTCGATCTCCGACACGAGCCGATCCGGCTCGACGAGCTCGAACACCGGGTGCCGCGGCGGCACGCCGGGGCTGGCGACGACGAGTGCGCAGCGCCCGACGGCGGCGGCGAGCACGGCCCGGTCCGGGGCGGCGATGAGCTCCACGCCGAGACGGCGTGCCGCCTCCCGGCGCGCCGGGGTCGCGGCGTCCTCGACGGCGACGACCTCCAGTCCGAACCGCCGCAGGACGCGAGCCACGGCCTGGCCGGTGACGGCGAATCCGACGACCGCCACGGGGCCGGAAAGAGCGCCGCAGGCGGTCGGCCGCACCGTCACAGCAACGCCCTCACGCCGAGGAAGTCGGCGTAGAAGATGCCCAGGCCGAGCGCGGTACAGAGCGCGGAGAAGATCCAGAAGCGGACGATCACCGTCGTCTCCGGCCACCCGGCGAGCTCGAAGTGGTGGTGGATGGGCGCCATCCGGAACACCCGGGTGTGGAAGACGTGGAAGCTGACCACCTGGATGACGACCGAGAGCGTGACGACGACAAACAGGCCGCCGAGGATTGGCAGGAGCAGCTGCACGTTCATCTCGAGCGCGAGGCAGGCGAGGGCGGTCCCGATCGCCAGCGATCCCGTGTCGCCCATGAAGATCCTCGCCGGGGCGGCGTTCCACCAGAGAAAGCCGACGCAGGCGCCCGCCATTGCGATCGCGACGAGGGCGAGATCGAGCGCCGCATGGACGTGGTAGATCTGCACGTGGCGGTACTGCCAGTAGCCGATCAGCGTCAGGCCCGCGAACGTGAAGGCGGACGACCCCGCGGCGAGCCCGTCGAGACCATCGGTGAGATTCACGGCGTTCGCGCCGGCGGTGACGATGAATGTCGCCCACACCACCCACAGCCCCGTGCCGAGCACGACGCCGGGCACGCTCGCCCGGGTAAACGAGATCACCGTGTCGGCGTGGGCCCAGCGCTCGATCGCCAGCGCGAAGCCGATGCCGACGAGCAGCTGTAAGACGACCTTCGCCCGCTTGTTCAGCCCGAGGCTGCGCTGGCGCCGTACCTTCAGCCAGTCGTCGGCAAGGCCGATCGCCCCGGCGGCCACGAGCGCCGCCATGGCGAATCCACCTGCCGAAGTGAACGGCGCGCTGTTGTCGACGTGCCCGACGAGGTACCCCGCGGCCGCGGCGACGATGATCGCGATCCCGCCCATCGTCGGCGTGCCCTCCTTCACGATGTGGATCGCGGGTCCCTCCTTGCGGATCTGCTGGCCGATGCGGCGGTCGGCGAGCGACCGCAACAGGATCGGCGTCCCGAAGCCGGAGACGAGGAGGGCGACCGTGCCCGCCATGAAGATCGCGATCATCGGGCGGCTCCGTTCGCCCTCCGGGCGCCGGCGCGTCCCGCGCCTCGCGTCGCCCGTCCGATCCACTCCAGCTCGGCGCGCACGACCTCGCGGTCGTCGAACCTCAGCGTCACGTCGGCGAATTCCTGCGTCGTCTCGTGACCCTTTCCCGCCACGACGACGACGTCGCCTGGCCGCGCGGCGCGCAGCGCGCCGGCGATCGCCGTCCTCCGGTTCGGTTCGACGACGAGTTTGGCGGGCCCGGACATACCGGCGCGGATCTCCTCGATGATCGTCTCCGGGTCCTCGCTCCGGGGATTGTCGGTTGTCAGTACGACGACGTCGGCGAGCCGCGAGGCGACGGCGCCCATCACCGGTCGCTTGCCGCGGTCACGCTCCCCCCCGCAACCGAAGACGACGATGACCCCCGGATTCTCCGGAATCCTGGCCGCGAGGCGTTCGGCCCGGACCGCGGTCAGCAACCCCTCGAGCCCAGCCGGGGTATGGGCGTAATCGACGATGGCGAGGACGCCTCCGGCGCCTTTGATGGCCTCGAACCGGCCGGGAATGCCCTTGGCCTCGTCCAGCCCGGCGACGATGGCGTCGGGCTCGACGCCGAGGGCCCGGGCCGCGCTCGCCGCGGCGAGCGCGTTCGAGACGTTGAACTCCCCGCCGAAGTGCAAACGCACGGCGCGCTTTCCCAGTCGGAAGCTCGCCTCGGTCAGGTTGAGTTCGAGATCGCGCGCGTCCCCGAGCGAGTAGGAAACCGTCGGGATCTCAGCACGATCGAGCAAGCGACGCCCGAACTCGTCGTCGCGGTTGACGACGGCGAAACGGGCTCGTTCCGGCGAGAAAAGCCTCGCCTTCGCTGCGAAGTACGCCTCGATCGTCTCGTGGAAGT
>JBEKLG010000032.1:0-15300 GCA_050010315.1 Acidimicrobiales bacterium
CGCGGCCGTGTTCGCCATCTCGCCCCGGTCCGTGCTCTTCCCGCCGGGCTCGCCGGCCGCGGGGGCGCGGCCTTTGGGCGTGTCGCGCTCCACCGGCGGGATCGGTCGGTGGGCGGGCGCGCCCGCGGCGTCGAAAGCCCCGCTGGCGGCCAACCCGTTCGCGACCGCGGCGATGCGCTCCTACCTCGCCAGCCGCCGAGGTGACATCACGGCCGGCGTGTACGACCTCGAGGACCACGAGCTCTACCTCTACCGTCCCAGGGTCACGGAGCAGACGGCGAGCATCGTCAAAGTCGACATCCTCGCCACGTTGCTCCACGAGGAACAGGCGGTCTCGCGCCCGCTCGACGCCGACGACAGGGCGCTCGCGAAGGGGATGATCGAGGCGAGCAACAACGACGACGCCACGGACCTGTGGAACGAGGTGGGAGGAGCCCCGGCGATCGCCCGATTCGACCGGCTGGCCGGACTCACCGGCACCACCCCGAACGCCGCCGGCTACTGGGGAGAGACGACGACGACGGCGCTCGACCAGATCCGCTTGTTGGAACGCCTCGTCCTGCCGAACACGCTCCTTGACGGGGCCTCGCGCGCCTACGAGCTCGGGCTGATGGAGAACGTCATCCCCTACGACCGGTGGGGCGTGTGTGCCGGCCCGCCGCCGGGGGTGACCGTCGCGCTGAAAGATGGCTGGGTCCCAATCGTCGCTGGCGACTGGCAGATCAACAGCATCGGCTACGTCGCCGGCCAGGGTCGGGCCTACCTCGTCGCCGTGCTCACCAATGCGAACCCGACCGAGGGCTACGGCGTTACGACGGTCGAAGGGATTTCGCGGGTCATCTGGACACGTCTCGCGCCGACCGGGAAGCGCAAGGGGTAGCCCGCGTCACAGTCGCGCCTCGGTCGCCGGGTCGGCGAGGCCGGCGAAGTATCGATCGAGCACCTGCCGGAAGACGGGTTCATCCGGGGCCGCCCGCGAGAAGAGCGTCATCGAAGAATGCAGCTTCTGGGCGTCGAGTTCCCCGAACACCTCGGACGCGCCCGTCACCTCACCGGCAACGAGGATGGCCGAGCATTCGACGAGCCTCGGACCGAGGATCGGGTGGGCGAGATAGGCTCTGGCCTCTTCAAGTGAGGAGATCGCGTAGTAGCGGGATGTCGCGGAGTGGCCGAGCCCGGCGATCTGGGGAAAGACGAACCACATCCAGTGTCCCGTCTTGAGGCCACGGCGCAGTTCGCCGACCGCGCCGGCGTACGTGGCAGCGAGGTCCTGGGCCCGCACGAATCTTTCGAGGTCGTAGGGGTCGTCGACCGTCATCGGTTCGGCGAACGCCGGACCGGCGGTGGCGTCTCACTCGGCTCCTCGCCCGGGAAACTGACCGCGAGCCAGCGAGAACCGGGGTTGGTGCTGACGAGACGGTGAGGTGTGTGCCAGGGCAGGAAAACCCAATCGCCGGGGCCGAGCACGCAGCGTTCGTCGCCCACGTCGAGCTCCGCTCCACCGTCGAGCAGGATCACCCACTCGTCGTGGTCCTCGTCGTATTCGACGGGTGTCTCGAGCTCGCCGCTCAGGATCTGCTCGATCACGACGCCGTGCAACCCGAGGACCTCCTCGACCCGCTCGCCGCGGGCCGGGGCGAGCGTCGAGTCGGGGAGATGACCGCGATGAACCGCCGGCATGAGATAAGGCTATGCCGGGTTGGCCCACCGGGGCGGACTCGCGTCCGGCGATCGCCGCTCGTCGTCCCGACCGGTCGCAGCGACACCGGTTAGATTCCGTCGGGGTTCGCCGGCACCGATCGGAGGGCGAGGACGTGAGCGGGTCGACCTATCGGACCACGCCGAGACGTCGCACGGGTGTGCCGGCGATCCGCTACGGGCTCGCGCCCTGTCGTTTCCTGTGGGGCCGGGCGGTGACCGTTGCCGGCGTGCTGGCACTCGCCGCCAGTGTCACCGCGGTCCCGGCCGGGTTGGCGAGCGCCCGCCCCGCCGGGGTGGGTCGCGGCGGCCCGGTTGCGAGGGCGGCGGGAATCGCCCGGGCAGGAAAGCGCGCCGCGCCGGGTGGTGTCGTGCCGGTCCGGGTCCCCGTGCTCGACTGGCCGAAGGTCGGGCAGGCCGCCGTCGTGGTGCGAGGCGTCGGCATCGTCGGCCGCTCGCCCGCCGAACGACCGGTGCCGATCGCGAGCCTGACGAAGATGATGACGGCCCTCGTCCTCCTCCACGACCACCCGCTCGTCCCAGGTGAATCAGGGCCAAGATTCCGGATCACCGCGGCCGACGTGGCGATGTACGAGACAGAGGCCGTCGCCGGGGACAGCACCGTCGAGGTTGTCGCCGGCGAGATCCTCAATGAGTACCAGTTCCTCGAAGCGCTGCTCGTCCCTTCCGGCGACAACTTCGCCGACATGATCGCGACCTGGGACGCGGGGAGCATCTTCCGGTTCGTGGGCAAGATGAACACGATGGCGAGGTCCCTCGGGCTCACCGCGACGCACTATGCGGACGCGAGCGGTCTCAACCCGGCGTCGAAGAGCACCGCGGCCGACCAGGCGAGACTCGCCGCCGACCTGATGGGCGATGCCGTCGTGCGTGGCATCGTCCGCCGGCCGGACCTCCCGTTCCCCGTGGTGAGAAGGATCTGGAACGCCAACCCCGCGCTCGGAATCGACGGCATCATCGGTGTGAAATCCGGCTGGACCTTCGAAGCTTCCGGATGTCTCGCCACGGCGGCCTTCCGCACGGTGCGACACCGCGGGGTGCTCGTCATCGTGGCCGCGCTCGGCCAGCCGGGAGGGCTCTGGAACGCGGCGGCAGTCGACGAAGCCCTGCTCGAGGCGACGACGAGGGCTCTCACCAGTTAGGAGTTCACGGCGCCGGACGCGAAGGCCGCCGTATCGGCTCCCGGGCGATGGTGAGCCTTCTTAGGGAACGGTCGGCCGAGCGGCATGATCTGCGCATTCGGTTCAGCCGGCTGCGAGGAGCGTCGGCGACGGGCGTCGCCCGGCGCGCCGTCTTTTCGGGTAAGGGAGAAACCCGCGCCAGGACGGTGTTGGACAACCCACTTTCAGCCGAGCAACCAGGTGCGTAACGTGTGGCTGGGCCCTCGGGGGTAAACCCCGCACCGAAGAGCCGGAGTTGAGGGTGAGAGCCGGCCGCGCTGGAAGGTCTTTTGACCACAGATGTCGTTCCCTCCTTGGGACGCTCCCGAGGGCCCACTACCTCATCGGCGCCCAATTCCCCTTTGTTTGGTTGCGCCCGGCGGCGCCAGGAATGCACTGATGGCCTGTCGCCTGGCGGAAGAGTTTCCCTGTACAGTCGGTTTCCGGCGAGGTTGACCGGGATTGGGCCCGCCGCGTAACGCCAGCATTCGGCACCGCTTTTTCAGTTCCTGGAAGTGTGGACCCGGCGGCTGGAAACGCATCGATGCGAAGACAATCGAGTCCGTCAGCCGGGAGTTATCAGGCGTGCGCGCCGCGTGGCCGATTGTGCGCGGAATCGTGGTCGAATTCGGATGCCCAAGGTCAGTGAGGGTCAAGGGCAAACCGGCTGTGAGCTGCGAAGTGAACGATTCGTGCTGGAGCGGGCGACGGGAATCGAACCCGCGCTCTCAGCTTGGGAAGCTGATGTTCTGCCGCTGAACTACGCCCGCGTGCCCGGCCGGACGGCAGGAACCTCGGGTGGCTCCGACTCCGCCAGGTGGTTGCCGTCACTGTATCGTGCGATCTGAGGATGATCCTTTCCGATAGGTCCATTCGCGAAGAGCTCACCGCGGGTCGCATCGTTATCGACCCACTCGACGAGTCCGCGATCCAGCCGTCTTCGGTCGACCTCCACGTCGACCGGTACTTCCGCGTGTTTCGGAGCCACACTCACCGCGTCATCGACGTGAAGGAGAACCAGGAATCGCTCACCGAGCTTGTCGAGATCGGACGCGACGAGTCGCTGATCCTGCATCCTGGGGAGTTCGTCCTCGGCTCGACGCTCGAGCGGGTGGCACTGGCGGATGATCTCGTCGGGCGCCTCGAGGGCAAGTCAGGCCTTGGGCGGTTGGGTCTTCTCATCCACTCGACCGCCGGTTTCGTCGACCCGGGGTTCGACGGCTACCTCACCCTCGAACTGTCGAACGTCGCCAGTCTGCCGATCACCGTTTACCCGGGGATGAAGATCGGCCAGATCAGCTTCCTGCGGATGACCTCGCCCGCCGAGCGGCCCTACGGGTCCTCGACGCTCGGCTCCAAGTACCAGAACCAGCGCGGGCCAACACCGAGCCGCTATTTTGAGAATTTCCGCGAGCAGTCCGGTTCCTAGCGCGGGCGTGCCCGGGTGCCGGCGCCTCGGCGTTGTCGTTCAGCCCGCCTGACGGGCGACCGCCTCCGCCGCGGCCCGGATCGCCTCGGGGTCGCCGAGGTAGCGGGCGGAAACGAGGTGCAGGCTCTCGTCGAGCTCGTAGACGCGGGGCACACCTGTCGGGATGTCGAGGTCGACGATGTCGTCGTCGCTGATGCGCTCGAGGTACTTGGCGAGCGCACGCAGGCTGTTGCCGTGAGCGACGACGAGCACCGTGCGCCCCTCGAGGAGGTCTTTGCCGATCCGGTCCTCGAAGTAGGGGACGAGCCGGCGCACGACGTCGGCGAGGCACTCCGAAGCCGGGAGGGCGTCGGGGGGGACGTTGGCGTAGCGGGGGTCGTTCACCGGGTGGTTCGGGTCCTCGAGCGGGACCGCGTCGGGCGGCGTGAGGTAACCGCGGCGCCATGCCTTCACCTGGTCGGCGCCGAAGCGTTCTGAGGCTTCTTTCTTGTTCATCCCCTGGAGGCGGCCGTAATGGCGTTCGTTCAGCCGCCAGTGGCGGCGAACCGGCAGGTAGCTGCACCCGGCCACGGAAAGCGCGAGGTCACTCGTGTGAACGGCGCGGGTCAGTACCGAGGTGTGGACGACGTCGATCGCGAGGCCAGGCTCTGCGGCGAGAAGCGCACCGGCAGCCCGCGCTTCGTCCTCGCCCTTCGGGGATAGGTCGACGTCGGTCCAACCGGTGAAGAGGTTCGAGGCGTTCCACAGGCTCTCGCCGTGGCGGAGGGTGACAAGGGTGTGCACCGGCTCAGGGTAGCGAGCCGGGAGCAGCGTGTGCGAGGAAGCCGTCGGCAGCCGGGTCGCGACAGCAGATGGCGCCCGGTACCAGGGGACCGCCAGTTTCCCGAAGTTGCAACTCGCCGGCGAGGAAGCCCGTGTCATTGGGCGGGACGGGTCCTTGGCGCTGCTTCTTTTCCTGGCTGGACTTCTTCTGGCAGGTCGGAGTTGACAAGGATACGCTTAAGTTTGCTATACTCATGGTCAACAAGGCTGGACCGGTGCCGATTAGTAGCGATCGCCCGGACGGGACATCACACGGAGTGGAGGCAGAGGAATGGCAAAGGCGGTCGGTATCGACCTCGGGACGACGAACTCGGTGGTAAGCGTCCTGGAAGGCGGCGAGCCAACGGTCATCCCCAACGCCGAGGGCGGCCGTACGACCCCGTCGGTGGTCGCCTTCGCGAAGTCCGGCGAGGTGCTCGTCGGCGAGGTCGCGAAGCGTCAGGCGATCACGAACCCGGACCGGACGGTCCGGTCCGTGAAGCGGCAGATGGGCACGAACTGGAAAATCGAGATCGACGGCAAGAACTACACGGCGCAGGAGATCTCTGCCCGGATCCTCCAGAAGTTGAAGAGGGACGCCGAGGCGTTTCTCGGCGACTCGGTGAGCCAGGCCGTCATCACCGTGCCGGCATATTTCGACGACGCCCAGCGCACCGCGACGAAAGAAGCAGGTCAGATCGCAGGGCTCGAGGTGCTGCGGATCATCAACGAGCCGACGGCGGCGGCGCTCGCCTACGGGCTCGACAAAGAAGGCGCCGAACAGACGATCCTCGTGTTCGACCTCGGTGGTGGGACGTTCGACGTCTCGATCCTCGAGATCGGTGAGGGTGTCTTCGAGGTCAAGTCGACCTCGGGCAACACCCACCTCGGCGGCGACGACTGGGACCAGCGGATCATCGACTGGCTTGTGAAGTCCTTCAAGGACACCGAGGGCGTCGACCTGTCGAACGACAAGATGGCGCTGCAGCGACTGAAGGAGGCCGCCGAGAAGGCCAAGATCGAGCTTTCTGCCGTCCAGGAGACGACGATCAACCTCCCGTTCATTACGGCCACTTCCGAGGGGCCGAAGCACCTCGACATCAAGCTCACGCGGGCGAAGCTCCAGGAACTCACCGAGGACCTCGTCCAGGCGTGCCGCGGTCCTTTCGAGCAGGCGATGAAAGACGCCGGGGTCACCAACTCCGACATCCACCACGTCATCCTTGTCGGTGGCTCGACGCGGATGCCCGCCGTGCAGCAGCTCGTCCAGGAGATGTCGGGCAAGGAGGCCCACAAGGGCGTCAACCCCGACGAGGTCGTCGCGGTCGGCGCGGCGATCCAGGCCGGGGTCCTGAAGGGCGAGGTGAAAGATGTCCTGCTCCTCGATGTGACGCCGCTCAGCCTCGGCATCGAGACGAAAGGCGGCATCATGCACCGCCTCATCGAGCGGAACTCGACGATCCCGACGAAGCGCTCCGAGGTCTTCACGACGGCCGAGGACAACCAGCCGTCGGTCGAGATCCACGTCCTCCAGGGCGAGCGCGAGATGGCGATGTACAACAAGACGCTCGGCAAGTTCCAGCTCGTCGATTTGCCCCCGGCACCGCAGGGTGTCCCGCAGATCGAGGTGACCTTCGACATCGACGCCAACGGGATCGTCCACGTCTCGGCGAAGGACCGCGCGACCGGCAGGGAGCAATCGATGACGATCACCGGCCAGACCTCCTTGCCCCGCGACGAGATCGAGCGGATGGTCCGGGACGCGGAGCAGCACGCCGCCGATGACCGGCGGCGCAAGGAGGAGGCGGAGACGCGCAACCAGGCGGACACCCTCGTTCACCGCACCGAGAAGCTCCTCAAAGACGAGGGTCCGAAGTTCAGCGGTGACGAGAAGGACCGCGTCGAGTCGGCGCTGAAAGGTCTGAAGGAGGCTCTCGCCGGAACGAACGTCGAGGCGATCCGCACCGCGTCCGACGCGTTGCTGTCGGCGTCGCAGGCTTTCGCCCAGCGACTGTACGAGCAGGCGTCCGCTCAGTCTCCGGCTGGCGGCTCGCAGGATGCAGCGGGGACCTCCTCTCCTGACGACGAGGTCGTTGACGCCGAGATCGTCGACGACGCCGGGTCGGCCGGGGCATGAGCAGGGACGACCCGTTTGCCGAGCCCGGACCGATCGACCCCACTCAGCGAGCAGGGGGCAGCGTCGCCCCCGCCGAGGGCCCGGATCCTGCGGCGGGCGACGAAGCCGCACCAGAAGAAGAGCTCGCGCGACTGACCGCCGAGCGGCAGGAATACCTCGAGGCGTTGCAGAGGCTGCAAGCGGAGTTCGAGAACTACCGGAAGCGGACGATACGTCAGCAGACCGACGTGCTCTCGCGAGCGTCGGAGGGCGTCGTCACGCGGCTCTTTCCGGTGCTCGACGCCCTCGATCTCGCCCTTACCCACGTCGGCGAGGAGGAGGCGACCGCTTCCCATCTGAAAGATGCGCTCGGGCAGATCAACGCGCTCCTGCGCGACACCCTCAACCAGGAGGGCCTCGAGCGGATCGACGCCTGCGGGGTCCCGTTCGACCCGACGATCCACGACGCCGTGGCTCACATCCCGGTCGGAGAGGAGACAGCTCCGGACGATGGCACGGGGGCCCCGCCGGATGGCGGCGGTCCCCAAGTCGTCGAGGTGATGCGCGCCGGATACCGCCTGAAAGGGCGGGTTCTGCGACCCGCGATGGTGAAGGTGAGGGGTTAGAGGTCGCGTGGCACCCCAGCGGGAGTGGTTCGAGACCGACTACTACAAGATTCTCGGGGTCCGACCGGCCGCGTCGGACAAGGAGATCAGCCGCGCCTACCGCAAGCTCGCCAAGCAGCACCACCCGGACGCCAATCCCGGCCACGAGGACCGCTTCAAGGAGCTCTCTGCCGCCTACGACGTGCTCGGCGACCCCGAGAAGCGCAAGGAGTACGACGAGGTCCGGCGGCTCGGTGCCGCCGGACCCGGGTTCGGCCCGTCCGGCGGGTTCAACGTCAACATTGACGATCTGTCCGATCTGTTCGGCGGCATCTTCCGCCAGTCCGGCGGCCGACGGCGTGCCGGGGCGGCCCGGAGCCCGCAACGCGGTGAAGACGCCGAAGCTGAGTTGCATCTCGCCTTCGCCGAGGCCGTCGAAGGCGTGGTGACGACGGTGAATGTCACCACGCCGGTGGCGTGCCACACCTGCGGCGGTTCGGGGTCGAAGCCGGGCACGATGCCGGTTGTCTGCCCGAACTGCGGCGGTTCGGGCGTCGTCAACGACAACCAGGGGCTGTTCTCGCTCGCGACGACCTGTACGGAATGCCACGGGCGCGGGACGAAGGTCGTCGACCCCTGTCCGACGTGCTTCGGGACCGGCCTCGAACGCCGTGAGCGCCGGGTGAGGGTTCGCGTTCCCGCCGGGGTCGAGGACGGCAAGCGAATCCGCGTGAAAGGACGCGGCGAACCCGGCCGGGGTGGGGGCCCTGCTGGCGACCTCATCGTGACGCTCCACGTCACCCCTCACCCGCTCTTCGGTCGGCGGGGACGGAACCTCACGCTCAGCGTTCCGGTCACCTACCCCGAAGCGGCGCTCGGTGCGACGATCACCGTTCCTTCGCTTGGTCGCCCGGTGACTTTGAAGATCCCGCCCGGGACGAAGACCGGACAGGTGCTGCGCGTCCGGGGCAAGGGCCTGCAGCACGGATCGCAAGCGGGGGATCTTCTCGTCACCGTCGAGGTCGTCGTGCCGACGAAACTTTCGGACCCGGAGCGCAAGGCCATCGAGGCCCTCGCCCAGGCGGCGCCGGTGTCACCGCGCGCCTATTTCGGAGTCTGAGTCGATGACGCCTCCAAGCGGACCCCGACGGTCACCGCGGGCCGTCTACGTGATTTCAATTGCCGCCGAACTCACTGGCGTCCACCCGCAAACGCTCCGGATCTACGAGCGCCGCGGCCTGCTCGACCCGGAAAGGACCGGAGGCGGGAGTCGGCGCTATTCGGATTCGGACATCGCCAAACTCCGGCGGATCCACGAACTCACGGGCGCAGGCGTGAATCTCGAGGGCGTGAGGAGGATCCTTGCTCTCGAAGCTGAGGTCGCGCGTCTCGAAGCCGATCTCGAAATCGCCCGGGTCACGGCACGGGAGGCCGTGCTGCGGACCGAGAAACAGTACCGTCGGGAGCTCGTGCCGGTCCGGAGTGAGCAGCTCCCGGCGACACGACGTCCCTAGGGAAGGACCGACCGATGGCACTTGACCCGAACCGCTGGACGTTGAAGACCCAGGAGGCGGTGCAAGAGGCGTCGCGCCAGGCCGCTGCGGCGCACCACGCCGAGGTAACCGCCGTTCACGTGCTTCTCGCCGCGCTCGGCCAACCCGACGGGCTCGCCACGGCACTGCTTGAGCGGGCTGGTGTCGATCCTGCCGAGGCCCGGCGCCGGCTCGTGGCGAGCCTCGAGCTGACCCCCCGGGCCTACGGCGGGCGGGGCCCGGAGCTCGCCAAGGAGCTCGTTGCGGCGTTCGAACGCGCCGACGAGCACCGGCGCGAGATCGGCGACGACTACCTCTCGCTTGAGCACCTGCTGCTCGCTCTGAGCGACGAGTTAGGCGTGGAGAAGGCGCAACTTCTCGAGGCGATCCGCCAGGTGCGTGGCTCGCACCGGGTGACCTCGCAGGACCCCGAGGACACCTATCGCGCCCTGGAGCGCTACGGGCGGGACCTCACCGAGCTGGCGCGCCGGGGCAAGCTCGACCCGGTCATCGGCCGGGACGAGGAGATCCGCCGGGTGATCCAGGTGCTCTCGCGCCGCACGAAGAACAACCCCGTTCTCATCGGCGAGCCCGGGACCGGTAAGACGGCCATCGTCGAGGGCCTCGCCAACCGGATCGTGGAAAGCGACGTGCCCGAGGGGATGCGGAACAAGCGCATTGTTGCGCTCGACCTGTCGGCGATGGTCGCCGGCGCGAAGTACCGGGGGGAGTTCGAAGAGCGCCTGCGCGCCGTGCTGCGCGAGATCGCCGACTCCGAGGGCGAGGTCATCACCTTCCTCGACGAGCTGCACACGATCGTCGGTGCCGGGGCGGCTGAGGGCGCGATGGACGCCGGCAACATCATCAAGCCGATGCTCGCCCGCGGCGAGCTCCACCTCATCGGCGCGACGACGCTCGACGAGTACGCCAAGCACATCGAAAAGGACGCCGCCCTCGAGCGCCGCTTCCAGCCGATCTACATCGGGCCGCCGTCGGTCGATAACACGATTGCCATCCTGCGTGGCCTGAAGGAACGCTATGAGGTCCACCACGGCGTGCGGATCCAGGATGCCGCCCTCGTCGCGGCCGCGGTGCTCTCAGACCGCTACGTCCCCGGCCGATTTCTGACGGACAAGGCGATCGACCTCATCGACGAGGCGGCGAGCCGACTGCGGATCGAGATCGACTCGATGCCGACCGAGATCGACGTAATCACCCGCCGGATCCGCCAGCTGGAGATAGAGCACGTCGCTCTCGCCAAAGAGACGGACCCCTCGTCGATCGAACGCCGGCAGGGGATCGAGTCCGAGCTCGCCGACCTCCACGAGACCGAGCGCGCCATGACCGCTCACTGGCAGGCGGAGAAGGACGCCATCGCCGTGATCCGGACGCTGAAAGGCCGGCTCGAGGAGCGCCGCAGCGAGGCGGAGCGCTTCGTGCGCGACGGGGACCTCGGCGGTGCCGCCGCAATCCGATACGGCGAGATCCCGGGGATCGAGGCCGAGATCACCGCCGCCACCGCCAAGCTCGCCGAGCTGCAGGCGGACCAGCGGATGCTGAAAGAGGAAGTCGACGCCGAGGACGTCGCCGAGGTCGTCTCGCGCTGGACCGGCGTGCCCGTCACCCGCCTGCTCGAAGGCGAGGTCGCCAAGCTCGTGCGGATGGAGGATGTCCTGCACCGCCGCGTCGTCGGGCAGGACGAGGCGGTCCGGGTCGTCGCCAACGCGATCCGGCGGAGCCGCGCCGGGCTGTCGGATCCGCACCGCCCGATCGGATCGTTCTTCTTCCTCGGTCCGACCGGCGTCGGCAAGACGGAGCTCGCCCGGGCCCTCGCGGAGTTCCTCTTCGACGACGAGCGGGCGATGATCCGCATCGACATGGGCGAGTACCAGGAGAAGCACACGGTCGCCCGCCTCGTCGGTGCCCCTCCGGGTTACGTGGGTTACGAGGAGGGCGGCCAGCTCACCGAGGCGGTCCGTCGCCGTCCGTACTCGGTCGTTCTCCTCGACGAGATCGAGAAGGCGCACCCTGACGTGTTCAACGTGCTGCTCCAGGTGCTCGACGATGGTCGTCTCACCGACGGCCAGGGACGCACGGTGGACTTCACGAACACCGTGCTCGTCATGACCTCGAACCTGCGGGGCGAACCGATCGAGTTCTTCAAGCCGGAGTTTGTCAACCGCATCGACGAGATCGTTCGTTTCCGCGAGCTCGATCGCGCCAACATCGCCGCCATTGTCGAGATCCAGCTCGACGTGCTCGCACGCCGGCTCGAAACCCACGACCTGTCGCTCGAGGTCTCGCCGGCGGCGAAGTCGCTGCTCGGCGAGCTCGGCTACGACCCCCAGTTCGGCGCACGGCCGATACGACGGGTCATCCAGCGCGAGATCGGCGATCCGCTAGCCCTCGCGCTCCTCGAAGGCCGCTTTCGGGACGGGGCGACGGTGCACGTCGACGTCGTCGAAGGGAAGTTCTCCTTCACCTGACCCGTTGCTTTTCCCAAACCGGGGACTGCTGGCGCTGGCCAGTAGAATCGGGGCGGTCGAGCCGGAGGGGAGCCTGGTGCCCGCGACCGTCGTGGTCGGTACCCAGTGGGGCGACGAGGGTAAAGGGAAGCTGACCGACCTTCTCGCAAGGGACATGCGGCTCGTCGTGCGTTACCAGGGCGGCCACAACGCCGGTCACACGATCGTCGTCGGCGGTGAGACCTTCGTGCTCCAGCTCATTCCGAGTGGCGTGCTCTACCCCGATACCGTGCCGGTCATCGGCAACGGCGTCGTCGTCGACCCCGCGGTCCTCCTCGCCGAGTGCGACGCGCTCGAGGTGCGGGGCATCGACACGAGCCGGCTCGTCGTTTCCGGCAACGCCCACCTGATCATGCCGTATCACTACGAAATCGACCGGGCGTGGGAGCGATCGCTCGGCAAGAACAAGCTCGGCACGACGAAACGTGGCATCGGGCCGGCCTACGCCGACAAGGCGGCGCGCATCGGGCTGCGGGTGCAGGACCTCCTGGACGAGAAGATCTTCCGCCAGAAGCTCGACGTGGCGCTACGCGAGAAGAACCTCGTGCTCGCCAAGGTCTTCAACCGGCTGGCGCTCGACGGGGAAGAAATCGCCCACCGGTACCTCGAGGAGTTCGCGCCACGGCTCGCGCCGATGATCGGCGACGCCGTCGGGCTCGTGCACGAGGCGTTGGACGCCGGGGAGAACGTCATGCTCGAAGGCGCCCAGGCGACGTACCTCGATCTCGACCACGGGACCTACCCCTACGTCACGTCGTCGAACCCGACCGCCGGTGGCGCGTGCGCCGGAAGCGGCATCGGGCCCCGGGACATCGACCGCGTCGTCGGGATCGCCAAGGCCTACGTCACCCGGGTCGGGGCGGGCCCCTTCCCGAGCGAGGTGGACGGCGAGCTCGCCAACGTGCTCGTCGAACGCGGGCACGAGTACGGCACGAACACGGGCAGGCGCCGCCGTCCCGGCTGGCTCGACCTCGTCATGCTCCGCCATGCCGTGCGGTTGAACTCGATCTCGGAGATCGCCCTGACCAAGCTCGACGTCCTCTCCGCTTTCGACCGGGTGAAGCTCTGCGTCGCCTACGAGTACGAGGGTGAGCGGTTGACCCACGTTCCCTATCACCAGTCGGTGCTCCACCGGGTGCGCCCGGTCTACGAGGAGCTCGCGGGCTGGGGCGAGGACCTTTCGACCGTGACCGAGACGGACGACCTGCCGGCGGCGGCCCGGGACTACGTTCGGTTGATCGCCGAGTACGCAAAGGCGCCGATCTCCTACGTGGGCGTCGGACCGGGTCGCGAGCAGTACGTGCGGTTCGCGGCGTGAACGTCTGCATCGTCGGGTCCGGCGCCCGCGAGCACGCCCTCGCGCTCGCCTGCGCGCGCACCACCGACGTCGTCGTGACCCCCGGGAACCCCGGGATCGAGGGGCGCTCTCCGCAGGGCAACTTGGTGCGGTCGACTGTCGCGGCGCCCGAGGAGATCGAGGCCGACCTCTTCGTCATCGGGCCCGAAGCACCGCTCGTCGACGGCCTCGCCGACCGACTGCGCGACCGGGGTCGGCTCGTCTTCGGCCCCGGGGCCGAAGGGGCGCGTCTCGAGGGTTCGAAGGCCTACATGAAAGAGCTCGTCGCGGCGGCCGGCGTGCCAACCGCTCGGTTCGCCGTCTTCGACCGGACCGATGACGCGCTCGCGCATCTCCGCAGTTCCGCCGGGCCCTACGTCGTGAAAACCGACGGTCTCGCCGCCGGCAAGGGGGTCCTCGTCACCGAGGACCTGGCGCGGGCCGAGAAAGACGTGGCGGCGAAGCTGTCTGGCGCCGCGTTCGGCGACGCCGGGCGGCGCGTCGTGATCGAGGAGGCACTCCTCGGCAGGGAGGCCTCGTTACTCGCCGTCTGCGACGGGGAGCGGGCGCTCGCGCTCCCGGTCGCCCGGGACTACAAGCGTGCCCTTGACGGCGATCTCGGCCCGAACACCGGGGGGATGGGCGCCTGCTCGCCGGTGCCCTTCGTCAGCGACACCGACCTCGACGCCGCGATGGCGCGGATCGTGCTGCCGACGCTGGCGGAACTGCGACGCCGGGGGATCGACTACCGGGGCGTCCTCTACGCGGGACTGATGCTCGGCGACGACGGGCCGCAGCTCGTCGAGTTCAACGTCCGTTTCGGCGACCCCGAGGCCGAGGTGGTGCTGCCACGCCTCGAGGGTGATTTCGCCGGGCTCCTTGCTGCCGCCGCCGGCGGCCTCGTGCCGGAGAAGATCGAGCGCGCGCCAAATGCGGCCGTCTGCGTCGTTGCCGCGGCTCAGGGCTATCCCGGCGGGCCGCGACGCGGCGATCCGATCGGCGGGCTCGACGCGGCCGGCCGGATCGAAGGGGTAACCGTCCTCCACGCCGGAACGAGACGCGGACCTGACGGCGTGCTGCGCACGGACGGCGGACGCGTACTCGCCATCACGGCGGTGGCGTCGACGATCGATGCAGCCCGGGAGCGCGCCTACGAGGCGGTGGGCGCGATCAGAATCGACGGCGTCCAATACCGGCGGGACATTGCCGCGCCGGACGGCGCGCGGAGCTCACCGTGATCGGGCGCTACGCGTTGTCGGAGATGGCGGCGCTGTTCACCGACGAGGCGCGCCTATCGCTTTGGCTGGAGATCGAGTTGCTCGCGATCGAGGGATGGTCATCGCTCGGCGTCGTCGCGCCCGGCGCCGCTGCCGAGGCGCGCCGGCGCGCGCCGACAGTCGACGCCGCCTTCGTCGCCGCCGTTGCCGAGCGCGAGCGCCTGACGGACCACGACGTCGCGGCGTTCGTCGACCTAGTCGGCCAGGCGATCGGGCCGCCGGAGAACGCCTGGATCCACTACGGGCTGACCTCGTCCGACATCGTCGACACGGCACTGTCGGTGACGCTGTGTCGTGCCGGCGATCTCCTCATCGGGGCCGCCGACGGCCTGGTCGACGTGCTGCAGCGGCGCGCCGCCGAATTCGCCTCGACGCCGACCGTCGGGCGCACCCACGGCATGCACGCCGAGCCGACGACTTTCGGGGCGAAGCTCGCACTGTTCTGCCTGCAGGCCGGTCGCGACCGGGTCCGGCTCGAGCAGGCCCGGTCGGCCGTCGCGGTGGGCAAGCTCTCTGGCGCCGTGGGGACGTACTCGAACGTCGATCCCGCGGTGGAGGCGCAGGTTTGCGCGCAGCTGGGACTGCAGCCGACCCCAGCGAACCAGGTGATCGCCCGCGACCGTCACGCCCAGTTCCTCTACGCCCTGGCGTCAACGGGCGCGACGATCGAAGCGATCGCCACCGAGCTGCGCCATCTTCAGCGCAGCGAGGTGGCCGAGGTCGAGGAGGCGTTCGGTGCAGGCCAGAAGGGCTCCTCGGCGATGCCGCACAAACGAAACCCGATCACCTCGGAGCGCCTC
>JBEKLG010000033.1:0-15134 GCA_050010315.1 Acidimicrobiales bacterium
GGTCAACGACGCGACCCTTCGCCTTTTCGGCCGCTCGCGTGAGGAGTTGATCGGATCCCCGCTCGCAAGCTACCTCCACCCCGACGACGTTGAACCCCAGACGAAGGGTTGGTCCGAGTACCTCGCAGGGACCCGAGACAGCAACAAACTCGAGATCCACCTGCGCCACGCCGACGGCCAGTTCATCCCCTGCGAGATGTACACCTCGGCGATGCGCGACGACTCTGGATCGCTCGTCGGCGTTATCGGGCAGATCATCGATCTCACCGCGCAGAAAAAAGCGGAGGAGGAACGCGCGAGGGCGGCACGACTGCAACAGCTGCTTTTTGACCAGGCGCCCATCTCCATGGCGATCGTCAACCTCGAGGGCCGCTACGAGATGGTCAACGACGCGGGCTGCAACCTCCTCGGCCGCAGAGCCGAGGAGTTGATCGGATCTCCGTTCCAGGACGCAGCGTGTCCCGAAGATATCGCCAACCTGGCAGACAGCTTTGCTGACATGGTTGCCGGGGCGGTCGCCTCGGCTGTAGGTCCGATGCGCCTCCTCCACGCCGATGGCCATTTCATTCCCGGACGTTTCTTCGCCGCACCACTGCGCGACGACTCCGGCACGGTCATCGCCGTCATCGGGCAATTTTTCGACCAGACGGAGCTGCGTCGCGCAGAGGAAGAACGGGCGAGCGCAGCGCGCCTTATACACCTGCTTTTCGAACAGAGCCCCATTCCTACCGGGACGATCGATCTCGAGGGACGACTACAGCTACTGAATGATGCCTTCGCGGAGGTCCTCGGGAGTCCGTCCGACGAACTCATCGGCACGAAGCTCTCCGAGAAGATGCACCCGGACGACGTCGCGGAATTCCGTCGTCTCCTCCCCGAAATGGCCTCGGGAGCCCGGGAGAGCTACTCATTCGAGCGGCGTTACCTCCACGCCGACGGCCATGTCGTGCCCGGCCGCCTCTTCGCCACGACGATTCACGACGACTCCGGTTCGGTCGTCGCCATCCTCGGGCAGTTCCTCGATCAATCAGAGTTCTGGCGCGTCGAGCAGCAACTGGAGTTCGAGGAACTCCACGACTCCCTTACCTCGCTCCCCTCGCGAATCCTCGTCGTCGACCGGGTGGGGCGCGAGGTCGAGTGGGCGCGCGCCCGCCACCGTCTCACCGGCCTCGCGATCATCGACATCGACCACTTCGACGCGGTGAACGAGGCGTTGGGTCGCGCCCTCGGTGACCAGCTCCTCGTCGAGCTGACCCAACGTCTCGTTGACGCCACGCGGCGCACCGACACCGTCGGCCGGCTCGAAGGCGACTCGTTCGCCATCGTGCGCGGTTCCCTTGCCGATCCACTCGAAATGATCGACCTCGCAAAAGAGATCACGACGGCGATTGATCGGCCCTTCTTGGTCGACAAAGAACAGGAAGCCGTCACCGTGAGCATTGGCTTAGCGATCAGCACTCGAGATGAGACCGCGGAGCGACTGATCCGCGACGCCGAACTCGCGCTCGCGAAGGCGAAGGAGAACGGTGGTAACGGCTGGGTCGTCTTCGACGACACGTTGCGCGTCCGGGCACAGACTCGGGCCGCGGCAGAAACCGGGTTGCGCGCCGCGCTGCACAACGAGGAGTTCGTCCTCTACTACCAGCCAATCGTCGATCTCGTGCTCGGGCGGTTTGTCGGCACGGAAGCGTTGATCCGCTGGAACGATCCTGCCCGCGGCACAGTGCCGCCCGACGCCTTCATCCCGACCGCGGAGCAAACCGGGCTCATCGTGCCGATCGGCGAGTGGGTATTGCAGGAAGCCTGCCGCCAGGCGAGCGCCTGGAACGAGGAGAGGTCGCACGGCGCCCCGTGGGAGATCGCGGTCAACGTCTCGCCGCTCCAGATCAGGTCGGGCACGCTCTTCGAGACGGTCAACCTCGCCCTCGAGTCCTCGGGACTCGATCCGACGGCACTCACGCTCGAACTCACCGAGACCGTTTTCATGGAGAACCTCGAGACCGTCCACGCCGTGCTCGACCCGCTCCACGAACTCGGGGTTCGTTTCTCGATCGACGACTTCGGAACCGGCTACTCCTCGTTGGGGCGCGTCCGGGGATTCAAGATCGACGTGCTGAAGATCGACCGCAGCTTCGTCAGCGGCCTGGAGAACGACGAGTCGGCAAGGCAGCTCGTCACGGCGATCCTCGAGATGGGTCGCGCCCTCAACGTCCTCGTCGTCGCCGAGGGCGTGGAGACGAAGGCCCAGCTCGAGTGGCTCGGACGCTTCGGTTGCCGCTGCGCTCAAGGCTTCCTGTTCGCGCACCCGATGCCCGCGCCGGTCTGCCTCGCCTTCCTCAAGGAGTACTAGTGCGAGGTCGATTTCGAGGCGTTGTCGTCGCGCCGGCCAAGCCCCGCCGGTCATCGGTCCGTCGGGCCCCAAGGATCGCTCGCCTCCCCGGCACCTCGAGGGCCGCGCCCGACTAGCAGCAGGCCGTCGCGCCGCTCACGAGCCACGCAACCGGACGCGCAGTTTCAACGGGGTCGGTCCGAGCTCGAAGCGCTCGCGCAACGACCGCTCGACGTAGCGGAGGTAACCGGGTTGCAGGCGACGACTCGCGAAGAGCGTCACCGTGGGAGGGTCGACCGCCCCCTGCACGGCGTAGAGGATCCGTGACCCTGCCGGCGGCTGTGCCGACTGGATCGCCTGTAGCGCGTCGTTGAGGGTCCCGGTCGGGATCCTCCGGTGGTAGGCGTCGATCGCGGCCCCGAGCGCCGGGAGAAGCCGCGACACCCCCCGGCCGGTGAGCGCCGAGAGCCGGATGACCGGCGCGTAGCCGAGGAACGCCAGGCGGTCGGCAACGTCAGCGGTGACGACGGAACGCCGGTCGGCCGGGACGAGATCCCACTTGTTGAGCACGACGACGATCGGATTGCCCGCGGCTTCGATCCGCTCGGCGAGCCGCTGGTCCTGACGGGTCACGCCGTCGGCCGCGTCGATGACCAAGAGCGCGACGTCGCTCCGGTCGATCGCCGACAGCGAGCGGACGAGGGAGAAGTACTCGGTGCCGTCGTCGATCCGCGACTTGCGACGCAGCCCGGCCGTGTCGACGAAGCGGATGCGGCCGAGGCGGGTTTCGACGATCGTGTCGATCGCGTCCCGGGTCGTGCCCGGCACGTGGTGGACGACGGCCCGCTCGGCGCCGACCAGCCGGTTGAAAAGCGTCGACTTGCCGACGTTGGGGCGTCCGACGATCGCCACCGAGGCGGCTAAGTCGGCGTCGGCAGCGGTGAGCGGGGCGGCAGCGGAGCCTTTTCTGCCGGCGGGCCCGACGGGGGCCGCCGGAAACCGCGCCACGACCAGGTCGAGGAGGTCCCCGACGCCCCGACCGTGGAGGGCGGAGACCGGTACCGGGTCCCCGAGGCCGAGGCGCGCGAACTCCCAGGCCGCCGGCTCCTGGGCGGCGCCATCCACTTTGTTCGCGACGACGATGACCGCCCGGCTGCGCTTGCGCAGAAGCTCGGCGACGGCGTCGTCCTCTGTCGTCGGCCCGGTCGAGACATCGACGACGAGCAAAACGACGTCCGCTTCGTCGATCGCGGTGCGCGCCTGGCTCGTGACGAGGAGATCGAGGCGGTCGCCCCGGGTCACGACCCCGCCGGTGTCGACGACCAAGAAGTCCCGGCCTCGCCAGGACGCCTCGAGCTCGAGGCGGTCGCGGGTCACCCCGGGGCGTTCCTCGACGATGGCGGCGCGCCGCCCGATGATCCGGTTGGCAAGCGTCGACTTGCCGACGTTGGGCCGCCCGGCGACGGCGACGACCGGTAGGCGCTCCCGCGTCATTTCGACCCGCCCGGGACGACGGCGCCAGCGGCCGAACCGACCGCGGCAAGCGCCCGGCGCAGCGACGCCCCGTCCTCGGCGACGAACTCGACACCCCGTGGGAGGTCCTCGGGCACCCGGTCGTCGAGGAAGCGGCCATTCGACAGGCACACCTCGGGGACGAGCACCCGCCGGTCGGCCGGAAGTTCGTGCAGGGCGCGGGCGAGGTCGGTGAAGGTGAGCAGCCCGGTCGCGCCGATGTTCCCGCCGAAGAACCGGTTCTCGACGGCGACGGTCTCCACGTCGGCGAAACCCGCCTTATCAAGCAGCGGCCGCAGCACGGCGAGCCCGTAGGCACCGGTGAGGATCGTCATCGGCTGTTCCCGCCCCTCGGGGCCGGCCCCGGCAGCGGACCGGTCATTCGACCTTGCCCGGCGTGGTGCCCGGTAGCCGAGCGCCGGGGCGCCGTCGAGCGAGGAGAATGGACCTATCCTCCGCCCACCCGGCCGTGCGCCGCCAGCACGAAAGGCCTCGGCGAACGCCCGGGCCATCCCGATCCCGTTCTCGTGCTGGGGAAAGCCCTCGTAGGCCGCCGCCTCGGGAAAGGAGCGGCCGGCGAGGAGGTAGTACTCGTCGGCGGCGAAGACGAGCCGACGGCCGAGCGCCGCGCCGTAGCGGGCCTGCCAGTCCTCGACTACGGAGAGCACGGCGGCAGCGTCGGCCGGCGTGTGCGCCCGCAACGCGCCCGCCCGGCAGAACCGGCTCAGGCCGAGCGGCACGACGCCGAGACTCGAGAGCGTGGGGAACCGCTCCAGGACCCCGGCCATCGTGTCTTCAAGGACGGCGCCGTCGTTGACGCCGGGGCACACGACGACCTGGCCGTGGACCTCGATCCCGTGTTCCAAGAGCCGCGCCAGCCAGCGCAGGCTTGTCGCGCCGCGCCGGTTGCGCAGCAAAGCGGCCCGGACCGCGGGGTCGGTGGCGTGGATGGAGACGTAGAGCGGCGAGAGCCGCTCGGCGACGACCCGCTCGAGGTCGAGCTCGGAAAAGCGCGTCAGCGTCGTGAAGTTCCCGTAGAGGAACGAAAGACGGTAGTCGTCGTCCCTCACGTAGAGGCTGCGCCGCATGCCCTTGGGGAGCTGGGAGACAAAGCAGAAGGCGCAGTGGTTGTCACACGTCGTCACCCGGTCGAAGATCGCCGCCGAGACGGTGATGCCGAGCGGCTCGCCGGCGTGCTTTTTCGCGACGACCTCGACCGTCGCGCCCCGCCGGCCGAGCTCGAGCGCGACGACGGGATCGTCGGCGAGGATGCGGTACTCGATCACGTCGCGGGGCACCGACCCGTTCAACGCCCGGATCTCGTCGCCGGCTCTCACCCCCGCCGCCTCCGCCGGCGACGCGGGCGCGACGCTCTCGACCTGCGGAAACGCCATGCACTTAGCGTAGTTGGCAGGCTCGCTAGCCTGAGCGGCGTGGACGTCGACCGCGTGCTGCTCGCCGAGCCGCGCGGTTTCTGCGCCGGGGTCGAGATGGCGATCAAAGCACTGGCGTGGATGGTGCGGGTCTTCGAACCGCCCGTCTACTGCTACCACGAGATCGTCCACAACCGCTTCGTCGTCGAGGAGTTCTCACACCAGGGCGTCGTCTTCGTCGACGACGTCGACGAGGTCCCCCCCGGAGCGCCGCTCATGCTCTCGGCCCACGGCTCGGCGCCCGAGGTGGAACGGTCCGCCGCGGGGCGCGGCCGCCCGGTCGTGAACGCCGTCTGTCCGCTCGTCACCAAGGTCCACCACGAGCTGAAGGTCCGGGCCGCAAAGGGCTACACCGTCGTCTACGTCGGCCACGCCGGCCACGAGGAGGCGATCGGCACGATGGCGGTGGCGCCGGGCGCCGTGCGGCTCGTCGAGAGCGAGGACGACGTCGGCGCCCTCACGATCGGCAACCCCGTCGCGCTGCTGGCGCAGACGACGCTGCCCCACGACGAGTGGGCGGGCATCGCCGCCGCGGCGAAGAAGCGCTTCCCGCAACTGTGGATGCCGGGACGGTCGGACCTGTGCTACGCGACGACGAACCGCCAAGCGGCGCTGCGGGCGATCGCCGGACGCTGCGACGCCGTCGTCATCATCGGCTCGGCGAACTCCTCGAACACCGTCTCGCTCACCCGCGTCGCCGCGGCGACCGGCTGTGGGCGCGTGCTGCGCGTGAACTCGGCCGACGAGCTCCCCGCCGACCTGCACGGCGTCGTCGGGGTCACCGCCGGCGCCTCGGCGCCGGAGTGGCTCGTCGACGAGGTCGTCCGCCGTCTCGCCCCCAGCCACGGCGTCGAGGTGGTCACCGCCGTCGCCGAAAAGGAGTACTTCCCTCCCCCGCCGGAGCTGCGCGACCTCCTGAGGGCGGTGTGGACCGCCGCCTCGGTCGCCCTCGCCCGCCAGCCGTCGGGCGAGGTCCCGGCGCTTGGGGACCGCGAGGTACCCGCGGCGAGGATGCTCGCCGGACGGGCACAAGGCGAATGAGTCGACCGTGACCCCGCCGCGCCCGCCGGCGACGCCCCGACGCCGAACGCCGCGGCGATGAACGCCCGCGAGATCAGCCGCCGCCAGGCCGTCGACGAGCTCGTCGACTCGGTCGCCCAGCGCGAGTTCCGCGACGCCCACGGGGATCCGCAGTTCGCCCCGGTCGCAATCGTCGCCGCGGCCTACCACGAGCGGGAGAACATCGGACGCGTCGTCGAGGCGCTGCCGGCTGAGCTGTGCGGCGAGCCGGTCTCGTTCCTCGTCGTCGTCGACGGCGAGGAGGATGGCACCGCCGAGATCGTGCGCACCTCCGGGCACTACGCCGTCATCGCCCCGGTGAACCGCGGCCAGGGCGCCGCGCTGCGGCTCGGCTACCGGGTCGCCGTCGAGCACGGGGCGCGCTACCTCGTCACCGCCGACGCCGACGGCCAGACGGACCCCGCCGACCTGGCCGTCGTCCTGAGACCGGTCCTTGACGACGAGGCCGACCTCGTCACCGGGTCGCGCCGCCTCGGTCGCACCGAGTCGGCCGATATCGTGCGCAACTTCGGGATCGTCGTGTTCTCGACGGTGATCTCCGCGCTCACCGGCACCAAGGTGACCGACGTCGCCAACCCGATCCGGGCGATGCGGGCGGACCTGCCGGGCCGGCTCACCCTCGCCGAGCCGCAGTACCAGTCGTCGGAGCTCCTGATCGGGGCGGTGATGGGCGGGGCACGCTACGCCGAGCGACCGGTGACGATGCTCGCCCGCGCCTCGGGGCACTCGAAAAAGGGCGGCAACCTCGTCTACGGCTACCGCTTTGGCCGCGTCGTGCTCCGCACCTGGTGGCGGGAGCGCCGGGCGCGGCGCCGCTTACGGGGCTGAGCTCGGGCCTGAAGCGACGAAGTCCTGCCAGGTCGCGGCCAACCCGGCCTTGAGGTCGTAGGCCGGCACGTAGCCAAGGGCGCGGGCGCGGCTCGTGTCGACGACGACCGCCGGCATCTCGCCGGGCTTGGCGGCGACGTGCTCGGCGCGGATCGCGACCCCGGAGACCGCGCAGGCGGTCGAAAGGAGCTCGTTCATCGAAACCGACCTCCCCGCGCCGATCGTCAGCGTCTCGGGGCGGGCGAGCCCCAGGCCGATCTCGACCGCGGCGACGGTGTCGGTGACGTAGACGTAGTCGCGGCGCTGTTCGCCGTCGCCGTAGATCTCGATCGCCCCGGACGAAAGCGCGGCGCGCATCAGCCGGGCGACGACGCTGTCCTTGGACTGCATGCCGGGGCCGTAGACGTTCGTGAACCGCAGGGCGACGGGCGTCATCTGGTAGCTCGCGGCGTAGGCCGAGAGGAGCATTTCCGCCGCCGCCTTCGTCGCGCCGTACGGCGTGAGCGGGCGCGGCAGCACGGTCTCGTCGATCGTTCTCTCGCCGACGTCGCCGGCGACGGCGTTCGTCGAAGCGAAGACGAAGCGACGGACGCCGAGGCTGCGGCAGCGCTCGAGTAGGAGCTCGGTGGCGCCGACGTTCGTTTCGAACACGGCGTGCGGGTCCTGGGCGCTTTTGAGGACCGACGTGATCGCCGCGAGGTGGACGACGGCGTCCGTCGCCGGGGTGACGGCGCGCTCGACCACGGCGGGATCACGCAGGTCGCCGCGCACACAGTCGATCCCCGGCAAGGGGAAGGGCTGCAAGTCGGCGACGACGACCTCGTCGCCGCGGGCGACGAGCCGCGCCACGACGTGGCGTCCGATGAACCCCGAACCTCCGGTCACAACGACGTGCACGGCGTCTCCTTCGCCTGTCCCGGGCCAGCCGGGTCGGGGCGAGACGCTAGCGCCGGGCGACGATCCCCGCAGCCTCGTCGCTCAGCGCCTGGATGGCGCGTCGCAGCTCCTCGGTGAGGGCGTGGACGGCGGAGCGCGGCACGCGCCGGCGGGCGTCGCCGGCGTGGTGGGCGACCCCGGCCATGAGCGGCTCGCCGACTACGGCCGCGACCCGGGACGGGCGGGGCAGGCGTTTGCCCCGGGCGAGGACCCGGTCCGTTCCCGCCAGGCCGACCGGGAGGAGCGGCACGCCGGCGCGCAGCGCGAGGTACGCCGCCCCCTCCCGGGTGGGGCCGATCGTCGGCCCGGTGTTGCGCGTCCCTTCAGGGAAGATGACGAGCGGCTCGCCGGCGAGGAGGATCTCAAGGGCGCGGTTGAACGCCTCCCGGTCGGTCGCCTGCCGGTGGACCGGGAAAGCGCCAAGCGTCTCGATCAGCCAGTTGAACGGGCGGTTGACGAAGATCCCCGACTTGGCGATGAACCGCAGCCGCCGCCGGGTGATCCGGGCGATGATGAGAAAGTCGATGTCCGAGCGGTGGAGCGGCGCGATGAGAAACGGACCCGATTCCGGGAGGTTCCCGGCGCCGACGATCGGCCCGTGCATGAACAGTCGCCCCGCCCCAACGGCGATGGCGCGGCAGATGGCATAGAACCAGCGCACCCGGCGCGTGATCGGCCGGACCGGGCGCGACCCGGCGTCCGATCCGGCCGGGGATCGCGCGGCGACGGCGGCGACGATCTCGTCGACGATCGACTCGATCGAGCGAGCGGTCGAGTCGATGACGATGGCGCCGTCCGCCGGCTCGAGCGGTGAGACCTCCCGGGTCGAGTCGAGCTCGTCGCGCGCCGCGATCGCCTCGGCCACCGCGGCGAGGTCGACCGCCCCGGACCCCCGCGCCCGGTCGGCGGCCCGCCGACGGGCACGTTCGCTGGGAGCGGCGGTAAGGAAGACCTTGACGGGGGCCTGGGGCAGGACGACCGTGCCGATGTCGCGCCCTTCGACGACCCCGGAACCGTGCGCCGCCACCCAGGCGCGCTGGCGGGCGACGAGGGCCGCGCGCACCGCGGTGTGGGCCGAGACCGCGCTCACCGCGGCGTCGACCTCGGGAGCGCGAATCGCCTCGGTGATGTCCTCGCCGTCGGCCGTGACCCGGGGGTCGAGCCCGAGGCGGAGCCCGCGGGCGAGCTCGGCGAGGCGGCTGGCGTCGGACGTGGCGATGCCACGGCGCAGCGCCAAGAGCGTCACCGCCCGGTACATCGCCCCGGTGTCGAGGCGGGCGATGCCGAGACGAGCCGCCAGGGCGGCGGCGACCGCCGACTTGCCGGCGCCACTCGGGCCGTCGATGGCGATCACCGGCACGCGAGGCCCCGCAGGTCGTCGGCGAACCCGGGCCACGTCACCGCCGAAGCGGCGAAGTCCTCGACCTCCACCGCCCCGGACGGGCCGAGCCCGGCCACGGCGAGCGCCATCGCCACCCGGTGGTCGCCGTGCGAGCTCACCGTGCCGTGCGGCGCGAAGCCGCCGCCTTTGATGACGAGGCCGTCGGGGAGCTCCCGCACCTCGGCGCCGAGCGCCGAGAGCTCGGCCGCCATCGTCGCGATGCGGTCGCTCTCTTTCACCCGCAGCTCGGCGGCGTCGGTGATCGTCGTCACCCCGTCGGCGAAGGCGGCGGCGACGGCGAGGACCGGGAGCTCGTCGATGAGCGAGGGGATCTCTGCCCCGCTGATCGTCGTGGCGTCCAGGGGCGCGTGGCGCACGAGGAGATCCCCGGTCGTCGCGTCGCGCCGGACGATCTCGACCGACGCCCCCATCCGGTGGAGCACGTCGACGAAGCCGAGCCGCCCCGGGCCGCAGTAGACGTGCTCGATCCGCACCTCGCTGCCGGCGACGAGGCTCGCCGCCACGGCGACGAACGCCGCCTGGGAGGGATCGCCCGGGATATCGATCTCGAAGGGCACGAGGGTGCTGCGCCGCAGCCTGACCGCGTAGCCGGAGGCCTCTTCCTCGATGTCCATCGCCGCGCCGCAGCGGGCGAAGAGTTCCTCGCTGTGGCGTCGGGTGGGGAGCGGTTCGCGCACGACGGTCTCCCCGTCGGCGTCGAGCCCAGCGAAGAGGATCGTCCCTTTCACCTGGGAAGACGAGACCGGCGGCGTGTAGTCGATGCCCGTGAGCGGGCCGCCGTGGACGGTGAGCGGCGCGAGCCCGCCCTCGCTGGCCTCGATCGCGGCCCCCATCGCCCGGAGGGGAGCGACGACGCGCTCCATCGGGCGCCGCCTGACCGAGGCGTCGCCGTCGAGGACGCACCCGAACGGCAACGTCGCGCAGACCCCGGCGAGGAGCCGCAGGGCGGTGGCGGAGTTTCCGAGGTCGATCACCCGGTCCGGCTCGCGCAGGCGCTCCCTCCCCCCGACGACCGTCTCGCCCTCGAAGTAGGCGCCGAGCGCGCCGAGCGCGGCCCGCGTGCGCGCCACGTCGTCGCCCCGGGGCAGGCCCCGTACCCGCGACGTCCCCGACGCCAGCGCGGCGCAGATGAGGGCACGGTGGGCGATCGACTTGTCGCCGGGGACCCGGACCACCCCGCGCAACGGCCCGGACTCGGTGAACCTCGCCCGCACCGGCGTCGCCCCGCTCACCGGGATCGACTCTCCTTCGGCTGACAGGTCGCGCCGCGCCGGCCGCTCGGCGCGCGCCCCGTCCACCCGTCCGCCTTCAGCTGGAAAGGTCCGGGCGGAGCGTCTCCGCCCCTTCGAGGAAGACGTGCTGGAGCGCCGACCGGCTCCGGTCGGTGTAGCAGTGGACGAGAACCCGGATGCAGCGCGGCAACGCCCCCGGGACCGCCATCTCGCGGCAGCCGAGCAGCGGCACGTCGCCGAAGCCCGGGAGAGCCCTTGCCGCCGTCGCCGGGAAGGCGGAGGTGATGTCCTCGGTGGCGGAAAAGATCGCGCTCACGATGTCCTCGGGCTCAAGCGAGTTGCGTTCGAGGATCGCGGCCATGAGCGCGGCGACACGCCCACGCACCTCGCTCTCGCTGTCCTCGTCGAGCGTCGTTGCACCCCGCACCGCCCGCAGCACCGCCCCCATCGGCTCCGCAGCCTACTTTGCGCCGCTCGCGCCGCCTCCCACGGGGCTCGCCGCCTGGGAAAGGGCCCGCACCTCGTCGCTCGTCAGCGCCCGGAACTGCCCCGGCAAGAGACGATCGTCGGAAAGCGGGCCGAGGCGCGTCCGCACGAGACGGCGAACCGGATGGCCGACGGCCTCGCACATCCGGCGCACCTGGCGATAGCGGCCCTCGTGGATGACGATCCGCAGCACCCCGGCCCCGAGACGCCCGACCCGGGCCGGCGCGGTCACGACCCCCGGTTCGATCTCGACGCCTTCGCGCAGCGCCCGGAGCGCGCCCGGCGCGGGGTCGCCCTCGACCTCGGCGAGGTACTCCTTGGAAAGCCCGTGGCTAGGGTGGGCGAGGAGCTGGGCGAGGTCGCCGTCGTTCGTGCAGATGATCAGGCCCTCGCTCGCGAGGTCGAGGCGCCCGACGGGAAAGACCCGCGGGGCAGCCGGCACGAGGTCGAGGACCGTCGGCCGCCCCTCGGGGTCGCGCGCCGTCGTCACCACGCCGACCGGCTTGTTCACGAGCCAGTAGACGAGCCCAGGCAGGATCCCGACGACGACGCCGTCGACAGCGACTCGGTCCCGTTCGGCTACGACGCGTCGGCCGAGCGCGGCGACCTCCCCGTTCACCGTCACCCGTCCCGCCTCGATGAGGACCTCGGCGGCGCGTCGCGAGCCGAAGCCGGCCCGGGCGAGCACCTTCTGCAGGCGGACGCCCTCGCCGGCCTCGGCGGTCACTCGACCGGGCCGGCGCGCAACGCCCTCTCCAGGCCCTCGACGACGCCGGCGTCCGGCACGAAACCGTCGAGCGGCGGCAGGTCGGCGAGCGAATCGAGCCCGAGCCGTTCGAGGAAGGCGGCCGTCGTCCCAAAAAGCACCGCCTGCCCCGGGCCGTCGTCACGGCCGACCGGGGCGACGTAGCCGCGCTGGGTGAGCAGCCGGAGCACCCCGTCGCAGTTCACGCCGCGGATCGCCGCCACCTGGCCGCGGCTGATCGGCTGCTTGTAGGCGACGATCGCGAGCGTCTCGGTAGCCGCCGGCGACAGCCGGTGCGGGGCGTCGTCGAGGATGAAACGCTCGACGTAGCCGCGGTAGGCGGGGTGGCTCTGCAGGCGGTAGCCGCCGGCGACCCGCACGAGCTCGAAGCCGCGCTCTTCTTCTTCGTAGGCCAGGCGCAACGCCTCACAGAGCTCCTCGGCGCGTTCGACGGGCACCTCCAAAAGCTCGGCCAGGAGCCCGGCGGGTACCGGCTCGGTCGCGACGGTGAGGACCGCCTCGATGGCGGCGGCCTCGGCCCGCCACTCGTCGGGAAACGAGCTCACGGCGTGCGCCCTTCTTCAAGGCCGCGGCTGCGGGGTCGCGCCGCGGCGGGCTCGGGGGCGCCGCCACCCGTCCAGCGCACCTGGAGGGCACCGAAGGTGGACCGCTGCTCGAGCTCGACGAGCTCTTCTTTATAGAGCTCGAGCAAGGCGAGGAAGTAGGCGACGACGTGCGCCATAGACGGCAGGCGCGCCGTCAGCTCGCGGAAGCTCGCCGCGCCGCGAGCCTGGAGTGTCGCGGCCAGCTCCTCGATCGTGGCGGCAATGCTCACCTCGTCGACGAGCACGTGGGCGTCGCCGATCACCGCCGCGGGCCGTGGGGCAAGCACCCGTGCGGCGATCTCGGCGAGCCGCTCGGCGGTCACGCCGGCGAGGAGATCGGGCACGACGGCACAGAAGCGCTCGTCGGCCCCGGCCCGGCGTGGCACCGAACGCGCAGCGGCTTGCTCGGCCGCGGCGAGCACGGCCGCGGCCGAGCTGAAGGTCTTGCACTCGACGAGGCGGGCCAGGAGGTAGTCGCGGGCCTCGTACCAGGCGAGCTCCTCTTCGAGGTCCGACCCGTCGGCCGCGGGGAGGAGGCGACGGCATTTCAGCTCGACGAGGGTCGCGGCGATCAAGAGGAACTCGGTCGACGCCTCGAGGTCGACGGTCTCGGCGCGGGCCATCTCGGCGAGGAAACCGTCGACGATGTCGGCGAGGCGGACGTCGTAGATCTCGACCTGCTCGGCGGTGATCAGGCGGAGCAGCAGGCTGAAGGGCCCGTCGAACACGTCGAGATGGACCTCGTAGGCCATGTCTTGACGCTACCGTCGGCGGGCTCGGCGATGGTGAACAGCCGATCCGGCCGGGGCCCAACCACTAAGTTCATCCCGTGGCACGAATCTTCTCGGGCGTGCAGCCCTCCGGCTCGCTCCACCTCGGCAACTACCTCGGCGCCTTCCGCCAGTGGGTCGAGGGCCAGCGCCTCGACGACGGCATCTTCTGCGTCGTCGACCTCCACGCCCTCACCGTCGTGACGCCGCCGTCGCCCGAGCAGTTGCGGACCCGGAGCTTGGAGACGGCGGCCGGGCTGCTCGCCGCGGGGCTCGACCCGAAGCTGTGCACGATCTTCCTCCAGAGCCACGTCGCCGAGCACGCCGAGCTCTCCTGGCTCCTCGAGTGCACCGCCTCCTACGGCGAGCTGCGGCGGATGACGCAGTTCAAAGAGAAGTCTCGCGGCCAGGCCGCCGTGCGCGTCGGCCTGTTCACCTACCCCACACTCATGGCGGCCGACATCCTGCTCTATGACACCGAGCGGGTCCCGGTCGGCGACGACCAGCGCCAGCACATCGAACTCACCCGCGATCTCGCCATCCGCTTCAACGCCGCCTACGGCGAGACCTTCGTCGTGCCAGAGATCGAGCTGCCCCGGTTCGGGGCGCGCATCATGGACCTGCAGCACCCCGAAGAGAAGATGGCGAAGACGGCGACCTCGCCTGCCGGCACGATCGCCATCGACGACCCGCCCGGAGAGATCGAAAAAAAGATCCGCCGCGCCGTCACCGATGCCGAGACCACGGTCCGCTACGACCGGGACGACAAACCGGGCGTCTCCAACCTGCTCGAACTGCTCGCCGCGGCGACGGGCGAGTCCCCCGCCGCGGCCGCGGCGCGCTATCGAAGCTACGGGACGCTGAAGGCCGACGTCGCCGCGGCGGTCGTCGAGCTCCTCCGCCCGGTGCGCCAGCGCTACCTCGAACTCGTCCGCGATCCCGCCGCCCTCACCGACGTCCTTACAGACGGCGCCGAACGGGCGAGGGCGATCGCGGCGGTGACGCTCGAGAGGGCCCAACGGGCCATCGGCCTCGTCCCGCGGCACTAGGCGAGGCGCCAGAACTAGGCGATGACGACCGGCCCGATGCCGACGATGCGGCCCCACCACTCCGTGCCGAAGTTGAACACGCTGTCGAGCACGCCGGGGGCGAACAGCACGAGAAACAGGACGAAAACGAGCGACATCATCCGCAGCCGGTAGTACTGGGGCAACCACTCGCGGGGCAGGAACCACTCGATAACGGCGGAACCGTCGAGCGGTGGGATCGGGATCAGGTTGAACACGGCGATGATCACGTTCACGATCCCGAATAAGAACAGCACCTCCTCGCCGAGCGGCCAGGCGGTGATCGGCAGCTGACTGAGCTGGTTGATGTTCGCCACGGCGTGGAAGACGAATCCGGCCGCGAGCGCGAGGAGGATGTTCGTCGCCGGCCCGGCCAGGGCGACGAGCACGGCCTGGTTGCGCGGGTGCCGGAGCCGGTCGGTGCGGACCGGGACGGGCTTGGCCCAGCCGAAGGCGAGGTGCGTCGTCACGATGAGGAGAATCGGCAGCAGCACGGTCCCGATCGGGTCGATGTGGCGGATCGGGTTGAGCGAGAGTCTCCCGGCGCGCTTGGCGGTGTCGTCGCCACACCAGTAGGCGACGACGCCATGGCTCACCTCGTGGAGGATGATCGTCGGGATGAGGACGACGAAGAACAGCGCCTCTTCGCTGTGGAGCGCGTGGTGCCGGTCGGCCTCGACGACGATGGCGACGAGAATGGCGATGATCG
>JBEKLG010000034.1:0-15007 GCA_050010315.1 Acidimicrobiales bacterium
TTATGAGCCGTGTGCTCTTACCAACTGAGCTACGCCGCCTTCGACTGCGAGCCCCCTGTCGGAATCGAACCGACGACAACAGCCTTACCATGGCTGTGCTCTGCCGACTGAGCTAAGGGGGCAGCGGACCCGGATTTGGCCCCGACGGCTCGCATCTTACCCGCGGGCGCGCGCCGTAGGCGACGGGCCTGGCCGGTCGCGCGCCGGTCGGTAGTGTCATCGGCGTGGAGATCCGCACGGCCGAAGCGGGCGACGCCGAGGCGATTCGTTCGATCTACAACGCCGAGGTGGCCGGCTCGACGGTCACGTTCGACTTGGTCGAGCGCACGCTGGCCGAGCACGAGGAGTGGATGGCGCAGCATTCCGGCGTCTACGCGCTCCTCGTCGCCACCGACTGCGGCGGGATCATCGGCTTCGCCTCCCTCTCGCCTTACCGGCCACGCCCGGCCTACTCGACGACCGTCGAGGACTCCGTCTACGTCGCCGGGGACCACCGCGGCCGGGGCGTCGGCAGGGCGCTTCTCGCCGAGCTCGTGGCGCGGGCCCGGATGCACGGCTTCCACTCGGTGATGGCGAGGATCGTCGGTGACCACGAGGCCTCGATCGCGCTCCACCGCTCGTGTGGATTCGAGCTCATCGGCACCGAGCACGAGGTCGGGCGGAAGTTCGGCCGGTGGCTCGACGTCGACCTCATGCAGCTGCTCCTGTGAAGCTAGGCGGAGCCGACCAACGCCTTCGGCGACATGCGGCCCCGCGGGTACTTCGGCCTCAAGAAGAAGGCGCCGAGCGCGACGAGAGCGGCGCAGGCGAAGGCGACGAGGACACTGTTCGCCGACTCGATCTCGGTCACGAACACGTGCCCGCCCGTGAGGCCGAGGAAGCAGGCGAGTCCCGACACGGCGATCAGGACCTTGCGCGTCAGGCCCGCGGCGACCGGGGCGAGAAAGACGAAGCCCCACGACAGGTACCAGAGCTGGACGACCGGACCGAGGACGACCACGGCGAGCAGACTCCAACCGAGCGCCTGGAGAGGCCCGATCCGTTCCGAGTCGACGAGCAGCCAGAGCCCGATGAGCCCGGCGAGACACGCCGCCGAGCCCCGGACGACGGTGAGAATCCCGTGGATGTGGGTGCCGAAGCCGACGGCACTCACGATGTGGCCGAGGACGAGCGCGACCCCGGTCGCCGGGTCGAGCCAGGATCGGACGGTGTCGGGGTTGGTGAGGCCGCTGATCCATCCCCACCCGAGACCGGCCGCCTCGGAAATGCAGACCATCGTCCCGAGGGCGATCAGCAACGCTGTCGCCACGGGTCGGACGCGCTCGCGGATGCTCCGGCCCGGACCGAGCCACTCCCACCCGATGTAGACGGCGCCGATGAGCGCCGGGACCTTCACCGCCGCCCCGAGCGCGCAAACGACGATGCCGGCGACCGGTCGACCCCGGCGGGCGAGCGCGTACCCGGCGACGAGCAGGCCGAGCATGAGCGCGTCGTTGTGCGCCCCGCCGACGAGGTGCAAAAGCACGAGCGGGTTGAGGGCCGCGAGGACGAAGGCTGCCGCGGGGTCCCGCCGGAACGACCGGGCGATCGACGGGACGGCGACGGCGAACAGTACGACGCCGCCGAGCGCGAGCAGGCGCAGCTCGACGACTGATAGCAGGAGGTTGTGGTGCGCGAAGGCGACGATCCAACCGTCGACGACCAAGAACAACGGGCCGTACGGCGAGGACACGTTCCCCCACAGCGGGTCGACAAGGTGGGAGAACGGCGTCGCACCGAGGACGTTCGTCCCGTAGAGATAGGGGTTGATGCCGTGGGTCATCATCTCGCCCTGGGCGGCGTAGGCATAGACGTCGCGACTGAAAAGGGGCGCGACGACGAGCAACGGCAGCACCCAGGCGACAAAGACCGGGACGAGGCGGGCGACGGGGATGCCCGGCCGGTGCGAGGTCAGCTTGACGATGTCGTACCAGGTCCGCAACAAAAGCACCATCCCGCCGTAGACGGCGACGACGCCGAAGAACAGCCACTGCCCTGGCGCGGGGTTGTAGCCCTGCACGAGGGTTGGGGCGGGGATCCCGAAGTACCACGAACCGGCGAGCTTCGAGGTGAACGGGGAGTTCGGCTGGGTCGCGCCGAGAAAGATCGCCGTCGTCGCGACAAAACCCAGGAGCGCCGGTCGGACGAGCGACCACCCGAGCTTCGTCACCCCGGGGGCGTAGGGCTCGACGGGCTGCTCGCGCTGTCGCCAGCGGTCGAACTCGGACTCGATCCACCTCCCGACCGCCCGCAGACCCGGCGATGAAGCGATGGGGGTCGCGCCCCGAAAGACATGCTGGCGCAGGCCCGTGGGCCGGTCCCCCCCGGGGAGCGCGATCGCGCCCTGCCGATCGAGTTGACCCGTCGACACGCCAGGAGCCTACCGACTCGGCCCCATGAGATGCGACGCCGGCAGGTGGCGACGAGGGTCGCCCCGCCCGGAACCGCTGGGATACCGTTCCAGCGTGATGACGCGAACCGTGGCCACCTCCCCGCCGAGAGGCGCCGGCGCACGACCCGCGGCTCGGCGCCAACCAAGCGACAGGTGCGTGTCACGCGACTGACCCGCGGCGACCGATTCGCGCTCGCCGTCCTCTTTGGAGTGCCCCTCGTCGCCTTCTCGCTCCCCGCGGCCCTCGGTTACCCCCTGCTCACCGGGGACGCGGTCATCCAGAACTACCCCTTGCGGGTGCTCGCCGGCGAGATCCTCCGCCACGGACACCTCCCCGTGTACGACCCGTTCGCCTGGGCCGGCACGCCGCTCCTCGCCTCGTCGAACGCCGGCTCCCTCTTCCCAGGCATCGTTTTCTTCGCGCTCCTCCCGGCGCTCGTCGCCTGGGTCGCGACCGAGGTCGTCGCCTTCGCCGGCGCGGCGGTCGGCCTCTATACGTTCCTCCGTTTCAGTGGCCTGCGACCGCTCTCCGCGGCCCTTGGCGGCGCGGCCTTCGGGCTCGGGGGCTTCGTCACCTCGCAGGCCGTCCACCTCGACGTCGTCGAGACCGCGGCCGCGCTCACCTGGGTGATCGTCGCTGTCGAGCGGATCGCCCGGGGACCGGACCGGCACCGGCTCGCCTGGACGGCCCTGCTCGCTGCCGCCACCGGCGCGACGGTGCTCGCGGGCAGCCCCGAGATCGCGGTCTACTCCGCCCTCGCGGCGGTGATCTACGCCTGTTCGCTCCTCTTGCACTCCCAACGGCGGGCGGCAACGGCGGCGCTGTACGCGATCGGCGGCGGCGCCGGTGCGCTGATCGGGGCGGTCCAGGTGCTGCCGACCGCCCGCTTCGTCGCCGTCTCCCAACGCGCCCACGTCACGCTCTCCTTCCTCACCTCGGGAGAGCTGCGGGTCAACGAACTGCCCCTGCTCCTCGCACCCCACATCCTCGGCGGAGGCCCCATCGGCCTCGCCACCTACGTCGGGAGCTACAACCTCGGCGAAATCGACGCCTATCCCGGCGTTCTCGCCCTCGTCGCCCTCGTCGCCCTGGCGTTCCGTTGGCGCTCGCCGCGGGCGTCGGCGATCCGCGTCTGGTACCTGATCGGCGGGATCGGGATGCTCATCGCCCTCGGCTCGGCAACCCCCCTCCCCCACCTCCTCCTCCATCTCCCCGTGATCGGCGAAAGCCGGCTGCTGAGCCGCGCCCTGCTGCTCGTCGCCCTCGCCTGCTCCGTGATCTTCGCCCACTGGACGGCGGAGGTCGCAGATCCGGGGAGCGCCGTTCCTTCGCGGCGGATGCCGGCACCGGGGCGGCTAGGGGACCGTCTCGAGCACTACCTCCCTCTCGCCGTCCCCGGGGCGATCCTCGCCCTCCTCGCCGCTGTCGCCATCGGCGGCGACTCCGTCGCCCGCCCGCTCGCCGGTGAACCCCTCGGACCGTGGACCGTCGCCCGGGTCGCGCCCTACCTCGCGGTCGCGGCGGCGATCGCCCTGGCGGCCGCCTGCTTCCTCGTCGTCGCCCCCAGGCTCCCGCGTCGGCGACGCGTCACCGCCCTCGTCGCCTTGGCCGTCGTCGACCTCCTCGTGTTCAGCGTCAACCAGAGCTCGCTCGCGCCGGTCCGGGCGGACGAACTCGGCCAGCCGAACCGTCTCGAGCACGAGCTCGCCGCCGCCGTCGGCGAAAACGGCCGATTCCTCGTCGTCGACCACTTCCGCATCGGCGGCAAACAGCTGAACGAACTCGGCGCGCCGAACCTCAACGTCTTCTTCCGGCTCGCGAGCGCCCAGGGTTACGGCTCGCTCGCCTGGGCTCCCTACGTCTACGCGACGGGGACGCACGGCCAGAACAGGGCGGCATCGACGGCTCTCGCCTCGGGCGTCTTCGACACCCTCGACGTGCGGGCGTTGCTCGTGCTGCCGTGGGCCTTCCAGCACGCGGTCGCGCCGGGACGCCCGGGGCTGGTCGCGCTGTCGCGCTCGGCCGCGACGACGCGGTATTTCGGAGGCGAGGTCGACGTCGCTTCGGTCGCGATCTCGCCGGTCCCAGGCGACCGGGTCCGCCTGCTCGGCCCCGAGGCCCGTGCCATCCGTCTTGTCGGCCTGCGCACCGAGTACGCGCCGGCCGGCGTCGTTGTCGGCACGAACGGCGCGACCGCCTATTTCCCAAAGGGGCTGCGCAGCTTCGGGGTAGTGCTCGCCCCGAGTGCCGGCGGGCCACCCGAACTTTCCGTGTCGGTGTCGCCGGTCGGCGGCGCGCCATTCTCGCCGACCGGACCGCTCGCCGCCTACGTCACGCCACCGCACTGGAAGGTTGCGGGGACGATCGGCGTCTACCTCTTGCTCAGCGACACGCGGGCCTTCGGCCCGCTCACCGCGTTCTCCCCTTCCGGCGCCCGGCGGGTGTCAGCCCGAATCCGGGTCGTCGCCTCGTCGCCGTGGACGCCGACCGAGACGGTCGAGGTCGAGGCGCCGCAGCGGCTGCTCCTCGTCCGCGGCGTCGCCGACCTCCCCGGCTGGCGGGTGACGGCCACGACCGCCGGCCGCGCCGAACCGGCGACCCTGCGACGGCTCGGCGTCGTGCAGGCGGTCGAGCTGCCGGCCGGACAAAGCGTCGTCACGTTCACCTACGACCCGCCCGGGTTGGCGCTCGGCGTCGCGCTCGCCGTCGCGGGGTGGGCGCTTTTCCTCGCCCTCTTGGCGCTCGATCTCCTCGTCGCCCGGCGGAGGGTGGGATCGACCCGCAATGCGGCGGATGGCACGCCCCGGCGTTGATCAGCCCGCGCCGCGAGCGGCCGAGTCCTGCCGGGAAGCTCAGCCGGTGGGCGCCGAGCTCCGCCGGGGGCCGGCCCGGCCGCCCCGGAAGGGCAGGTCGAGCAGGAAAAGCAGCACGAGGGCGACCCCGGCCGCGCTGACGACGTACCAGGGCCACGGGCCGAGGAGCCGTAGCACGGTCCACTCGCCGGGAGGGCGCCGCAGGAACATGTAGTTCGCGCCGGTCACGGCGTCGATGAGACCGACGAACGCCGTATAGCAGGCGGTGACGGCGAACACCCGGGGTACCGCCCCGGGGCGTGGCCGGAGCCGCAGCCCGACGACGAGGAAAAGCGCCGCGAACACGATCCCCAGGTGACCGACGACGTACTCGAAAAACACGAGGTGGGGGAAGCCGACCGCCAGGTCCGGGGTCAGCACGGCCTGCAGCGTTGCGGCGAGCCCGATGAAATAGGTCAGTTCGACGAGCAGTGGGACCCGCCACCAGCAGGCGATCGCGGCGACGACCACGCCCGCGTTGCACAGCGCGAGCGGCAACGAGGTCTCCGCCGTCCACCTGCTCGCCACGACGAGACCGACGGTGTAGGCGACGATGTCGGCCGCGAGCGCCGTGCCGATCAGGCGGCCGACCACGATCCGCCACGGTCCGGGTTTGCGTCGTGCGAGAAGGCAGGCGACCGCGCAACCGGCGGCGCCAATTCCGACCGCCGTCCAGTAAGCGGTCGGTGAGACGACGGCGATCACCTTCTTATCCTTGCGCGGGCGACTTCGTGAATTCCCGCGCCGAATCAGCCACCGGAAGCAACGTCCGTGCCCGCTCTGTCTCCGCAAGGCCGGGTCCTACGACCCACGGGTCGGCCTGCGGGGGGATGGGCGAGGGACTGCACACGGCTGGGGGTTCGCCGACCCGTTGGCCGGGCAAGCCTGAGAAGGGCAATCCGGCCTTCCCCACGCTGTCGCGGTGCGGCCGATCGAGGAAGTCGCGGTGTCCGCTCACAGCCGAGGTCCGCGAGGCGCCCTTCATCCTTTGTCCGACGGGCCGCGGTCGGTGTCTCGGAAATGCCGCCGCCGGGCAACGGTGCGGCCGATCCGTCCGTCGGACGGCTCCTCCGCCCGGTCCGGCGTCGGGCGCCTAGAAGGTCGCGGGGCCGGCGCGGCGTGAGCGGGACGGCTTGTGCGCCGGGTGCCGGGTCCAGCTGTCGACGAAGGCGTGCGCCTGATGGCACGCCTCGGAGACCGAGGCGCCGTGCGCGTAGTAGACGCGGGCGACGGCGGCGGCCCGGGCGGCTGTGGCGCCATCGCCCGGCCGCTCTTCGCTGACCCAGGCGCGGACTGCCTCCGCGAGGACACGATCATTTCTCAAGGCAACCACCTCCCCTGCGACGCTAGGCCGCGCGTCTGCGCCCCACAAACGGGCTCTCCGGACGAGCGAGGCCAGCAGGCGGCGGCGGCGCCGGCGGTGGGTGCCGGGGCGACTCCGGGCTCTCGAAGCTCGCCGGTTTCGCTGGTGACGCCCCCCTGGTCGGCAGCATCGCGAGCACGGCGGCCGCGGCGACGGCGACGACAACGGCGCCGACGAAGAGGGCGAGGTCCATGCCGGAAACGAAGGCGGACTTCGCGACGGCTGCGAGGAGGGCGCCGCGCCCTCCCGCCCGCTGGGCGACGGCGAGCGCGCCCCCCAACGATCCGGTGATGAGGTGGAGGATCGACTGCGGGATCGGGAGGTGGGCGAGCACAGGAGCGAGGCGGTCGGCGTACCGAGTGTTCAGCAGGCTCCCGAGCACGCCGACCCCGAGCGCCCCCCCGAGCTGCAAGGCGGTGCTGTTCGTCGCCGAGCCGACGCCGACCTCGGCAAGCGGCAGAGATCCCATCACGGACTCGGTGCACGGCGCGAGCGCCAGTCCGACCCCGGTGCCGACGAGGAATAGTGCCGGGAGCGCCTCGAGGTAGGTGCCGTGGACGGTGATCCGCGACAGCAGCGCGAGCCCGACGGCGACGAGGGCGAGGCCGGCGAAGACGATGGGTTTGGTTCCGAGGTAGCGGACGGCGAGCGTTGACGCCGGCGCCACGACCAACAGCACCGCCGCGATCGGCGCCATGCGCAGGCCCGTTGCCAAGGCGCTGTAGCCGAGCGAGAACTGCAGGTACTGGGTGAGGAGGAAGAGCGCTCCCAGGAGGGCGAAGATCACCAGGCCCATCGCGCCGATCGCCACCGAGAAGCGCCGCGAGCGGAAGAACGCGAGCTCGAGCATCGGATGGGTCGAACGCCGCTCCCAGAACACGAAGACGGTGAGCACGGCGGCCGCGGCGACGATCGCCCCGATGATCGACGGTGACGTCCAGGAGTGGTTCGGAGCCTCGATGATCCCCCAGAGCAGAAGGGACATCCCGACGATCGAAAGTCCCGCGCCCACTGGGTCGGGCCGCTTGCTCGCCGGGTTGCGGGAGTTCGGCACGTACCAGGCCGCGGCACAGAGTCCGAGAAAGGCGATCGGCACGTTGATCAAGAACACCGACCCCCACCAGTAGTGGGCGAGGAGCCACCCACCGGCCACCGGCCCGATGGCGACGCCGAGCCCGGTCGTGCCCGACCAGATCCCGATCGCCTGGAGCCGCTCGTCCTGAGCGGTGAACACACTGGCGAGGATCGACAACGTGGATGGCATGATCGCCGCCGCGCCGATCCCCATCAGGGCACGGGTGACGATGAGATGGTCGGGGGTGACCGCGAACGCCGATGTCGCGGATCCCACGGCGAACAGCACGAGCCCGCCCAAAAAAACCCACTTGCGACCGATGCGGTCGCCGAGACTGCCGAGCACGAGCAACAGCCCGGCGAAGACGACCACGTAGGCGTCGACGATCCACTGCAGCTGGCTCGAGGTGGCGTGCATCGTGCGTACGATCGCCGGCAGCGCGACGTTGAGGATCGTGGTGTCGAGGCTCACGACGAGCAGGCTGACGCAGAGCACCGCGAGGACGACCCCCCGGCGCCGCTGCCGACGAGTCCCGGCAGAAACCAGCACGGCCTGGGGCGCATCCGACCCATCCACGCCGGTCACGGTACGCGCCGCGGCAGCGAGATTCGCCGACCGCCCCCAGCGCCGCCAGAAGACAAGGTCCCCTCGCTCGCTCAGACAGACGGCGGGTGTGTCTGTGTGCCCGCACCCATCCGAGAGGTGGCGACGTCGTCATCGCGCCCAACCTCTCGGCTGGCCGGCGGACAAGGGCCTTCTCGCTGGGACAAGTGGGCCGGGTAGGATTCGAACCTACGTAGGCGCTGCCGGCAGATTTACAGTCTGCTCCCGTTGTCCGCTTGGGTACCGACCCGGGCGTCGAGGTTATCCGATGTCCAGGTAGCCGCGACCCCCGGGAGGCGGGACGTGCGCCCGCCTCGGGAATCCCGCCGACCGACGCCGATAGCGTGGTGGTCATGCCGAGCTTCGACGTCACCTCCGAGATCAACTTCCAGGAAGTGCGCAACGCCGTCGACCAGGCCTCGCGCGAGGCCGCGACCCGGTTCGACTTCAAGAACACCGGATCGTCGCTCGAGCTCAGCCCGCACGAGATCGTGCTCAACGCCCCCACCGAGGACCGCCTGCGCGCCCTCGCCCAGCTGCTCGAGGAAAAGCTCGTCCGCCGCCAGGTATCGCTCAAGGCCCTCTCCTACGGCAAGGTGGAGGAGGCCGCGAAGGGCACCGTCCGCCAGCACGTCGCGCTGCAGGCCGGGATCTCGGCGGATCACGCCCGGCGCATCAACCGGATCGTGCGGGAGCTCAACTTGAAAGGCGTGACCTCCCAGTCGCAGGCCGACCAGGTCCGCGTCTCCGGCAAGAAGCGCGACGACCTCCAAGCGGTGATCACCAGGCTGAAAGCCGAGGACCTCGGGATCCCGCTCCAGTTCGGCAACTACCGCGACTGATCGCCTGCGGCGCGCCGCGCCGGCAAATGGCGGGCTAGTGGAAGATCAGCGTCGCGGCGCGGGCGAAGTCGACGAGCGGCTGGGGCCAGACACCGAAGACGACGGTCACGCCGACGCAGACTGCCAGCCCGAGAGCGATCGATGGCGCGACGACGAGGCGGCCGACGACGGGTCGCACGAGGGTCGCGACCCCGCCTCCCGGCGCCGGGGTCCCGGCGGCGGCGGTCGGGGGTTCGGTCGAGTACATGAGGAGCACGATCCGCAGATAGAAGAAGGCCGCGATCGCCGCCGAGGCCATGGCGATGACCGCGAGGGCGTAGCTGTGCGCCTCGACCGACGCTGCCAGGACGTAGAACTTGGCGACGAACCCCGTCGTGAAGGGCACCCCCGCCTGGGCGAGCAGCAGCACGGTGAACGCCGCCGCCAGCAGCGGGTTGTGGGTCGCGAGGCCCCGGTAGGCCTCGATGTCGTGCCGGCGATCGCCCCGGCCCCCGACGACGCCGACGACGGCAAAGCTCCCGAGCACGAGGAAGCTGTAGGCGAACACGTAGTAGGCGCCTGCCGCCACGCCTCGCGTCGTCGCCGCCTGCAGGCCGATGAGCACGAACCCGGTGTGGTTGATCGAGGAGTAGGCGAGCATGCGCTTCACGTCGCGCTGCGCCAGGGCGACGACTGCGCCGCCGAGCACCGTCACGACGGCGAGCGCCCAGATGATCGGCTGCCAGTCGCCGCGCAGCGTGGGCAGCGTCGCGACGAAGACCCGCAGGAACGCCGCGAAGCCGCCGGCCTTGGCGATCGCCGCCATGAAGCCGGTCACCGGCGTCGGCGCACCCTGGTAGACGTCGGGGGTCCACATGTGGAACGGCACCGCCGCGACCTTGAACGAGAAGCCGACGATCAAAAGCGCGATCCCGGCGAGCAGCACGCCGTTCGCCGTGATGATGTTGTGGGAAAGGAAGGCTCCGATCTCCGGCAGGTTCGTTGAACCCGTCGCGCCGTAGGTGAGGCCGATGCCGTAGACGAAGACCGCCGAGGAGAAGGCGCCGAGGACGAAGTACTTGATGGCGGCTTCCTGGGACGTGGCGCGGCGGCGGTCGAAACCCGCCATCACGTAGAGCGGGATCGAGAGCACCTCGAGGGCGAGGAACACGAGGATCAGGTCGTTCGCCGAGGCCATGAGCATCGCCCCCGACCCGGAGATGAGGGCGAGCGCGTAGTACTCGCAGCCGACGATCCCCTCGCGCCGCAGGTACCCCGAGCCGAGGATCGCCGCCACGACGAGCACGCTCGAGACGAGGACGAGGAAGAACACGGCGAAGCCGTCGACATCGACCGAGCGCGCCACGGTCGTGAAGGCGCCGTGGCGCTGCACGTCCCGCCAGAGCACCAGCGAGGCGACGAGCGCGGCGAGGGCGATCCCACAGGTCGCCGCGGCGTAGACGCCCGTGGGGGGCTGACGCGGCAGCACGGCCGAGGCCGCGATCAGAACGAGCACGCCGCCTAGGAAGATGAGCTCCGGCAGGATGGCCGTGTAGTCGACGTGCGGGAGCACGACCCCCGACACGGCGAGCGCGATCGCCGCGGGCGTCACCTCGCGACCTCGCGGTGGGCCGTGAGCTCGGGCTGGCCGATCTTCGGGATGTTCGGGTGTGCGACGTGCTCGACATGGGCGACGAGCTGGTCGACCGAAGGCGTGATCCGGTCGAGGACGGGCTTCGGGTAGACGCCGAGGAAGACGATGAGCACGATGAGCGGCGCCATCACGGCTCGCTCGCGCCAGCTGATCTCCCCAAAAGGCTTGTCCCGTTCGGAGGCGCGCTCGGGGCCGTGGAAGATCTGCTGGTAGGCCCAGAGCAGGTAGACGGCGGCAAGAACGACGCCGGCAGTCGCCACGACCGCCCACCAGCGGTGGGTGATGAAGGTGCCGGCGAGGATGAGGAATTCGCCGACGAAGCCGTTGAGCCCGGGCACGCCGATCGACGCCAGCACGACGACGGTGAACGTCCCCGCCATCACCGGCGCCCGCTGCTGGAGCCCGCCGAGGTGGGTCACCGACATCGTCTGGCGCCGCCGATAGATCATCGCCACCAGAAAGAACAGCGCCGCCGTGACGATCCCGTGGTTCACCATCTGCAACACCGCGCCGGCGACCGCCTCACCGGTGAGGGCGAAGGCGCCGACGACGATGAAGCCGATCTGGGCGAGCGACGAGTAGGCGACGAGGCGCTTCAGGTCCTTCTGCGCCGCGGCGACGATCGCCCCGTAACAGATGCCGACCACCCCGAGCGTCAGAAACAGCGGCGCTAGGACGACGACCGCGTGCGGGAACAGGCCGAGGTCGAACCGGACGATGCCGTAGGTGCCGAGCTTGGCGGTTATTCCCGCCAGCAACACCGAGCCGGCGACCGGTGCCTCGCGGTAGGCGTCGGGCGACCACGTGTGGAACGGGAAGATCGGCGCCTTCACGGCGAAGGCGGCGCTGAAGGCGAGCACGAGCAGCACCCCCGCGGCCCCGCCGAGATGGGTGTCGGCGAGCTGGCGGATGTCGAACGTCGTCACCCCCGTCTGACCCTCGTGGATGAATACGAGCGCCAGGATGCCGACGAGCATCACCGCCGAGCCGGCGAAGGTGTAGATGAAGAACTTCATCGCGGCGTGGTTGCGCCGCTCGTGGCCCCAGCCGGCGATGATGAAGTAGACGGGCACGAGCGTCGTCTCGAAGAACAGGAAGAACATCGCCAGGTCGAGCGAAAGGAAACTCCCGAGGCAGGCCGCCTCGAGGAGGAGGATCCAGAAGGTGAAGGACTTGGCGTTCGACCCCTCGCCGGCGCCGACCAGGGCGAGGACGAAGAGCAACGCCGAGAGCAGCACCAAAAAGAGCGAGATCCCGTCGACGCCGAGGTTCCAGGAGATCCCGAGCGAGGCGATCCAAGGGTGCTCCGAGACCATCTGGTAGCCGCCGACGCCGGCTTGGAACTGGTCGAGCACCGCCGCGGCGATGCCGAGCACGCCGAAGGCAGCGCCGAGCCCGACGGCGCGGATCACCCGGCCGGCGCGCCGGGGCAGGACCGCCGTGACGAGCGCGGCGCCGGCGGGAAGAAGGACGAGCGCCGTGAGAAACGGGAAGGCGCGCTGGCCGGCGACAGCGGCCATGCTCAAGGCGACGGCGTGCGTCGTCATGACCCCGCCCTCGTCACGAGGTAGGCGACGACGATGACGATCCCGCCGACGATCGTCAAGGCGTAGGTCCGCACGTAGCCCGATTGGGCACGCCGGAGAAAGACCCCACCGCCCGCCACGAGCCTCGCCAGGCCTTCCACCGCTCCGTCGATCACCCGGGTGTCAACCGTCGAGGCAGCGAACGACGAGACGACCGTCCCGGGTCGGGCGATGAAGCGGTCGTAGCTCCAGTCGATGAACCACGCCATCGCCAGAAACCGCGGCTCTAGCCGCGGGCGGTTGACCGCGGCACGCCAGATCGCCGCCGCCATCGCCACGCCGACGAGGGCGAACGCCACGTCGGCGAGGGCGAATCCCCAGAGCTCGGCCAGGCCGAAGTGGTGGACGGCGAGGCTGGCGCCGACGACCGGCTGCAGCCAGCGTTCGAGGAACGACCAGGTCGGGTGGAACGGCAGGTCGATGAAGAGACCGAGGAACGAGCAACCCGCGAGCACGAGGAGCGGTACGCCCATCACCCAGCCCGGGTCCCGGGGCAGCTCTCCCCCGGGTCTCGCCTCGCTCCAGCGCCGGTCGCCCATGAACACCAAGAAGAACTCCCGGCCCATGTAATAAGCGGTGAGGACTGCCGTCACGGCGCCGATCGCCCAGAGGGCGGGGCTGAGCGCCCAGGCGTTCTCGAGCACAGCGCTCTTCGCCCAGAAACCGCTGAACGGGGGCACGCCGGCGATCGAGAGCCATCCGACGAAGAAGGTCGCCGCGGTGATCGGCATGAGGGCGCGCAGCGACCCCATCTTCTTCAGGTCCTGCTCGCCGTCGAGAGCGTGGATGACCGATCCCGCCGACAGGAACAGCAGCGCCTTATAGAAGGCGTGGGCCAGCATGAGGAAGACCGCCGCCACGTAGGCGCCGCAGCCCGCGGCGAGGAACATGTAGCCGAGCTGGGAGACCGTCGAATAGGCGAGGACCTTTTTGATGTCGGTCTGGGCACAGCCGATCGTCGCCGCAACAAGCGCGGTGGCGACGCCGACCCACGCCACAACGTGGGCGGCGACCGGCGCGGCGTGCAGGATCGGGTTGATCCGGCACATGAGGTAGACGCCGGCCGTCACCATCGTCGCGGCGTGGATCAGGGCCGAGACCGGTGTCGGGCCTTCCATCGCGTCGGCGAGCCACGGGAAGAGCGGGATTTGCGCCGACTTACCGACAGCGCCGAGGAACAACAACAGCGCGATCGCGACGAGGCTCGCCCTCGAGACGTGCCCCAACCGGGCGAACACCGTCGAGTACTCGAGGCTCCCCGTCCGCTCGAAGACGAGGAACATCGCGACCAGGAAGCCGACGTCGCCGATGCGGCTGTAGATCATCGCCTTCTTGCCGGCCGACGCCGCCGCCGGGCGGCGGAACCAGAAGGCGATGAGGAGGTACGAGCAGACGCCGACGCCCTCCCACCCGAAGAACGTGACGAGGAGGTTGCTCGCCAGCACGAGCATGAGCATCGAGAAGACGAAGAGGTTGAGGTAGGTGAAGAACTTGGCGAAGTCCTCGTCGTGCTCCATGTAGCCGATCGAGTAGAGGTGGATGAGCGCGCCAACGCCGGTGACGAACAGCGCCATCGTCACCGACAGCGGGTCGATTCTCAGCCCGACGCCGACGCTCAGCCGGTCGACTGTGAACCAGGTGAACCAGTGCTGGGTGAAGACCCGCGCGTCGGCCGCTTGCCCGAGGAGCGCCACGAGGGCGGCCAGCGCGACGACGAAGGCACCCGTGACGGCGAGCGTCGCGATCCAGCCGGCGGCCGGGTTGCCGATCCGCCGCCCGAAGGAAAGGAGAAGCGCGAAGCCGCCGAGCGGGAGCAGCGGGATCAGGTAGGCGAAGTGGAGCACTTCCGGCTCAGCCCCTCAGCTCGTGGGGGTCGTCAGCGGTCGCTCCGACGCGTCGCCGGAAGATGGCGACGATGATCCCCAGGCCGACGACGACCTCGGCCGCCGCCACGACGAGCACGAAGAGCACCGCGACCTGGCCGCCGATGTCGTTCAGCTCACGGGAGAACGTGACGAAGGTGAGGTTCGCCGCGTTCAGCATCAGCTCGATGCACATGAACATGATGAGGACGTTGCGCCGGATGAGCACACCGACGGCACCGATCGTGAACAGGACCGCGGCGAGCGTGAGGTACCAGGCGCCGTCGATCGTCATTCCGTGACCTCACCATCGCCGACGGCGCGCCCGGCTGGGTCCGCCGGGCGACCCTCGCCCTCGTCGAGGCCGCGGTCGGGCCGCCGCGCCAGGACGACCGCCGCCACCACGGCCACGACGAGCAGCGCCGAGGTGACCTCGAAGGGCAGCAGGTAGCTCGTGAAGATCGCCCTGCCGAGCTCGTCGACATTCGACAGCGGGCGGTTGAGCGCGCCCGTCGTCGCGTGGGCGCCGGTCGTCCAGTGCCCCGTGCCGAGCAAGAGCACCTCGGCGAGGACCAAGGCGCCGAGACCGAGGGCGACGAAGTGCTGGCCGCGGAACTGGTCGACGAGCACGCGCTCTTGGCGTTCGACACCGAGGAGCATGATGACGAATAAAAAGAGCACGACGATCGCCCCCGCGTAGACGATGATCTGCACAGCGGCGAGGAACTGGGCGTTCTCCTCCACGAAAAGGACGGCGAC
>JBEKLG010000035.1:0-14981 GCA_050010315.1 Acidimicrobiales bacterium
ACCCCAACGCGCAGCTGGAGAGCGGGCATGGCTTTGACAACAACTGGGTGCTGAACCAGACCTCGCCCCCGTCGCTGATCGAGGCGGCCCAAGCGGTTGACCCTGGGACCGGGCGCACACTAACGGTCTCCACGACCCAGCCGGGCCTCCAGTTCTACTCGGGCAACTACCTCGTCGGCCAGGGCGCGGGCTGCGACACCGCGCTAGCGGCGACGCCGCTCCCAGGGCCGTCCGGTCACTGCTACCGCCAGGGCGAAGGGTTCGCGCTGGAGACCCAGCATTACCCGGACTCGCCGAACGAACCGCTCTACCCGACAACCGAGCTCGACCCTGGTCAGACGTACTCCCAGACCACCATCTTCCAGCTCGCTAATTAGGGAGCTATCCGACTAGAAGACCGAACGGCGCCGGCATGACCGGCGGACAGTCACAGCGAGCCCGGCGTTCCCGCTTGAGCGAGTGGGTGCCGGGCTCGCTGCTCACATTGCCTGCCTGCATGCCGCGCTATCACAGGTGGACAACTATCCGGCCAAGCGCGACGTAATAGCCCATTTCACCGCCATGCACGGGTGAGAGAATCGGGTCTCAGCGCGAGCGACCCACTCAGACGAGCGCGTGTGGAGCTCGCTCCAGGACGATCCCTAGACCGAATGATCGAGTGGCTGACTCGCAGCTCACCCCATCGCCGGTCGGTCGCCGCTGCCGGTGCGTCGCCGCCGTCGCCGGGAGTTCCCTGACCTGGGAGTTCCTCGGTGGAGGTGATCGGACTCGAACCGCCGACTTCCACGTTGCGAAAATGGATTGCCGCAACCCTGTGAACAGGACTTACACGAATCCACCTCTTCTCGCTTGCGGCACCACGCGGCAGGATGCCGAATCTCAGACACGCCCGTGACGCGCCCGAAGCGGAGGGTCAATCCATCCGAGTCAAGGCACTTCACCGACTTGTCCCGGGAATGCCGCTCCTAATCCGTCGATCCGTATCGTTGCGACTGGTTGAGATACGGCGGCAGAAAGCCGCAGACCGAGAGTTCGGTTCTGGCTGACAGGTCGGGTCGATGCCGATAAGTATGTGACGTGCCCGACGAACGGACCGTGATCCGAGCGACCCTCGCCGATCTCGACGTCGTCAAGGCCACTCGGCTGCGGGCTCTCGAGGACGCTCCCTACGCTTTCGCCTCCACTCTCGAGCGCGAGCAGCTTCTGATCGAGGACGAGTGGCGATCTCGGATCGAGAGCGGCGCCTGGTTCCTTGCATACCGCGGTGGACGTCCCGTAGGAGTCGTTGCAGCGTTCACCGAGGTCGGCCAGCCGAGCCATCGCCACTTGGTGTCTATGTGGGTGGAGCCGGCCGAGCGAGGTACCTCTATCGCGGCTGACCTCGTCGAAGCCGTGATCTCGTGGGCCGACGAACAAGAGGCCCATGCCGTCACGCTCTGGATCGCTGACGGCAATGCCCGGGCCCACCGACTCTACGAACGGCTCGGGTTCGTTTCGCCTGGACGACGCCAAAGCTTGCCGTCTGATCCCTCGCTTGGCGTAGAAGAGTTCATGCGCCGCCTGCGTTGAACCTGCCGGCCTTCGTCAATAGGCGCGTGTCGCCAGCGGGCACCGACTCGGACCCGCGCCAGAACGACAGCGCTCGGGTCCGCCAAATCAATGCGCGCGGTCAACGACCACCGCGTCCGATTCGGCGTTATGCGCGGCCAAGCCACGCGCCCGTTCGCGTCCGTAGAGCGCCCGATACGGAGCGATCAAACATTGCGCTGCCCTCCGCATCAAGAACTCGACCGACTCGCCTTGAGCAACCCGCATCGACCCGGCGGTAGCGCACACGGCCATGGAGCTGGCGCTCGAGGATGCGCGCTTCGTGGCGGAGCACCATCAGCTCGATGTCCTTGTCGAATCCAGCTCGGCATGAAGCGCACCGGGACGGGGAGTCGGCAGAGGGCGAGGCAGCAGAGCGAGAGGGCCATGGTCGATGATCTCCCACCGCGTCGAGGAGCACCAGCTCAGCGACTCAAATGAGTTTCCGGCGCCCTTCACCTCTCGGGCCGCGACGCCGCCATGACTTAAATGACACTTCCCACGGCCGGCCGAATCGAATCATCCTGTGCGGCCACGCAACTCAATTGAGTCATCCGTCCGGTGTGGTTACGCGACGAAGCTGTTGTGGGTTTTCTCGACGCGTTATCGACGCGGCGTCACAAACCGGATTCCTGATGTGTGTGACTGACCGCGAATGTACTGCGGGATTGGACTGGCGCACGATGAAGCGGAACATATTCATAGTGATTCTCGGCGCATTGTTGGGAGCGACCGCGTTCGCGAGCACAGCTGGCGCCGCCCAGCCCACAGTTGGACTCGGTACCGCTTCGAGTTTCGCGGTGCTCGCCGGCTCTGGGATCACCAACACCGGCGCGACAACAATCCTCGGTGATGTAGGAACGTTCCCTACCACGGCTGAGTCCGGCTTTGGCTCGGTAACACTCAACGGCGCGAACAACGCAGGAAACTCCGTCACGCAGGGCGCGAAGAACGATCTCGTGACCGGCTACAACGACGCCGCGGGGCGAACGCCGGTCAGCACGATCCCGACCGAGCTCGGCGGGTCGACGCTAAGTGGCGGGGTCTATAACGCCGCAGCAGGCACGTTCGGGCTCACCGGTACGCTCACCCTCAACGGGCAGGGCGACGCGTCCACTGTGTTCATCTTCGATGCCGCATCGACGGTCATCACCGCGTCGTCGAGCAACATCGTGCTCGAAAACGGCGCCCAAGCCTGCAACGTCTTCTGGGTCGTTGGGAGCTCGGAAACGCTCGGGACGAACACGAGCTTCGTCGGCACCACTCTTGCGTTGACTTCGATCACGCTCGACACCGGTGCGACAGTCGCCGGCCGCGAACTCGCGCGAAACGGGGCGGTCACCTTGGACTCGAACACAATCACCGTCCCGACATGCAGCGCGTCCGTGCCCACGACAACCGCGGCACCAACCACGACGACCGCCAAGCCGACCACGACGACCGCCAAGCCGACCACGACGACCGCCAAGCCAACTACGACGACCGCCAAGCCGGCCACGACGACCGTCAAGCCAACTACGACGACCGTCAAGCCAACTACGACGACCGCCAAGCCGGCCACGACGACCGCCAAGGCGGCCACGACGACCGCCAGTCCGACCACGACGACCGCCAAGCCGATCACGACGAAGGCCAATCCGACCACGACAACTGCCAAGCCGACCACGACAACAGTTCCGGGTGTAACGACGACCACCGAAGTCATCCCGAAGGGGTTCCCCGCGACTGGAGCTGGAGGCACCTCAGGTACGAAGGATCGGAATCTCCTGTGGTTCGGCGCGATCGCGCTCCTCGGCGGAGCGGGAGCGGCGATCATAGGGATACGCCGTCGGCGTCTCATGCGCAGTTCGCTCACCTATGCTCCAGGAAACTCCGAGCGGTTCTGACAGGGGCCAGTTGTCGCGAAACCATGCGTTCCGAGGTGGCGACGCCCCGATTCACCAGCTGCTCGAACTTGAAACGACGCGAGACCGAGCCGAGGGCGCCCACCGCAGTGTGATCCAACGCGTCGCCGATATCGACTCACGAACCTAGAGGACGGTCGAAACAACGTGCGCCGGTGGTTCGCTCTCTCGTTACTGCTTTTCGCCGGCGGATCGATCTCGCTCGGCTTCGGTCTCGCGGCCCAGGAGCGTCCGCCTGCGCCCTCCCATAACCTCGGGTCGATCCGACCGTCGACCGCCACGTCGTCGTCGCAGGCGAGGACGCCAGCGGCAAACAAGAGGAGCGTCCTCGAAGATGGTTTGGCGCGGTCCGTGCCGGTCGCACTCGACATCCCGGCGATCGACGTGGCAGCCCCGCTCACGTCGCTCGGGCTGAATCCCGACGGCACGGTGCAGGTGCCGAGCGAATGGCAGGAGGCCGGTTGGTATCGCCTCGGTCCGACGCCCGGGCAGCTCGGTGCGGCGGTGATCCTCGGCCACGTGGACTCGGTCTCTGGCCCAGCGGTGTTCTTCCGCCTCGGAGCGCTTCGGCCGGGAGAGACGGCCAACGTCACGTTGGCCGACGGCGTCGTCGCGCATTTCGTTGTTGACGCCGTTGACGTCTATCCGAAGAACAGCTTTCCCGCGCGAAGCATCTACGAAGCGTCACCAGGGCGAGCCACCTTGCAGCTGGTGACCTGCACCGGCGAGTTCGACGCTTCGACTCATCACTACCTGTCGAATCTCGTCGTGTACACCTCCCTCTCCTCGGTGACGCCCCCTCGGAACTAGAGCGCTCCGCGAGAACGCGTCAACGCCGTATCGGCGTACTTGCTGGGTGCTCCACAACGCGAGTGCGCTTGGCCGGCGGAATGTCCCGACACCGTTCCTGCGGTCATATGGCCGCTGAGAGAACGTCGAACTCCAACTCCGAAGGTTGTCTGTCGACGCGCTGCGCGCCCGTGGCACGCCCGAACTACTTTCCGAGGGGGTCACAGAAGCCGCGAATAGCCTCTGAGCTGGGGTTCTCTTGGTGGAAGTGCGCGGACTCGAACCGCTGACTTCCACGTTGCGAGAATGGATCGTCGCAATCCTGTGAACAGGACTTACGCGAATTCACCTCTTCTCGCTTGCGGCAACACGCGGCAGCGCGCGGCACTTCAGACGCCCCCGTTGGCGCCCGTAGAGCGCCCGAAGCGGAAGGGTCAATTCCACGGATTTGCCCTCACTGTTATCGTCTACCTCGCTCTTCAGGTGCGCCTAGAGCCGTACAGCGGTGCCATCTGACTACGGTTTCTCATAAAGCGGTTGAGAGCTGAAAATGGTACGCGTGCGTGTGCTCCACTCCGGGGTCGACGGTATGACGGCTTCGAAGGCGACGCCGTTCGACACCGTCGCGGTCGAGTCAAACGTCTTGACCTCCAACTCAAGTGGGCTGGAGGAGCAATACCCCACCTAGGTGACTATGCCCGCTGCCCGGCCCGGTCCCCCGGTTCGGTTTCTGACCCCCGCCAGCCGAGATTGCAATCGTGAGTCTGTTGCTCGATACCGATGGACCAGATCGAGAGCGACGTTAGGGTCATCGTGCTTGCAGCTATTTGGACTGAATAACGACCAAGGGGGGTAGTTGTGGCTGACGTCATCGTCCTCGAGTTCTCCGCACCCAGTGCGGTCGACATCTACAACAAGGTGAACCATCTCCTCGGCTGGGACGGCACACCCGATCGGGAACAGTGGCCAAAGGGCATGTTGAGTCATATCGCCGGGGAATCGGGCGACAAGCTGGTCGTCATCGAGGTGTGGGAGTCGAAGGCGGACCAAGAGGAATTCATGCGCTCCAAGCTCGGCCCGGCTTTCACCAAGGCAGAAGTTCCCCAGCCAACGCGGGTCGAGTGGTTCAGCAAGGCTGGAGATATACACCGCCACTGAGGTTGGACCGAACCCAGACGCGGTGGCAACCAGCTGCTGCGTCTGGATTCACCCTCGATTGACCCGGATCGAGCGAGACGCGCCAGCGCCTCGTCGCTCACCGCCGCACTGCCCGCGATTCCGACTCATCGAACGGCGGCAAGCCGTTACAAGGGTGGGAGGGGCAGGCAGGGCGCGCCCTCGCGCTAATCCAACCGCATTCGCCGGGAGTTCCTGAGACGGATGTCAACGCGATCGCTCCTCGAAGACCACAGGATCGGTGTCGGACCACACCGCTGAGTCCCGGGGAATCACCTGATCGCGGCGCGCCGTGCCGGTTCGAAGGTCAGCGTCCGCCAACCTACTGGCACCTCGGTGTCGCCACTCGATGACCTCTTTCGATGATGCGGTCGTCGCGCGTGGCGCGACCAGCCATACGCCCGGCGCGACGAGATCTGCGACGACAGGTCGCAGTACGGTTCCAGACAGGCGCGGTTGTGGAACTCGATCCTTCCCGCTGGCGTTGATCCTGGCTCCTCTGCGATAGTCCGGCACCGCGCCAGATAGTGCCGGGGTCGCCAGAAAGCGCTCAGAGATCGGCGCAACGCCCGACCCGATCTGAGGCGGTGACGATGGCAAGCGAACCGACGGCCCGGTATCCGGCGATCAGCGCCCAGGGCTTCGCGCACCCGGCGGAACGGGCGGCGACGGCGGCGATCCGCACGGTGCCGGGTCTCGACAGGGTCGTGAAGCTCCTCACCGAGCACAGCTACGAGCGCCGGCTGCGGCAGCTGCTCACCGGGAACGCGCTGCGGCTCGGCGACGACCAGCTGCCCGGCATCTGGGCTCTGCAGGTACGTTGCGCGGAGGCGCTCGATGTGGCGCGCTGCCCGCGCCTCTACGTGACCCAAGAACCGGTCGGCAGCGGACTCACGGTCGGCGCGAATGAACCGGTCACGCTAGTGAGCTCCGGCCTCGTCGGTTCCTACTCCGACGACGAGCTCGCCGCGGTCCTCGGGCATGAGATGGGGCACGTCCTCGCGGACCACGTCGGGCTCACGACAACCTTGCAACTCCTGCAGATGATCCTGCGCGGCGCCGTCCGCTCAGTGCCGCTCGCCGGCGTGCCCCTCGCCGCGGCGTACTTCGCGCTGCTCGAGTGGTCACGGGCGGCCGAACTGACCTCGGACCGGGCGAGCGCCATCGTCACCGGTGAACCCCTCGTCGTCTGCGAGACGCTAATGCGATTGGCGGGCGGACCGGTGAAGGATCTCAACCTCGACGCCTTCATCCGTCAGGCGATCGAGTATGAGGGCGAGAAGGATCCCTTTGCCCGCTACTCCCGGTTCTTCGCCGAGATCACGACGACCCACCCGTTCCCCGTACGACGGGTGCGGGAACTCGTCGCCTGGGTGAGCGCGGGCGAGCTCGACCGGATCCGTTCCGGGACCTACCTACGGCGCGGTCAGGAACCACCACCTTCGGAGGAGTTCGATGCCGCGCTCGAGCACTACCGCAAGCGCTTCTCGGCGATGCTCGAACGAGCCGGGGAGGGGATCTCCACCGTGCTCGATCGCATCAGCGACTGGCTCGGCGGGCACGAAGGCGGTTCCTCGCCGGGTGGCTCGGCCCCCTAGATGCTCCGGGGGCCTGGACGCGATCGCGCCTACCCTCGTCGGCACCTATAACTGACATCGCCGAACCCGCCGAGGACAACGGAGCGGATGACTCGCCGCCGATACCGGCCGAAGCGGAGGCAGGACCAGCCACCCTGAAAGCGCAGTCGCCGAAATGTCGCGTCTTGGTCAACCCGTCGGAATATTCTCCAACGCCGTCCGGATCTTTCGAGTCGCCGAAACGGGAGTGACCCCGACGACGAGCAGTCTCGGACCCCATTTCGGGTTTCGCAGACGGACGCGATCATTGCGGTGGGGAGAGAGAGGCGCGGCGGAGGTGAGCGGACTCGAACCGGGGACTTCCACGTTGCGAAAATGGATTGCCGCAATCCTTTGAACAGGACTTACGCGAATTCACCTCTTCTCGCTTGCGGCAGCACACGGCACCAGGCGGCAGTTCGGACGCGCCCGTTCGCGCCCGTGACGCGCCCGAAACGAGGGTCAATCCATGCGAGTCAAGACACCCGACCGACTCGCCCCGCGACCCCGTACAACCAAAGTTTAGGGACGAGAGCCGTCAGACCAATGCTGAGCCCCCGCCCATTCAGATCGCGCCAGCCGGGCGGATCGGCCAGCAACCCGAACGTCACGCCGTTTCCCATTCGAGAGAGCGTTCGACGGCCATTCTCCAACGCGCGTGGCCGGCGCGACGCCGCTCCTCGCTCCAAGTGGGTTCCCAGCGCTTGCCCTCGCGCCAGAGGTGGCGAAGGTCGTCGAACCCGGACCAGAAGCCCACCCCGCAGCCGGCTGCATAGGCGGCTCCGAGGGCTGTCGTCTCGGTCACGGCCGCCTTCGAGACCGGAACTCCGAGTATGTCGGCCTGCAGTTGCATGCAGAGCTCGTTCGAGGTGACGCCGCCGTCGACCTTCAACACCTCGAGCGGAAGTCCCGAGTCCTCCTCCATCGCCGCGACGACGTCTTTCGACTGATAGCAGATCGCTTCGAGCGCGGCGCGAGCGAGGTGCGCGTTCGTATTGAAACGCGACAGGCCAACGATCACGCCCCGGGCGTCGGCGCGCCAGTACGGAGCGAACAGCCCAGAAAAGGCGGGGACGAAGTACACCCCGCCACTGTCCTCGACGGTCCGCGCCAAGGTCTCGCTCTCGGCGGCCTCGGAAATGATGCCGAGTTGATCGCGCAGCCACTGGATCGCTGCCCCGGTGACGGCAACCGACCCCTCCAGGGCATAGACGGCAGGGGCACCCTCGAACTGGTAGCAGACCGTCGTGATCAGCCCGTTTTTCGATCGCACGATCTCGCTGCCGGTGTTTCGGAGGAGGAAGTTCCCCGTCCCGTACGTGTTCTTCGTCTCACCAGGTCGCAGGCACACCTGGCCGATCATCGCCGCTTGCTGGTCACCGAGGCCAGCCGACAACGGCACGCCACCGCCCGAGGTTTCGTCGACGATCATCTCCCCGAAGCCCGCCCGACTCGAGGACGGGCGGATGGCCGGGAGCATCTCCCGTGGCACGCCGAACAAGGCGAGCAGATCTTCGTCCCAGTCGAGCCGCTCGAGGCCCATGAGCATCGTCCGGCTTGCGTTGGTGACGTCGGTGACGTGGCGCCCCCCGTCGACGGCACCGGTGAGATTCCACACAAGCCAGCTGTCGACGGTGCCGAACAGGGCCTCGCCCCGAGCCGCGGCCTGCGCCAGCCCGTCAACGTTGTCGAGCAACCACCGGAGCTTGCCCGCCGAGAAATAGCTGGAGGGCGGAAGCCCGGCGCGTTCGCGCACGAGTTCACCGCCCCCGGCGCGCTCCACTTCCCTGACGATGCAGTCGCTCCTGACGTCCTGCCAGACGATCGCGTTCGCATACGGCATCCCGGTCTTCGAGTTCCACACGACGGTCGTCTCGCGCTGGTTGGCGACGCCGACAGCGACGAGGTCCGAGGTGATGAGACCGATGCTGGCGAGGGCATTGCGCATCGCCGCTCTTGTCCGCTCGAGGATCTCGACCGGGTCATGCTCGACCCAGCCCGGCCGTGGCAGGATCTGCTTGTGCTCGAGCTGGTGCCGAGCAACCTCGCGCCCGTCGTGATCGAACACCATGAAGCGCGTGCTCGTCGTGCCCTGGTCGATCGCACCCACGAACTCCGGCATCTCATTCCTTCCTCGTGTCGACTCCAGCGCAGTCCTGTGCCACGTGCGCGGAGTGCGGTGGCTCAAGGGAGCGGCGGTGGCGAAGGCGCCCCTCCTTCACGAGGCGCGCCGCCTCATCGTCATCCTGGGCGCTCGACGCCGCGGCCTGCTCGAGCGCCGCCTGGCACCGGAAGTCCTCGACCTCCGCGCGGCGCGTCGCTTCGTCCCAGTCGAGCAGCGGAGCTATCAGCTCAACCACCGCTGCCGCGCTGTCGACGCCACCGTTGGGCGATTCGATTGCAATGCGGGTACGGCGCTCAAGCACGTCGTCGAGGTGACGGGCGCCCTCATGGGTGACTGCGTACACCACCTCGGCGCGCAGGTAGGGACTCGTATCGGCGACCCGCTCACCGAGCGTGGGATCCGCATCGACGAGCGCGAGTACCTCATCGATCAGGCCCCCGTAGCGGTGGAGCAGGTGCTCGATGTCGGCCACCGACAGTCCGTGCTCACCCGCCAGACGCTCGCGCTTGTTCCAGCGCGCGCGGTAACCCTCAGCCCCGAGCAGCGGCAGGCGGTCGGTCATCGACGTAATCGGGCGATGCGCGCCGTCTTCAAGCGCAGCGTCGATCGCGTCGGCAGCCATGACCCGGTACGTCGTGTACTTGCCGCCAGAGATGGCGACGAGTCCGGGCACCGGCCGGCCGATCGCATGTTCGCGCGACAGCGTCGTCGTCGGCTCCTCAGTGCCCGCCTGGTCGATCGCCCCCGATCTCCCTTTCCGGGGTCCGCGCACCACGCCCACGCCCGCGACGAGGGCGCGGAGCCCGGCGAAGGTCGCCTCAACGTCGGAGCGCGTGAGGGGCTTGGCGAGTGCGACATTCACGTGGGCGAGCAGGTAGTCGACGTCCGCCACGGACGCCACCGGCCGCGCCTTGTCGTGCTCCCAGTCGGTGTCGGTGGTCCCGATCAACCAATGCGCGTGCCAGGGGAGCACAAACAGCACGCTCACCTCGGTGCGCAGGATAAGAGCGACCGACGACGCGATCGCCTCCCGGGGCACGAGGAGGTGAACCCCCTTCGAGGGCCGTACCCGAACTGCGCGTTGGTGGCCGGCGAGCGCCTCGGTCTCCTCGGTCCAAGCTCCGGTGGCCACGACCGTCGCCCGAGCGCGGATATCGTGAGACTTCCCCGTCTCGACGTCACGCACCTTCGCGCCGACGACGCGCGAACCGTCGTACAGGAAACCCACGACTGCCATCCGATTGACCGCGGTCGCTCCGATTGTCACGGCGGTGCGCACCACCTCGACGACGAAACGGGCGTCGTCAACCTGGGCGTCGTAGTACTGAACAGCACCGACGAGAGCGTCCGACCGCACGCCTGGTGCCAACTCGAGGGCGCGGCGACGCGACAGGTGGCGGTGGAACGGCAGACCCCGGGACGTGCGCGTCGACCAAGCGAGAAGGTCATACAGCGCGATGCCGGCGCCGACGTACATCCGCTCCACGACGTGCCGTCGCAACGGATAGAGGATCGGTATCGGTTGGACGAGGTGCGGCGCCAATCGCCCAAGCAAAAGGCCCCGCTCCTTCAGCGCCTGATGGATCAGGCCGAAGTCGAGCATCTCGAGGTATCGCAGACCGCCGTGGATCAGCTTGCTCGATCGGCTCGACGAGCCCGAGGCGAAATCCTGCGCCTCGACGAGGCCGACCGTCAGGCCGCGGCTCGCGGCGTCGAGGGCAGTTCCTGCCCCCGTGATTCCACCCCCGATCACCAGCACGTCGAGCGGCTGAGCGGAAAGGCGGGCGATGTCGTCTGTCCGCCGTCTCGGGGACAGTGCTGCTGGCTGCATGGCTACGGCGCGATCGCAATCGGCGGGGCGCCGAGTGCCAGGGAGATCTCGCACGCGGCCGCGACGACGAGCTTCGTGACGGGGCGGATCTTCGTCGCGTTCACGTCGAAGGAGAGCGACGAAACGCTGACGCCAGCCGCGGCAGACCCGCGCGAGTCGGCGGTAGCTTCCTGCTTGGCAACGCACCCTGCGGACCAAATTGCAACCCCGAGAAAATGTACGACACATCCGTCGTGTTGTCCTATGAGGCCGATGGCCTCTTGATGGCAGGTTACGACGATGGTGGGAAGACCAGGACGATCGCGGGGGTGCCGCTCGGCGCCGTCGCCCGGCGAGACGGCTCGGTCGTGGTGATGATCGGGCGCGAACGGGAATGCGTGTTCATCACCGTTTCACCGGACTGAGTGTCTGGCACGGCGATCCGGGGTAAGGATGGTGACTCTTGTTGGACGCTCACCACGGGCACCCCAACCAACCTCAGCCCCCCGGCATGGGGGACGTTGCAGCGGCGGTGCCCAACGCTTCGGCATGGCGTCGAGCGTCGAATTCGCCACGATGACCTCGCACGGCATCAGCATTCAGCGTACGGCTGTCTAGCGCTCGAGTTCCGAGAAGCCGAAAAGGGCCCCATTTCGCGCGCCCGTCGCGCGCCCGAGCCGCTTTCCGGGGGCACCACAGAAGCCGCGAATAGCCTCTGACTTGGGAGTTCTTTTGTGGAGGTGAGCGGATTCGAACCGTCGACGTCCACGTTGCGAAAATGCCTGCACGACGCGGCAGCACGCGGCAGGATGCGGAATTTCAGACGCGCCCGTTGGCGCCCGTGACGCGCCCGAAGCGAAGAGGTCAGTCCATCCGAGTCAAGGCCCCCGACCGATTCGCCCCGAGGATTCCGCACCGACCCAGCGATAGGCGTCGCGTTCGACGCGCCAGCTGGCGAACATTATGGGACGCGACTTGCACTCCATATCCGTCCTTACATGTGTCGTGCATGACCAGGCCGGGCGATGTTCGGCGCGACAATCGACTTGCAGATTGCGGGCCGAACTGAGCTTCCGGGCTTTGGTGCGCGTTCCAGGGAGCGTCCGACGCAGACATGAGACGCGACATGTAGCGTCACGGCATCGGGCTCGGCCCCGCCGTCGACCCAGGACCCCGAAGGAGGAGTCATGCCAACCATCATTGGCTACCACAGTGTGAAGGACACGGATCACTGGCTTGCCTCGCCGAAGCGGGTAGAGGTCTTCGGGCCCCTGGGCGTCACCAACATTCGGACGTTCGTCGACCCGCAGAACCGCACTCGGGTGGCGGTGCTCATGGACGTCGCCGACATGGACGTGCTCATGGGCGCGATGCAATCCGAGGGGATGGCCCAGGCGATGGACCACGACGGCGTTTTGCCAGAAACCCTCGTAATCCTCGTCGAGGCCTAGTTCCCGATCTCTGTTTCGGCAAGCACAGAAAGCCGAGGCGCGGGACGCGCGGGTCGCGCCCGAGTCGGCGTTCCGCGGCTGAACGAGTGCCCCAGAACGCTCGGCGACGGCTCAGCAACGCCAGGCGGCGCGACTGATACACAGGGGTATAGCGCTGCAGCACCTCGCCGTAGACCACCTCGGGCAACTCTGTGCACCCGCAGCGGTGCCGCTTTGGGAATGGGCACGCCGGATCGACCAGTCGGAGCGACCCAACTATCTGCGCGATCAAGCTCGCCTCATTGCCGACGCCGAAGTCGGGCACCTCTTCCGAAGGCCTCTTGTCGATGACCTTGTGCAGCAGGCGTGCAGTGGTCTGCTCGTCATCCTCGGAATCGGTCTCGCGTGCCACTCTCCCGACAGGAACATGCAGCCCGAGCCGGGATTGGAGCTCCCACCGCGCCTGATGCCCTCATAAGTGAAACGCGGAGCAACATGACCCCTCTCGGGCGTCGGCCGTTCGGCGGCCGGGTCGAGGACTCGGTGGGAGATCTCGGCTGCCGGAATGGTGCACGGCCCGGTACGCACGCCCTAGTCGCGATCAGGCTCTGACCAATCGACGATGCTTTGACGCCTCCGTCCCGGTGCCACCGCTATTCGCGTGTTGCAGTGGCGACGGGCGACGAAACTGAGTGCATTACGAAAGATCACCCGAATTCGTAGGCTTGCTCTTCTTTGATCAGGGTGTCGAGGCCGGCTAGTTCGACCGCGTCCGGCACCCGGATCGGCTCGAAGTAATTGAGCACCTTCAGGATGAGCCAGGTGACGACGAAGGCGTAGGCGGCGATCAAGAGGGCGGCCGCGACCTGCTTGCCAAGAAAGCTGGCGTCTCCGGCCACGAGGCCGTTCGCCCCAGTGGAGTTGACCGATAGGTAGGCGAAGACACCCAGGAGGATTGAGCCGAGGAGGCCTCCGACTCCGTGTACCGCCCAGACGTCTAGGGCGTCGTCCCACTTCATCTTGTTGACGAAGGCGACCGCCCCGTAACAAATGCTGCCGGCAAGGAACCCGATAACGAAGGAAGCCCATGTCGGTACGTACCCGGCGCATGGCGTAATGCAGGCGAGCCCTGCGACGGCCCCAGTAAAGGCACCGACGATGCTTGGCTTCCCGCCGCGCCACCAGCTGATCGCCATCCAGGTGCACATCGCGACTGAGGCAGCGATGTCGGTGTTGACGAATGCTTGAGCGGCGATTCCGTTGGCGGCGAGAGCCGATCCAGCGTTGAAGCCGAACCAACCGAACCATAAAAGGCCTGTCCCGAGCCCGACGAAGGCGACGTTGTGGGGGACCGTCTTCTCACCCGGTGCGAACTTACGAGCACCAACCACCCAGACAGAGGCGAGCGCTGCGAATCCGGCACTCGTGTGCACGACCATCCCGCCGGCGAAGTCGCGTACTCCCCACCTCGCGAGGAATCCTCCTCCCCACAGCCAGTGGACGATTGGCACATAGACGAGGACACTCCACAGCACGAGGAACTTCAGATAGCTCTTGAAGTGCACCCGGTCGGCGAACGCGCCAGTAATGAGAGCGGGTGTGATGATGGCGAACATCTCCTGAAACGAGAAGTGGGCCAGGGCGGGGATGTGCGGCGCCCAGATGTTGGGGTGCGTTCCCACGTCGTGCAGGCCCGCCCAGGAGAGATTTCCGATGATGCCGCCGAGGTTGCCCGAGAAGGCGAGCGAGTAGCCGACTGCGACCCAGACGACCGTCACGACACCCATCGAGATGAAGCTGTGCATCATGATGGCGAGCACGTTCTTGCGCCTCACCAGGCCGCCATAGAAAAAGGCGAGACCCGGCGTCATGACCATGACGAGGGCCGCGCACACGAGGACGAAGGCGGTATCGCCGGTGTTGATCACTTCGGCTACCTCCAGTGCCCGGCAGGCCGCGTGAACCCACTCGACAGCCCAGCTCAGGAGAGATTACGAACGACGACTTCTGTTGTCTAGGGCCAGGAGTTCCCACGTCGCGTGGGAGCAAGCAGATCCGCGGGCGTGGCCATTCCGGCGCCGTAGCGGTTCCTGTCCACCTAGCGCGGCTTCTCTTCGTGGAGGTGAGCGGACTCGAACAGCCGACCTCCACGTTGCGAAAATGGATTGCCGCAATCCTGTGAACAGGACTTATGCGAATTCCCCTCTTCCCGCTTGCGGCAGCACGCGGCACCACGCGGCAGTTCGGACGCGCTCGTTCGCGCCCGTGACGCGCCCGACGCGGAGGGTCAATCCACCCGAGTCAAGACACCCGACCGACCCGCCCCAGAAATGCCGCTCCGACCCGTCGATCGGGCGTGGTTGACCCAGCCGATGAGTTCGTTGTCGCCAACGCAAGACGGGTCGTTCTGTGCTTCTAAGCCAAGCAGAGCTCAGGAACCTTCCAGTGACTCATCGGTTGGTGCTAGTCGGACGACCACTTCTCATCCGGCATCGCGGCGCCCTCTTGGACGCACCGAAGGCTGTGAGCTCGGCAGTCAGCTCC
>JBEKLG010000036.1:0-14860 GCA_050010315.1 Acidimicrobiales bacterium
GAGTCCGGGGCGGCGGTCGCCGATGCGGCCGGCCGGGATCTCGTCGTGCGCAGCCACGCCGCCCGGCGCAGCCCGGTCGCCGCGGCGAGCGCGCCGCTCCTCGGCGAACTGCTCGCCGCCCGGACCGAGTCGCCGCGTCCCGCGGTGCACCGGTGAGCGGCGAAACCGCCCCCGCCGGCGAAGGGCCCGCCCCAGCTCTCCTCGCCGCCCTGGTTCGCCTGCAGGACGCCGACGCGGCTATGGACCAGCTCCGTCACCGCCGGTCCCGACTCGTCGAGCGGACGACGCTCGCCGGGCTCGAGACGAAGCTCGTCGAGAACAGCGCCGCCGTGGCGGCGCTCGCAGGTCGACGCCGCGATGCCGAGGCGCGCCTCGCGGAGCTGGCGAGCGAGGTCGACGAGCTCGTGGTCCGGACGGCGCGGATCGACGGCCACCTCCGTGCCGGCGGGGCGGCGTCGTTCCGCGACCAGGAGGCGATGGCGACGGAGATCGGTTCGCTCGACCGGCGCCGGAGCGAGCTCGACGATAAGCAGCTCGTGGTGATGGAGGCCCTCGAGGAGCTGGAACGACAGCTCGGGGTCCTCGGCGGCGAACGGGGGACGCTCACCCGCGAGATCTCCTCGGCGCGTGCCGCGCTCGGCACCAGCGAGGTGGCGATCGACACCGAGATCGCGACGATCGCCAGTCTCCGGGCGGAGCTCGCCGCCGCGGTGCCGAGCGAACTCCGCGACGAGTACGAGCGCCTGCGCGCCAGGCTCGACGGCGTGGCCGTCTCCCGGCTGGTCAACGGCTTATGTGGCGGTTGCCACCTCGTCGTCGCCGCGGCCGAGCTCGACCACCTCCGGCACGCGCCCGCAGATGAAGTCGTCCATTGCGCCCAGTGCGGGCGGATCCTCGTCGCCTGAGCGCTGCGCCGGCAGCGGTCGCCCGGCGCCGGGCAGGCGAGGCGTCAGGTCAGGCGGTGACGGCCGTGTTCGCTGCGTTGCATGGCGTAGACGATCATCGCCGTGCAGCCCACGGCGAGCACCAGGGCGAGCCCGAGTGAGTAGCCATAGCGCAGGCCGAACACGAGCCGGCCGAGGAGCCCGCCGAGGATCGAACCGGCGATGCCGACGAGGATCGTCATGCCGATGCCCATGCGCTGCGGGCCAGGAACGATGAGCCGGCCGAGGGCGCCGACGACGAGTCCCGACAGAACGATCTCGAAGACGAGCCAGAGCACGGGTCGAGTCTCGCGCGCCGGTGCCATCCGGTGTCGCCGCCGAGGGCGACAGCGAGCCCCGGTCCGCTCACGGTGCTCGGGCCACGCCACGTCGTCAGCCGCGCAGCCCCGGACCGCGGGACCCGGGTCGCCGACGAGGGACCGGGATCTCGCGGTCGGAGCGTTTCGCCGTCCTAGTGGGCGCCCTTGTGGCCCGGAGCCTTGCCGAGCTTGCGCTCCAGGTCGAGCACGACCTCGGTCGTCTTGAGGACCGTGTCCGGGTTGAGGCTCATCGAATCGATGCCGATCTCGACGAGGTACTGGGCCATCTCCGGGTAGTCCGAGGGCGCCTGGCCGCAGATCCCGGAATGGATCCCGTTGCGGTGGCAACCCTCGACGGCCAGCCGGATCATCTCCTTCACGCCGTCGTCGCGCTCTTCGTAGTCGAACGCCACGATCTCGCTGTCCCGGTCGACGCCGAGGCAGAGCTGCGTGAGGTCGTTCGACCCGATCGAGTAGCCGTCGAAGAGCGGCGCGAACTGGTCGACGAGGGTGACGTTGTTCGGGATCTCGCACATCGCGTAGATCTTGAGGCCGTTCCCCCCGCGGACGAGCCCGAGCTTCGCCATCTGGGCGAGCACCGCTTCGGCCTCCACGACGCGGCGGACGAAGGGGATCATGAGGATGACGTTCGTGAGGCCCATCTCGTCGCGGACCCGCTTCATCGCCCGGCACTCGAGGCCGAATCCCTCGACGTAGCCCGGGTGGGCGTAGCGGGAGGCGCCGCGCCAACCGAGCATCGGGTTGCTCTCCTCGGGCTCGAAGGCGGCACCGCCGAGGAGGCTGGCGTACTCGTTGGTCTTGAAGTCGCTCATCCGCACGACGACAGGCTTGGGCCAGAACGCCGCGGCGATGGTGCCGATCCCCTCGGAGAGCCGCTCGACGAAGAACGACTCGCCGTCGGGGTAGCCACGGATGAGCCGGGCGATCGTCGCCGCCGCTTCGCGGTCGGTGACCTTGTCGGGGTGGAGCAGGGCCATGGGGTGGGCCCGGATCGACTCGCTGATGATGAACTCCATGCGCGCCAGGCCCACGCCGTCGTTCGGGAGGAACGAGGTCTTGAACGCGAGGTCCGGGTTGCCGAGGTTGATCATGATGTCGGTCTCCGGGCGTTCCATGCCCTCCACCTCGGTCCGCACCACGTGGAAGGGGACCTCGCCCTTGTAGACGCGCCCGGAGTCGCCTTCGGCGCACGACACGGTGACGAAGTTGCCTTGAGGCACCGCGGTCGTGCAGTCTCCCGTGCCGACGATGGCCGGGATGCCGAGTTCACGGGCGATGATCGCGGCGTGGCAGGTCCGGCCGCCGCGGTTGGTGACAATCGCCGCCGCGGTCTTCATGACGGGCTCCCAGTCCGGGGTTGTCATGTCGGTGATCAACACCTCGCCGGCGTTGAAGTCCTCGAGGTGGGAGACATCGACGATGACCCGGGCGTTGCCAGAGGCGATCTTCTCTCCGACTGACCGGCCGGAGGTGAGGATCTCCCCGGTGCCGTCTAGGACGTAGGTCTCGAGACTCGTCGGCTTGCGCTGCGAGGCGACCGTCTCGGGCCGTGCCTGCACGAGATAGAGCAGGTTGTCGATCCCGTCCTTGGCCCACTCCAAGTCCATCGGGCGGTTGTAGTGCTTCTCGATGGCGATGGCGTACTGGGCGAGCTCGAGGACGTCCTCGTCGCTCAGGCAGAAACGCTCGCGATCGGCCTTTGGCGTCGGAATATTGCGCGTCGTCACGCCGGTCTCGCCTTCGACGAAGATCATCTTGATCGCCTTCTCACCGATGAGGCGACGCAGCACGGCGCGGTGCCCGGCTTCGAAGGTGGGCTTGAAGACGTAGAACTCGTCGGGATCGACGGCGCCTTGGACGACGTTCTCGCCGAGGCCGTAGGAGCCGGTTACGAAGACGACGTCGCGGAAGCCCGACTCGGTGTCGAGCGAGAACATCACGCCCGACGAGGCGAGGTCCGAGCGCACCATCTTCATCACGCCGATCGACAGCGCCACGTCGAAGTGGTCGAATCCCTGGTCGACGCGGTAGTGGATGGCACGATCGGTGAAGAGGCTCGCGAAGCAACGCCGACAGGCGTTAAGCAGGCTCTCGTCACCTTTGATGTTGAGGTAGGTGTCCTGCTGGCCGGCGAAGCTCGCCGTCGGCAGGTCCTCGGCCGTCGCCGAGGAGCGCACGGCCAGGCTGACGTCATCGCCGTACTGTGCTTGGAGCTTGCGGTAGGCGGCGATGATCTCCTCGGCGAGGTCCTTGGGCAGCCCGGCGCCGTAGATGATCTCCCGGGCGCGCTTGCCTGAGCGGGCGAGGTCGGCGACGTCGCTCGGGTCGAGCTTGTCGATCGCTTCGTGCAGGGGCGCCAGAGCGCCGGCTTCCCGCAGCATGTGGCGATAACCCTCGGCGGTGATCGCGAAGCCGTTGGGAATGCGCACGCCCTCGTGGGACAGCTTCTGGTACATCTCGCCGAGGGAGGCGTTCTTGCCGCCGACGATGGGCACGTCCTCGATTCCGATCTCCTCGAAAAAGCGGACGTATTTGGAGCCGGTCATCATTCATCCTCCTGTAGCTGTTCGGACTGTAAGCGGTCGAGCAATTGCGCAGCGTCAAGACCCCGCCAGGTGTCCCGCAGCGTCGAGATCGCGAAATGCCTTGCGCCGAGGCCGCCGTCGGCCCGTTGCAACACTGCCAGACTCTCACAGATAGCCGTGGGGTATTTCGGTTCGAGCCTTAACCCCTCGGCGAGTTCGACTCCACCCCAAAGGGCGCCGACCCCGGTCGCGCCGGCATCCGGTTGGAGCCGCAGGCCAAAGACGTGGTCTTCGCAGCGGCGGAAGAATTCCTCGGTCCGGGACCTGTCGGGTTGCGACAGGTGGGCCGGGCCGGCGATGAGGACGGCGACCGCCGTCGTTTCGAGATCGGGGCCCGGGCGGGCCCAGCCCCCGAGCGGATCGCGAGCCCCGGCGACGAGGCCGGAGAACGGATCACGCGCCCTGGCCGGTCGCGCCGTGCCGTCGAGCCGGCGCAACTCGGCGACGTGGAGTGCCTCGCGCAGCGCGCCGCCCCAGTCGCGGTTCCCGCCGGTGCGCAGAAGAGCCTCTTCGTGTTCTGCCACCCAGGCCGTGGGCCGCCGATCCGGCTCGTAGCCAAGGATGGCGAGCGCCCGCAGCGTGGCCCAGCCGATCGTGAGAGTGGGGTAGCCGCCGCCGCCGTCCTGCAGGCTGCGGAGCCACTTCGCCGTCAGCTCTGGCTCGGGGGCCGGGAGGTCGAGCAGGCGGAGGCACTCGAGGGCGGCGAGGGTGTCAGGCGCGTTCGGTTCCTCGACACCCCACTCCGGGGTCCGGTAGAACGAGTATCCCCCAGAAGGGGTGCGCCGGCCGAGGACGTAGCGGCCGGCCGCCTCGCCGTCGAGACAGGCGGTCGACCAGGAGGCCATGACCTCAGAATCCGCGGGGGGGCGTCCCACCGGCGTCGATCTCGGTGAGTCGGTTTTGCCTCGCAACCCGTTCACCCCGACCCGCCGCGCCGGCCCTGATCCGGTCGCGCCCAGTCCCGCCGTCGAGCGTTGTCGCGACCGGGAGTGTCGGGCAGGCACGCGGTTCGCGGATCTCGACCGCGTCGGAGCTCGCTACGGCGATCGTCATGGGCGGTTCTTTCGGGATCGCCAGCCAGTTTCCTGTGACCAAGGCCAGCGCACCAGGGCACAACGTCACGATGCTCTAGTGAGGGCGGTGCCGCGGGTGGCCCGGCGCACGAGAGGACGCTACCTAGTCGGCCGAGCTAACGAGAGCCGAGGGTTCCGGCTCCGCATCTCGGGGTCCGAGCTGGACCGCCCAGCGGGACCCGACGCCGGTCTGTGACCGACGAACAGCCGCGGTCACCAACGGTTGACGACAGAAGAGATGCTCAGTTGGCATTTCAGCGACGCTTGAAGGGGGTATGGGCGGCGAGCCGGCCTGTAGGCGGGATTCTGTCCCCGGAGCGGAATGCTCTGGGGGGTGGCCATCCATCTCTGCGGCCTACCTGGGGACATTGGACGGGCAGCCCGTCCCACGCTTGGCCTTGCTCCGGGTGGGGTTTACCGAGCCGGCCGGGTCACCCCGGCCGCTGGTGCGCTCTTGCCGCACCGTTTCACCCTTGCCTGTGCCTTGCGGCCATCGGCGGTTTGCTCTCTGTTGCACTTTCCTGCGGGTCGCCCCGACTGGCCGTTAGCCAGCACCCTGCCCTGCGGAGTCCCGACCTTCCTCAGACGGGGTGCTGCGCACCCCGTCCGCGGCCACCCGGCCGACTCGCCGCCTCCGCCATTGTCGCGCTCTCCGTGTCGGGCCGGGCGCGTTCGGTCCGCTTCGGGAGGTGGGCCCACGGGTAGCCTTCGTCGCGTGGTGCCTGACAGCGTGCCGGAGGAGCAGCGCTTCGATTTCGCCACCGATGACGCCGCGTCGACGAGCGCCGGCGACGTGCTCAGACGGCGGATGGACGACGTCCTCGCCGCGGCGCAACGTGCGGAACAGCGCCGAGCCACGACAGGCACCCCCGGCCGGCAGGCGGGTCGCCGCGGGGCCGGCGTGGCGCGGGCACGTCGGGTTCAACCCGGAGCCGGTGCCAGCGACCGCTTGCCGCGTCGCGGGGCCGAGGAGTCACCGGCCGACCCAGCGCTCTCGGTCAGCGAGTTCTACGAACGCGTCAAGGCAGCCCTGGCCCGTGAGTTCAGCGAGGAGGTATGGGTCGTCGGTGAGATCCGTGGCCTGCGGGAGAGCCGGGGCCATCACTACATCGAGCTCGCCGACGAATCTGCCGGCGAATCCGAGCGCGTCGCGGCGCAGCTCGAGGTTGTCTGCTGGGCCCGGGAGTGGTCGCGTGTCGCCGAGGCGTTGACGCAGGCCGGCGTCTGGCTGGAAGTCGGCCGCGTCGTACGGGTCCGCGGGCGTGTCTCCGTCTGGGAAGGGGGCAGCAAGCTGCGCTTCACGCTCACCGAACTCGACGTCGAGGCGATGGTCGGCGGCATCGCGGCGGCGCGGCGCCGGCTTCTCCATACTCTTGAGGTCGAAGGCCTGCTAGAAGCCAACCGGCGCCTCGAGCTGTCGGCGGTGCCGCTGCGCGTCGGCGTCGTCACGAGCCCGGGATCCGAGGCGCACCGTGACTTCGTCGGGCAGCTCGACCGCTCCGGCTTCGCTTTCGAGGTGTTCTTCGCGGCGACGCTCGTCCAGGGCGCCGAGGCGCCCGCCCAGATCGCCGCTGCTCTCGGGCGGCTCGCCTCGACGCCAATCGATCTCGCGGTCGTCGTGCGCGGCGGGGGAGGGCGCGGCGACCTCGCCGCCTTCGACTCCGAGGTCGTCGCCCGCGCCATAGCCACGGCTCCGTTCCCGGTGTGGACGGGGATCGGGCACACCGGCGACCGGTCGGTCGCCGACGAGGTCGCCCAGCGGGCGATGATCACGCCGACCCAGTGCGGCGAGGCTGTCGTCGGCCGGGTGGCCGAGTACGTAGGCGAGATCGAGCGCAAAGCGGGGGTTCTCACCGGCCTCGCCCGGGCGAGGCTCGACTCGGCCGCCTACCAGCTCGCGGCGGTTGCCGCAGGACTGGCTCGCAATGTGCGCCATCATCTCGAGGGGAGATCGGTGGAGCTTCGTGCCGCGGCGCTCGAACTCGCCCGGATCGCGGAGGCGCGTCTTCGTCGCGAGGCCGTCGCGCTCTTCCGTCGCTCTGGCCTCCTCGGGGCGACGACGCGCCGGTCGCTCCTTTCCGGGGAGCAGGATCTTCTGCGCAGACAGCTGGTGCTCCGGGCCTTTGACCCGATTCGTCAGCTCGAACGGGGCTGGACGTTGACGAGCGATACAGCGGGGCGGCCGGTGCATTCCGCGGCGACGCTCGCGCCTGGTGCACGGATGACGACGCGATTCGTCGACGGGGAGACGCTCTCCGTCGTCGAGGCGACGAGACCATCTGGCGCGGCGCCGGACAGACCAAGGACGGGTGGAAAAGGACCATGAACCAAGAGGACGGGGACCAGCCGGACGTGACACCGGTCGGCGATCTCAGCTACGCGGCCGCTGCCGCCGAGCTCGACGCCATCGTGCGGGAGCTCGACGAGGGGCTGGTCGATGTCGACGTGCTCGAGGTGCGCTTCCGGCGCGCGATCGAGATCGTCGAGGAGCTCGATCGCAGGATCCGCGGGGCGCGCAAGAACGTCGACGCCCTGATGCCGAGGTTGGCCGCGATCGGTGAGGACGGGGGGCAGGACTCCGGGGACTAGGCGATGGCCGGCCGTCCTCGGAGGGCGACCGGGGACACCGTAGTCTTGGTTTGTGCTCGGTTCAGTCGTCGTCGTCGGGGCGTCGCTCGCCGGGCTGCGGGCGTGCGAGGGCCTGCGCCACGGCGGCTTCGAGGGCTCAATTGCGCTGGTCGGTGCCGAATCGCACCTCCCCTACGACCGGCCGCCGCTATCCAAGGAGTTCCTCGCGGGGAGGTTGGATGTCGATCTGCTGGCGCTGACCACGCCGGCCAAGCTCGCCGGGCTCGAGTTGGAGCTCGTGCTTGGCGAGCGGGCGTGTGTCGTCGATCTCGACGCCCGGCTGGTCGCGCTCGGATCGGGGCGCAAGCTCGCCTTTGACGGTCTCGTCGTGGCGACGGGAGCGACGCCACGGACACTGCGCGGTGGCCCGGATCTCAGCGGGGTCGTCACCCTGCGCCGTCTCGACGACGCCTACCGTCTGCGCGCTCTCCTTGGCGCGGCCGGGGTGCGCCTCGCCGTCGTCGGCGGGGGATTCCTCGGGATGGAGGTGGCGGCCACGGCGCGCGCTCTCGGCGCCGAGGTGACCGTCATCGAGCCCAAGCCCACACCCCTGGCGCGTGTCGTCGGACCCTTAGTTGGCCGGGCGATCGCCGAGGTCCACGCCGACCACGGCGTCAAGGTGCGGACCGGCGTCGGTGTCGAGGGCCTGGTCGGGGAGGGCAGCGTCGCGGGTGTTCGCCTCGGCGACGGAACGCTGGTTGAAGCCGACGTCGTGCTCGTCGCGATCGGCGTTGTGCCGGAGACCGCCTGGCTCGCGGGTTCCGGTCTCGATCTGAGCGACGGCGTCTTGTGCGCGCCGACGCTTTGCGCGGCCCCCGGCGTCGTCGCCGCGGGTGACGTCGCCCGCTGGCCCCACCCGCTGGCGGGGGGGACCGTCCGGCTCGAACACCGGACGAATGCCTCCGAGCAGGGTGCGCACGCCGCGTCGAGCCTGCTCGCTGGCACGGGAGCGACGCCGTTTGCCTCGGTGCCGTACTTCTGGTCCGACCAGTTCGACATGAAGATCCAGGCAATCGGCATCCCGGCGCCAGGTGACGAGGTGCACGTCGTCGCCGGGGCGATCGCCGAGCGGCGCTTCGTCGCCTGTTACGGGCGCGATGGGCGCCTCTCCGCCGCTGTTGGGTTCAACAGCCCCCGCCAACTCATGGGTTTTCGGGCACTGCTCGATCGGCGGGCGACGCTTCCGGAGGCGCTGGCCGTAGAGGTGTCCTGAATGTTCCCCTAGAACGAGATCGCCGAGAGTGCCGGCACCGTGCGAAGCGCCCGTTCCCGCGCCTCGAGCCAGCGTTCGCGATCGAGCCTGCGTGCCGGCTCGAGGACGGGTGCGCAGCGCGCCGTCGAGGCTGCCTCGGCGAGCGATGGCCAGATCCCCGTCGCGGTGCCGGCAAGATAGGCCGCGCCGAGCGTCGTCGCGTTCCGGACGAGCGCCGGAGCGACCGGGCGCTGCAGCGCGTCGGCGAGGAGTTGGAGGAACGTCGCGTTCGCCGTCATGCCGCCGTCGACGCGCAGCGTCGTGATTTTGACACCCCCGTCACCTTCCGCGGCCTCCAGGAGGTCGGCACTGCGGTGGGCGATGCCCTCGAGCACGGCCCGGACGAGTTCGGCCCGAGAGGTCGAGGCGTCAAGGCCGACGAGGGTGCCGCGTGCCCCGAAGTCCCAGACCGGAGTCCCGAGGCCGCCGAGCGCCGGGACGAAGATCACGCCGCCGGCGTCGGGGACCGAACCCGCGACCTCGTCGGACTCCGCCGCGTCACCGATCAGGCCGAGGCCGGCGCGCAGCCACTCGATGCACGACCCCGCCGAGAGCATGATCGCCTCGATTCCCCAGGTCAGCTGGCCCGATTCGCGCCAGGCGACGATGGGGAACGTCCCGAGATCGCCGCGTGAGCTGAACGCCGGGCGGGCCGCGGTGACGCAGTCGAGCATCGCCCCGGTGCCGAAAGTCGCCTTGGCTTCACCGGGAAGGAGACACGCCTGCCCGATCAGCGAGGACTGTTGGTCGCCGATGAGGCCGGCGATCGGCGGCTTTCCGGGGAGAGCCGACGCCGTGGCGACGATGCCGGTCGAGTCGACGATCCGGGGGAGAAGCGTGCGCGACAGGTGGAGTTCTTCGAGGACGTGGTCGTCCCAGTCGGAGGCGTCGTTGAGGACGAGGCCGGTGACGGCGGCGTTCGAGGCGTCGGTGACGTGGGCCGACCCGCCCGAGAGCACCCAGGCGAGATAGCACTCGACGGTGCCGAAACACAGGTCCCGCCTCCGGTCGACGTCAACGAGGTCGAGAAGGTAGGCGAGCTTCGTCGCCGACTGGTTCGGGGTGAGGCGGAGGCCGCGCGCCGAGAGGGCGAGGCACCTTCCGGCGGTGCGGAGGTCCTGCCAGGAGATGCCCGGAGCGACGGGCCGCCCGCTCGAACGTTCCCAGAGGATCGTCGAGGCACGTTGCGCCGTGATTCCGACCGCCCGGGCCGGCCCGCCGGCATCGAGCGTCGCGGTGGCGACGCCGGCCGCGACCTCGGCGAGCGCGGCCGGGTCGAACTCGGCCACGCCGGGCGACGGGCGGAGGTCCGGCAGGCGCTGCTGGTGGGGGTGTTCGACCGACCCGTCGGGTCGAACGAGGGCAGCCCGCACCGAGCTCGAACCGACGTCAATGACGAGGACGCTCACGCCTCGCAGCTTCTTCCCACGGCCGCACAGTGTGGCACAGGGCGGGAGAGCCGTTTTCCCGTGCCGCCTGATCGGGCCCGCCCTTTACAGCGAATGGTTGCTGGGGCACAATATTTTTTCGCCTGCGCTGGGGTAGTGACGCGCGCCTCTCGGCACCTCAGGCGTGTCGGTCCGCGCGGCCGTCCTCGCTCGAACGTGTCGCGGCGAACGGCTCGCACCGGCAGTAGAAGGTCGCGAGAGCGACGGAACGCGAGAAAGCGACTGGTTGATGAAAGCCACGTGGCGCCAGCGATCGGCCTGCCGAGGACTCGACCCCGAGGTCTTCTACCCGCTCACGGAGGAAGAGGCCGAGGAGGCGAAAGCTGTTTGCGCCCTCTGCTCGGTGCGCGAGATGTGCCTCGAGCACGCCATTGTGGCGCGCGAGCGCGACGGCGTGTGGGGAGGCCTTACCGAGCGCGAGCGCCGTCGTCTGCTTCGTCAGCGCCAGAAGTCGGCCTGAGGATCCCGCCCGCACGATCCCGCCCGGCCGGTCGGGTTCTCGCCCCCGAGGCGCCGCTTCGGTGTTGCCCTGGCGTTCACGACTGAGGGTGGTCATCGCAGAACACGCGTCTTGACTAGGCGCCGCCCAGATGTGCCATCGGAAATGGTGCTATCCGTGTCTGTGAGTTCGCCGGTCCTCGGCAGATGATGGTTTCATGGCGGGGAGTGTGGCACTGGAGGTATGCCGAAAGTGCCAGCACGGACGGTCGTCGGCTGCCGAGTTTGCGTCAAACGCCTCGCCACCCGATTCCAGCGCGCGCTTCTCGGGGCGCGGTGACCGTTCCGTAGCGGCCTGCGGCGAGGGGTGGTCGGCGCCTCACGCCTGCTCGCGCCGGTCTCCGGCGCAACGGGCGTCCGGCGGCCGAACGTCAGCCGTTCTTCTCGCCGATCCGGCCGGGCGAAGCGGCGGGCGTGAGTTGAGATCTCTGCGTCCCGGGAGGCTCAAGGTCGACGGCGACGTCGCCGTTAGAACAGAGGCTCCTGATACGAACGAATTTCGCGAGGGGAAAGATGGCGTGGCCAGGACCGTCGTGATCGGACGAGAGAACCCGGGCGGTTCTCGTCGCGCATTCTGGCGAGTCCATTTCGACGAGGGCGGGAATAAGACGATGGCCGTCGCGACGGTCGGCGGCGAACGGCGCTGCCGGCTTGCCGCGACGGCCACCGCCGTTGATGCGAAACCCCGCGGCGCGCCTGGGGGACTGGCCCATCCGCTCCCCGACGATCTGGCGACCTGATGATGACGCGGCCCCGTGAGCCGGCTGAGATCTACGGCGACGACGAAGTCCTGTTCCGCTCGGTGCTCGACACGCTTCCCGATCCGGTGTTCGTCATGGCTCCGCGTCGCGATCGTCTGGGCGAGATCGTTGACTTCGAGTACCGGTTCGCGAACGCGGCCGGCCTCCGTCTCTGCGGCCGCAGCCCCGAGCAGCTTCTCGGCCAGGGCGAGCTCGAGCTCTTCCCGGCGCATCGGGATCTCGGCGTGATGGGCTGCTACTCGCGGGTGTTCGCGACCGCCGAACCCGAGCACTGCGAGATCCCGTGCGCTGCGCCTGGCGAGTCCGCCGGCGCATTCGACTTTTTGGTCGTGAAGTTCCGTGACGGCCTCCTCCTCGAAAGCCGGGTTGAAACCGGTCAGACCGGCCTCGAGCTGGCGCTCGCCAACGCGCGCCAGTCGCTACGCACCCTTGTCGCAGTCAGCGAGACGCTCGTCCACGCGAAGGACGAGACGGAGTTGTTCGACGACATGTGCCGGGATCTTGTCGAACAGGGCGGCTACCAGTTCGCCTGGGTGGCCGTTCCCGCGGCGGGGGATCCTTCCGGGGTGGTCTCGCTCGCCTACCACGGGGAGGTTGACCGCCACTACTTCGACGCCATCCACGCCACGTCCTGCGGCCTCGTCGAGGGCATCGGGCCGGTGATTGAGGCCCTGCGAACTCGCCAGGTCCAGATCGTCAACGACGTTGAGGCACTGCCGGATAGGGATCCCTGGCGCAAAGTCGCGCTCGATTACGAGATGCGCGCCGCTGTCGCGCTGCCGCTCATCGCCGGCGAGGCCGTGTCCGGAGCCCTCGGAATCTTTGCCAAGCGGGCCGGCGCCTTCGACCCCGAGACGGTGCAGCTCTTCCAGGAGTTCGCGAGCGAGATGGAGTTCGGGCTGAAGATGCTCCAGGAGCGCGCGAAGAACGAGCAGAACCTTGAGCAGCTGGCGGCGACCCTTGAGGCGGCCGTGGGCGCGGTCGCGGCGAGCACCGAGTTCGACCCCTACACGGCCGGCCACCAGCGGGGGGTCGCGAAGATCGCCGTGACGCTCGCCCACGAGTTGGATCTCGACCCCGACACGACGAAAGGCATTGAGGTCGCGGCGACGCTCCACGACATCGGCAAGATCGTCGTGCCGGCACAGATCCTGTCGAAACCCGCCAAGTTGAGCGCCGCGGAGTTCGAGCTGGTGAAGGTCCATCCCCAGGCGGGTGTCGACATCATCGCCAGCATCGACTTCCCATGGCCGGTGGCGACAACGATCCTGCAGCATCACGAGCGTCTCGACGGCAGCGGGTATCCGTCCGGCCTCAAGGGCGACGAGATCAGCCTCGGGGCACGGGTCGTCATGGTCGCCGACGTCCTCGAGGCGATGACCTCGCCCCGTCCCTACCGCCCGGCGGCGAACCTCGCCGACGCGCTCGCCGAGATCGACAAGAACAGTGGCAGGCAATTCGACCCACAGATCGCCGCGGCCTGCGTTCGGCTCTACTCCGGGATGAAACGCCGCCGCTTCGACGGCGATCCCGGGTACTGGTTCCCCGCTGCTGCCGCGGTCGCGTTCTAGACGATCGACTCGCTGACGGGATTCTCGGCACCAAGGTTCCCCGGGCTCGTGACGCCGCCGGCGAGGAGTTCACGAGCCGACCACCGGGAACGCACGTTCAGCGCCAATCTTTCCCGGGGCAGTGCCAGGCTGGGCTGAACGCCTCGTCGGGACCGTGCCGATCTCCCCGGAACCCGGGAGTTCCTTGGCCGAGGGTGGCGAGAGGATCCGACCCGTGAGCTCGTCTCCGGCGATTCCGGGAGCTTGTGCCATCTGAGCCGGGGGGTGACCCCGACGTCGCAGCGCTGGAGCCGACGGCGATCCCCGACTGGAGCCCACGGGCCCGAGAGCGCGGCGCCGGCCGCCGCGGCGGTGCGGAGCTCCGGCCGCGGCAAGGCTCCGTCTAGATATCCCACGCCCCTAACTTGTCAAGCGGCCGCGGCGACCGTGCTCTCGGAGCGGTGGCCCCAGGCGGTGTGCTCGTCGTAGAAACTGCCGTTGACGAGACAGCCATGGAGGATGCCGACGAGCCGGTTCCCGAGGGCTCTGAGCGCCGCATGGTGGGTGTCGCCCGCTGTTCGTCGGGCGTCGTAGAAGGCGCGGGCCCCCGGCGACGCAGTGAGGCTCGCAAAGGACCACAGATAGATCGCGTCAGCGAGGCGCATGTTGCGGGCGTAGCGGGCGAGCACGACCCGCTTGGTGCCCGACGCGCGGGTAATCGGCGACGTGCCGGCGTAGTTCTTGCGAGACTTGGCACTGGCGTAACGGTCCGGGTCATCCCCGAACTCGCCGAGCACCCGGGCGCCGAGGATGGTCCCCAGTCCTGGCAGGGAACGGACCACCTTGGCGGCCGGGTGCTGCTCAAAACCCGCTTCGAGCTGCTGCGCGAGGTTCGCGATCTCGGCGTTCATCGTCGAGATCACCGTCACCGACGCCTTGACCGAAGCACCCATCGCGCTCGCCACCAGCGCGGAGCCCTGGAGCTGGGGCGAGCGCAGTGCCGCCTGGATCTCTCGAGCTCGCTCGTCGATCCGGCGCTGTCGCCCGCCCTGGCGCAGTGACGCAGCGATCTTTGCAAGCGAAAGCTCCGCCCCGAGGCTCGGGGTCGGCGCCACCTTCAACACCTCTGTGGCATCAGCGCTCGCCAGGTCGTCGAAGGCGGCGAGCGCCGCTGGGTAGAACTCCCGCAGCGTCGAGCGCAGCGCGTTGGCCTGCCGACCTCTCGACCAGATCATTGACTGGTGCGCCCGGGCGAGGACCTTCACCGCTTCGACGCTCTCGGAGTCACCGGCGACGGGGCGGTGGTTGTGCCGGTCGGTGCGGACCATGTCAGCGAGCACCTTGGCGTCGCCGGGATCGGACTTCGCGCCCGAGCTCGAGTGGCGGTCCCGATAGCGCGAGGTCGACATCGGGTTCACGGCGAACACGAGATAGCCCGCTGCGACGAGCGCCGCGACGAACAGGCCCCGGTCGGTCTCGATCCCGACGATCACCTCTTTCGGATCTTCGATATGCGCACCGACGAGCTCGTGGAAACGGGCGATCCCCTCGACGCCCTCGGGCAGCCGGCCTTCCCCGAGGCGCCTACCCTCTGCGTCCTCAACGTGCACGTCGTGGTGGGCCTCGGCCCAGTCCACTCCGACAAAGATCATCTGACTCCTCCCATCGACGACACCAGTGTCGAGCCCGAGGACCCCAGCAGCTTCCTAATGGTTCAGTGCTCGAGGCACGACATCCCACCAGCCGTCGAAGGAGACCTCACCGACCGACCGGGGCACGATCTAGACGTAGGGCTCGAGGC
>JBEKLG010000037.1:0-14800 GCA_050010315.1 Acidimicrobiales bacterium
ATAGCGGAGGTGGCGGAGGACCCCGTCCTCGATCCAGTGCACCGCCCCGATCGGCAGGCCGTTGTCGAACACCGAGGTGTCGACGTTCGACGACGGCGCGACGACGAAGGGGGTGCACTCAAGCCCCGGCGCCGCCGGATCGCTCCAGGCCTCGAAGGGCAGGGCGGTCAGCCGTTCGCCGAGCCGGGTGCGGCCGGACCCCGCCGAGTACACCGTGCCACCGTCCTCTGCCTCCCGCCCGCTCGCTGCGAAATCGAGCTCCAGCACCAAGTCGGCGACGGCGTCTGGCGGCAGGATCACCTCGTAGCGGCCTGGTTCGAGGTCGACCCGCCGCCCGGCCCACCCGAGGCGACGGCGGAGCTCGCCGTCGAGCGCGGCGAGGGAGACGTCGGCAAAGTCCGTCGCCGCCCGTCCCGCCCAGGCCGACGCCGTGCCGTCCGGGCGGCGGGCGACGAGCTCCACCGCCCCCGTCGGCTGGACGTGGCGGTGACGCCCCCCCGCCGAGGATCCGAGATAGGTCGTGCGCACCTCGTGGCTGGCGAAGCCGGCGAGGACGCGGCCTTCCGCCCGGGCAGCCCCGAAGGCCAAGCGCAGCTCTTGAAGCAGGGCCGCGAACACGCCGAGGTCGGTCGTCTCCGGCGGCGCGGCGAAGGCGGGATCGGCGCCCGTCGGCTCCAAGGGCGAGGCGTCCTCGGCCGGCGACGCCCCTGCTGCCTCCGACTCCGCTGCGGCGACGAGCCCGGCGGGCTCGACGGGGCCGCTCGCCGAGGCCACCCCGGCGCGCATCCCCGACGGGCTCTCGGCAAAGCTCACCACCGTCACCCGACGGTCCCGCCGCACACCGTTCGTCGTCATCGTGTTGTTGGCGAAGCGCACGTTGGCGTCGAAAAGCTCGTCGACGATGACGACGCAGGCGGCGCTCGTCGAAGCGGCCAGCGCCTCTTCGACAACCTGCGCGGCCGCGGGCAGTCCGGACACCGGCTCGCCGCTCATCGTCCCGACTCCGCCCGGGTGTTCAGCACGCGGATTCCCCTGAACAGCGCGCTCGGCGCGCCGTGGCTCACCGGCGCGACCTGCCCCGGCTGACCCTTGCCGCAGTTGAAGGCCCCGCCGACCAGGTACGTCGACTCACCGCCCACGGCCGCGAGCGCCCCCCAGAACTCGGTCGTCGTCGCCTGGTAGGCGACGTCGCGCAGCTGCCCGGCGAGTCTGCCGCGCTCAATCAGGAAGAACCGCTGGCCGGTGAACTGGAAGTTGTAGCGCTGCATGTCAATCGACCAGCTCTTGTCGCCGACGACGTAGATCCCGCGGTCGATGCCGCCGATGAGTTCGGCCGTCGTCGGGCCCCGGCCGGCGGCGGGGCGGAGCGAGACGTTCGCCATGCGCTGGAGGGGGATGCTGAGCGGCGAGTCGGCGAAGGCGCACCCGTTCGAGCGGCCGAGGCCCGCCGCGGCGGCGATCCGCCGGTCGAGCTGGTAGCCGACGAGGACGCCATCCGAGACGAGGCCGAAGCGCTGGGCCTCGACACCCTCGTCGTCGAAGCCGACGGTGGCAAGCCCGTATTGCGTCGTCCGGTCGCCGGTCACGTTCATGAGCTCGGAGCCATAGCGGAGCTCGCCGAGCTTGTCGGGGGTCGCGAACGACGTCCCGGCGTAGGCAGCCTCGTAGCCGAGCGCCCGGTCGAGCTCGGTGGCGTGGCCGACGGACTCGTGGATGGTGAGCCAGAGGTTTGTCGGGTCGATGACGAGGTCGTAGGCACCCGGCTCGACCGAGGGGGCCCGTAGCTTCTCGGCGAGGAGCTCCGGGAGCTCGGCGAGCTCGGCCGTGAAATCCCACCCCTCTCCGTCGAGGTACTCGTAGCCGCGGCCGACCGGCGGCGCGCAAGTCCGCATCGTCTCGAACGTCGACGAGTCCTCGGCGGCGGCGAGGGCCTCGAGGCTCGGCTGGAGGCGCACGCGCTGTTGCCTCGCGATCGTCCCGGCGAGGTTGGCGAAGTACTTGTCCTCGGCGACGCAGAGCAGCGACGCCGTCACGTGCTCGACCCCCCGGGCCCGGAGCAGGCCGGCGCTCCAAGCCCCGAGGCGGGCGACCTTGTCGGCGAGCGGCACCTCGGTGGGGTCGATCCGGTAGGGCGCTGCCCACTCGACGACGCCGTGTTCGGGTTCATCGGCGAGCTCGACCGCCTCTCCCCCCGCCCTGGCGGCGACGGCAGCGGCGTCGACGGCTGCCGCCACGAGCTGGCCAGCGGCGTCGACGTCGGTCGCGACGGTGCCCGCGAATCCCATCGCGCCGGCGCGCACGACGCGGACCCCCATGCCGATCGAAAGGTCGTCGACGGCGCCTTCCAGGCGCGCGTCGCGCAGGGTGACCGACTGGGTCCGGATCTTCTCGACGCGCAGATCAGCGTGCCGGCATCCGAGCTCCCCCGCCCGTTCGAGAGCGGCGGAGCGGAGCGCGTCAAATTCCAGCGCCGCGAAACCCTCGTCGAGAACCGCCATCACACTCCTTAGAACATCTCCGCGCCGCCGACCCGGATGGCGAGCCGCCCGGTCCCGCACTGGGCGGCGGCCGCAAGAGAACTCCTAGGCGACGACCCCGGGTGAGCCGTCGCCTCGCTCGACCGGGAGCCAGTCGTCGCACCTGGCGTGCATCCCGCCGGCAAGGCTCATCGAGGAATAGCCCCGCGTGCCGAGCGTCTGCGCCGCCTGATAGGAGCGCCCCCGAGCGGCACACCACGATGACCGGGCGCACGACCGGCACCTCGGGCCGAGACGTTCGCCGAGCGCGCCGCAAGGGATCTGGAACGCCCCTCTGGCGCGACCCTGTGAGAATTCGTCGCTGTCGCGAACGTCGGGGATCACCGCGCCCTCGTCGACGAGCTGGGCGGCTTCCGCCGGCTCGACCCCGGGCACCCGGGGGCGGGCGTGATCTAACTCCTGCATCGGCGCGAACCTCCTCGGCGGCACGCGACCTTAGTGCTAGGGGCTTCTCACCGGATCATTGCCTTTCGGACCGCGCCGCCAGCCAGCCCGCGCCCGGGGTCGCCGAAGGGGCCGGCCCGCCTCAGTGAGCCGGCGGGCGGAATGCCGCTGCCGCCTGCGCGAACCGCTCGCCGAGCCCGGCGTCGTCGCGCCCGTCGAGCACGACGGAGAGGGCCGCAGCCCAACCGTGGCAGAAGAGCTGCCAGCCGTCGTGGACCGCGAGATGTGCCGATCCGGCCTGACGCCGGGCTTGGCCCAGGAACCCGAGCTCCCCCCGGTAGTTGAGCTCCCAGATCACGGCCCGCTCTGGAAAACGCACCGCCTCGGACGTCGGGTCGCCGGGGCGGTCCTTGCCCATCCCCGTGGCGTTCACGATGAGCGACCCCGGAGGCGCCGTGGCGACGAGCTCGTCCCAGGGTCCCTCGCCGACGTGCCCGATGACGCGCCCGGGATTCTCGCGGGCGAGCTCTCGGAGCGCCGCTGGGTCCCGGTCGGCGCAGATGAATTCGAGTGTCGTTCGGGCCGCAAGATGGTATGCGAGGGCCCGCGTTGTGCCGCCGGCGCCAAGGCAGACGATCTGTCCCTGAGGGCGCGGCCAGATCCGGTCGACGACGCGTCCGACCGAGACGGGGTCGCGGGCCCAAGCCCACAGCCCTCCCGAGCTGCGACGGATGGCGTTCACCTCCCGGCAGGTGAGGGACGCCGGGTCGAGATGAGAAAAGCAGGCTCGGCCGGCGGCGAAGATCCGCGCCTTGTGGGCGGTGACGACGGCTCCGGCCACCCTCTCGTCCTGTCGCAGGCGCTCGAGGAGCTCGACGTAGGCCGCGTCGTCACAGTCAAGGCCGAGGTCGATGCCGCGCAGCCCGCAGCTCGTGCCCAAGACGGCCTGCCAGGCGGGCCAGGCGGAGTGAACGAGCGATTGGCGCGTCGAGACCCCGACGAAGACAACGTCACACACCTACGACCGTACCTCGCGGCGCGGCGACCGACAGCTGGCCGGTGCACCAGGATCGCAGCCTCTAGCGTTTTCCCGGCGGCCACCGGACGGCCCGGCGGCGTGCCGAGGAGCTGGCATGGCGACTTCTCCTTCGACGAGGCCGCTGAGAATGGCGTTGGCGACGCGGGCGATGCGCGCCACGAGCTGGCTGTCGCGCGCCCTGCGGCTCGGCAGCGGCTCGACGATCGGCGGTCGCGTCGGGCTCGCAATCGACCCCGACCTGCTCGACTCCCTCGGAAGAGCACGACGCGTCGCCCTCGTCAGCGGGACGAACGGCAAGACGACGACGACGCGGCTACTGGTGGAGGCACTCGGGGGACTCTCGGTGGTCGCTTCGTCCGGGTACGGGGCAAACATGCCCGCGGGTCTCGTGAGCGCGCTCGCCAACTCACCCCCCGGGGCGGCGGCGGTCCTCGAGGTCGACGAGCGCTACCTCGAGATCGTGGCGCACGTCCTCGACCCGGCGGTGGTCGTCCTCACCAACCTCTCGCGCGATCAGCTCGACCGCATGAGCGAGGTTCGGATGGTCGCGGCACGTTGGCGGGACGCGCTCGAGGGGCTTTCCGCGACCGTCGTCGCCAACGCCGACGACCCACTCGTCGTCTACGCCGCCGGCCGCGCCCGTCGCGTCGTGTGGGTCGCGGCCGGGACGCTGTGGCACGAGGACGCCTATCACTGCCCGTTGTGCGACGCGCGCATCACCTTTGAGGCCGCGGAGCCCGCCGCCAGCGCGGCCTGGCGCTGCACCTGTGGCTTTGCCCGTCCGGAACCGGACGCCTCGATCGTCGGCGAGGACCTGGTCACAGCGACCGGCTCGTACCGGATCGAGCTTGCCCTCCCGGGACGGTTCAACCGGGCGAACGCCGCGATGGCCGCGCTCGGCGCCGCGGCGCTCGGGCTCACGGTCCCCGCGGCGCTCGCGGCCGCGAGCCGCGTCACCGAGGTCGCCGGGCGCTTCGCCGTCGTCGCCCACCGCGGCCGCACCGTCCGTCTCCTTTTGGCAAAGAACCCCGCCGGTTGGACCGAGCTCCTCGGGCTCGTCGAATCCGACGACATCCCGCTCGTCATCGGCATCAACGCCCGCTCCGCCGACGGCCACGACCCATCCTGGCTGTGGGACGTCCCCTTCGAGCAGGTCAGCGACCGGATCGTCGTCGCCACCGGGGACCGCCGGCTCGACCTCGCCGTGCGGCTCCGCCACGCCGGGGCGCGACACGTCGTCGAGGCGGATCCTCTGCGGGCCCTCGAGCTCGCCGGAGCGGGCCGCGTCGACTACATCGGCAACTACACCGCCTTCCAGGAGATGCGGCGGCGTCTCGCCCACGCGGCACGCCGAAGCGCGCCGGCGCCGGCCGCACCTCCGGCCCCGCCGACCGTCATGAACGCTGCACCGGCGACGGGCCGGCGCGCCGGCGAGTCCCGCCTGCGGGTCGTCGTCGTCCACCCCGATCTGCTCGGGACCTACGGCGATTTCGGCAACGGCCGTATCCTCGAGAACCGTGCGGCGTGGCGGGGAATCCCCGTCGAGCTCGTCGCCGCGCCGTCCGACCGGCCGCTGCCGACGGCGGGCGACATCTACTGTCTCGGCGGGGGGGAGGACGGGCCGCAGATCCGCTCCGCCGAGCGGTTGCGCGACGGCGCGCTCGCCCGGGCGGTCGCCGGCGGCGCGGCGGTCCTCGCGGTCTGCGCAGGATTCCAGGTCATCGGGACGGTTTTCCCCGGTGCGGACGGGCGCGACCACGAAGGTGTCGGCCTCGTCGACGCCTCGACCGGCCGCAGCGACGAACGGCGCGCCGTCGGCGAGGTCGTGGCGACGCCGCTCGGCGACGAGACCTGGCCGGTCGCGCTTCCGACGCTGAGCGGCTTCGAGAACCACCAAGCCCGGACGCGGCTCGGTCGCGGGCTCCGGCCGTTCGCGCGGGTCTCCTCGGGGATCGGGAACGGTTTCGGCTCCGTCGACGGAGCCGTCGCCGGCAGGATCTTCGGCACCTACCTCCACGGTCCGGTCCTCGCCCGCAACCCGGCCTTCGCCGATCTGCTGCTGGCCCTCGCCACCGGCCGCAGCCTCGAAGCCCTCGCAGACAACGAGGAACGGGCGCTGCGCAGCGAGCGCCTGCGTCGCCACCGCGGCCGCCGCTAGCCCAGCGTCCTTGCACACCACGGCCTCAGCGAGCAAACAAGAGCTCCTCGGCGATGACAGGACCGGAGCCACGGGGAATTGGGCCCCGGTCCTGCCGCCTTCAGGAGCCGGGCGGCGCCGGCCCCTATGTCAGCCGCCCCAGCCGGCGAGAACGGTCACGTCCGCGACCGGCGGCAGGACGGACGGGCCGCCGGTCGGAACGGGACCGTTGCTACGCCGGAATCGGGTGGTGGCCGATCCAGTGCTCGACGAAACGGAGCGCCGACCGCGACACGATGAGGTCGATGCGTCCGCGCAGGATCTTGATTCTCGCCGTGACGAAGACGTGCGCGTTGCCCGGCCACCCGGCAGGGGTCTGTGCCAGAACTTCGGCCGAAACGCCGGTCATCTCGGACTCTGCGACGGTCGCCTTCGCGGTCGAGAACGCGAACCGCTCCTCGGCACGGGCATAGCCCTTGTCGTCAACGCGGGCCGCCAACGCCGCGGTGATTGTCGGGCCGTGGGAAAGGATCGCAGCAGCCTTCGCCCCCACGGTGTCGGCCGCGATGGTGAGGAGCACCTGCGGGCTCATGACGACAAAGACCCGGTTGTCCTTAAACATCGCCTGCTGGTCGGCACGCAGCTCGGCGATCGTCGTGTCGGACGGAACCTTGGCGATGAGCGCGGCAATGTTCGACGTCTCGATCGCGAGCCTCGATGACAACGTGGCGGCGTCCGAGGAGGTGAGCGTCGTGGACTTCGACACGTCGGTCGTCAGCTTGGCGAGCTGGGTCTGACGGGCGGTGAGCTGGGCCTCGAGCTTCGTCTGCAGCTGGGCGAACGTCGCCGGGTTCGTCGTCGTGGGCGGGCCAGCCGAAACCGGCGGGACGAAGCCGAGCGAAGCGACGGCCATCATCGCTGCGCCGACAACCACTACTGCAATCTGTCGGAACTTCATCGTGCACTCCTTTGTCGGTCTTGGGAAACCTCCGTGACTCCCACATCGTGCGGCACCGCTGTCAGGAAGGATCGACGAATCCATGAGAGAAATGTGAGCGTCGCGGCGCGAGTTGTTACGGGAACCGCGGGGGCGGCCACCGGCCAGGAACGGCCGATCCGATACCCGCCTACGATCGTCGCGAGTGTTCGATCCCTATCTCACCGGTGAACCCACGGAGGTCGCGCCGCAACCGAGCGAAGGTCCCGCCCCGGACACGGCGCCCGTCGCGGTCCCGATCGGTGACGTCGTCACCGATGCGTTGCGACGCGCCGCGGAGTCGTTCCTCGCGCACGACAGCGACAGGACCACCGACAGCCGCGACGCCGAGGATCTCCACGCCTCACGGGTCGCGCTCCGCAGGATCCGGTCGCTTTTACGCACATTCCGCGCCGTCGTCGAGCCCGAATGGGCAGCCGCGGCCCGCGGCGACATCGGCTGGTTCTCCCAACTCCTCGGAGAGGTCCGCAACCTCGACGTGCTCGCGCTGCGGATCGCCGTGCACGTCGAAGCGAACACCGACCCGGAAGCTCTTGAGAGCCTGCTCGCCGCGGTGGCGCTGACCCGGAGTGACGTGACCTTCCGTCTCGCGAGCGCGCGGGTGCTCCCCCGCTACGGCACCGTCCTCGATCACGTCGATCGGCTCGCCGCCGGGCGGCCGCCGCTCACGGCGCGGGCCGAGGACGAGTCACGGGCCGCGCTCGGCAGCCTCCTAAGGCGTCCGTGGCGCAACGTGCGGGCAGCGGCACGCCGAGCCCGCCAGTCGCCGACCGAGGCGAACCTCCACGCGCTGCGGATCCGGTCGAAAGAGCTGCGCTACGCCGCCGAGCTCGCCTCCGGCGTGTTCGGGGAGCACGCCGCGCAGCTCGCGGCGACAGCGGCCGCGGTGCAGGACCGGCTTGGCGACCATCGTGACGCCCTGGCCGCCGAGGCGTTCCTCACCCGCGTCGCCGGAGAACGATTGGAGTGCGCCTTCGTCGCCGGCCAGCTCGTCGTCATCGAACGGCTCGCCGGCACGAGATCGCTGCACGGTCTCGGCAAGGAACTCGCCACGCTGAAGCGGCGCTGGAAGGCCTTCGACCGCCCGCTGACCGCTTAGGATCGCCGACCGCCGCCAGAGGCTCTAGCGGAAGCGGCGTTCGCGGTCGGCGAGCCGCGCCGCGAAGACCGCCGCCTCGGTCCGGCGCTGCATCCCGAGCTTGGACAGGATGTTCGAGACGTAGTTCTTCACGGTTTTCTCCGCGAGGTACAGCTCGGCGCCGATCTCCCGGTTCGTCTTGCCCTCGGCGACGAGATCGAGCACGCGGCGCTCCCGCGTCGTCAAGCGGTCGAGGCGTTCGTTGCCGGGGTCGCCGGTTCTCATCCGGTCGATGAGCTTCTGCGTGAGCGCCGGATCGAGCAGCGACTCGCCCCGCGCCGCCCGCTTCACGCTGCCGACGATGTCCCGCCCGCGCACCTCCTTTAAGAGATAGCCGGCGGCACCGGCCATGATCGCCGCGAATAAGGCCTCGTCGTCGGGAAACGAGGTGAGCACGAGGCAGGCGATCTCGGGATGCGCCGAGCGGATCTCCCGACACACGGCGATGCCGTCGGTCTCGCCCTCGCCGAGCCGGACGTCGAGGATCGCGACATCCGGGTGGACCGCGGCGATGCGGGCCAGCGCCTCCTCGGCGGAAGAGGCCTCACCGACGACGGCGATGCTCTCATCGGCGCCTTCTAGGAGATCGCGCAAGCCGGCCCGCACCACCTCGTGGTCGTCGAGAAGGAAGACGTTGATCACCGCGCCTCCGATCGCGCCGGCTACCCGCCGTCACGGCACGCGGCCGGTCACGCCCACCCTAGGGCAGCGCCGGCCCCGTCGGGTCGGTTGCCAAGCGCTCGGCGAGGAGCGCCTGGACCGCGGCGTCGACGGTCGGGTAGAGGTTCGCCGCCCCGGCGACGCCCACGAGTCCGAGGCGCACGAGCTCGCCCACGACCGTGGGCGACGCCCGAGCGACGGCAACGTGCACGCCCCCGGCGGCGAGATCGCGGCCGACCCCGCTGAGCTGACGACCCGCCGTGTAGTCGACGTCCGAGATCGCCACGGCATCGAGAACGAACGAGTCCACGCCCGTGCCCGGCTCGGTGAGCTGGCGGATCCGCGCCACGACGTGGTCGGCGTTGGCGTACCACAGCGGTGCCGCGAGCATGTAAACGACGACCCCGGGGAGCTGTTCGAGCTCGAGACCGCCGCTCGGGAGCACCCAGTTCGAGCTGTTCGGGAGGCGACCAAGGACGGCGTCGCCGGGACGCACCGTGCGCCGGGCCCGGTCGAGGACGGCGAGCGTGACGGCGAGCCCCATCCCGATCTCCACGTCGACGAGGGCGACGACGAGCATCGTCACGAAGGCGAGCCCGAATTCGATCCGGTCGAACCGGAAGATGGCGCGCAGCTCCGGCACGCGGACGAGGCGCACGCCGATGAGGACGAGGATCGCGCCGAGCGTCGCGTGCGGGACGTCGTCGAGCCACGAGGCGACGAAAGCGACGAGCACGAGCACGATCGCCGCGGCGCTCAGCCCAGCGAGCTGGGTCTTGCCCCGGGCGTCCGCCACGATCTCGGTGCGCGGCGGGCTGGCATCGAGCGCGAACGAACCGACGAACCCGGCAAGCAGCGACCCGGCACCGATCCCGACGAGGTCACGGTCGAAGCCGACGAAGGCGCGTGCCGGCGTCGACGGCGGCGGGCCGATGCTCGAGCCACCGAGACCCCGAACCGTCGCGGCCGACTGGGCGAGCACGACGAGCGAGATCGCAACCGCAGGCAACAGCAGCCAACGCAGCGCCGCGAAGCTCGAGGCGGGAACGGCGAAGTGGGGAACTCCGCTCGGCACGAAACCGAGCACGTCCACCCCGTGTGCTTTGAGGTGGAAGGCCGCCACCGCGATCCCACTCGCAACGAGGGCGACAATCGCCCCGGGAAACCGTTTGCTCAGCCGCTCGGCGATGCCGACGCCGACGATGACGGCACCAGCGATCACGACCGTCCAGCCGTTCGCCCGGCCAATCGACCGGAGGGTGAGCCAGGTCGTTTCCACCGGCCCGTGGCCACCCGGGGGCGTGATGCCGAGCACGACCGGGATCTGGCGCAGGACGATGGCGACACCGACCCCGGCGAGAAAACCCGTCACGACCGGAGCCGACATGATGTCGGCGACCCAGGCCATGCGAAGGAGCCCGATGACCATGACGACCAGCCCGACCAGCAGCGCGAGCAGCGAGGCGTCCGCCCGGTAGGCCGGCGTCGACGAGAGTGCGATCGACGAGACGCTGGCGGCGATAACCGGGGCGATCGTCGAGTCGGCGCCCACCGACAACGGGCCCGTCCAGCCGAATGCCGCGATGGCGAGCGAGCCGACGATGAACGCGGCCAGGCCCGCCGTCGCCGGCATCCCCGCGAGCCGAGCCGTGGCGATCTGCTCGGGGATGGCGATCGCGGCGAGCAGCAGGCCCGCCAGGAGTTCCGGGCCGATCGCGCGCCGCCGCCAGGGCAGGATCGTCGGAAAGAGCGGCAGCACGACGCCGGCAAGCCATCTTCGAGGGGCGCTTCGCTCCGCCAACCGCCCCCCTAGAAGCTGCGGACCCGCTGCACCGGCGACCGCCGCGGCCAAGCATACGGCCGGCCGGAGGCCGACCGCGCCCGTCGACGCGCGCCGGGGCCGCGGTCGTCTCGAGAGTCCTCGTCCTTTCCGGACATGGCCACCGACACTAGGACAGCCGGGGCCCGGGGGTTATCCCCTCCGCTGCGACGACGCCGAGGTGTCCCGGGCGACAGCCGCGGAGGTGTCGATCCGAACGGCAACCAGGGTGATCGCGAGCCCAAGACAAACAAGGCGTCGGGGCTCCGTGGCATGATCCCGCCTTGCGGCGGCGGGCCCGACGGGCGGTCGGCGCGATCATCCGAGCCGTTCGGGGCGGGACCTCTCCGGTCTACCCTGGTCGTACGGCTCGGTCGAATAAAGGGCGCGGCCGACAAGAGCATCTGTCCGAGAAGCCCGCGGAGGTCGGTCTCGATCGTGTCTCGCGTCTTCCCTGACGAATCGCCCGCCGAATCGGCCCCCCGCCGCCGCTGCGCCTGCGGCGCGACCCACGACGTCCCGATCGAAGCCGTTGTGATCGACGAGAACGCGATCGACCGGCTCGGCGGCTTCCTCAAGGCGCGTCACTGGTCCAGGCCGTTCGTGGTCATGGACGCCAACACCGAGGAGGTCGTCGGAGGGCGCGTTGTCGCCGCGCTTGCGCACGAGAACCTGCGCGTCGGCGCAATCTGTTTCCCGGAGCGTCACGGTCTGCTCGCCGACGAGGCGCACGTCGCCCGTCTCGACGAGGCGCTGGCCGGGATCGAGGCCGACTCGATCGTCGCGGTCGGTTCCGGGGTGATCACGGACTTGACGCGCTACGTCGCGAACCGTCTGGGTCGTCCGTTCATCAGCGTGCCGACGGCGGCCTCGATGGACGGCTACGCCTCAGGTGTCGCGGCGATGGAGTTCGCCGGCATGAAGGCGACGTTCGCCGCCGCGACCCCGGTCGCGATCTTCGCCGAGCCGGTCACGGTCGCCGCGGCCCCGCTGGAAATGACCCGCGCCGGCCTCGGTGACCTGCTCGGGAAAGCGACGGCGCGCCTCGACTGGTTGGCGTCCCACGCGCTCTACGGCGAAGCGTTCTGTGCGGAGGTCGAGCGGCGGGCCATCGCGCCGGCCGTGCAAGCCGCGGCGCACGTCGACGAGATCCTCGAACGGTCGCCGGAGGCCGTTTCCCGCATCCTGCACGGCCTCATCGAGTCCGGGATCGCCATGGCGATGGTCGGCAGCTCCCGGCCGGCGAGCGGCTGTGAGCACCACGCCTCGCACTTCTGGGACCTTCTTTCCTCCCAGGGCCGACGACCCCACGCGCCCCACGGGCTGCAGGTGGGCTACGCGACCCACTTCGCGATGCAACTCCAGAAGTTCGCCTTCGGCGGCGCCGTCACGGAGCTCGCCGCGGCACGCCCGGTCGACGCCAGGAGCCCAGACGCCACCATATGGTTCGCCGGCCACCGCGCCGAGTTGGACGCCGTACTGGAAGAGAAGCGTCGCTTCCTCGCTGAGCACGCCTCGGCGTGGCCGGGGACCCCTTCTGGGTGGGAGGCGATACGGGAACGCGTCGGCGAGGCGATGAACCTCTTCCCTGCCGTCAAGGAGGCGCTCCTCGCGGCGGGGATCCCCGCCGAGGAAGGATTCCTCGACCTTGACCGTGCGACCCTCAAGACGACGTTCCGAGTGGCGAACCGGATCCGCTCCCGCTACACGGTCCTCGACTTCTTGGAGGGACAGGGCAGGCTCGACGAGGCGATCGACACGGTCATTCCCTAGACGGCCTTGGTCAATCTCGTCCCCGTCCGTTGAGGATTCGGCACAACCATCAATCAGCGTTCAATGCCACCGCGGCGGGAATCGATTCTCACCGCCAGAGCGCTCTTGCGCATGCCTCCGAGGGCCGCCACTTCCTTCGCGAGGTGACGGAGCCCGGCGAGATCGGGAGGGGCTTGGGTGACGGCGAGCTTCGCGTCGGCCTCGCTGAGCACGCAGACGTCGAGTCGCTTTCTGATGAGATCGAGTCCAAGGTGCGACACGTAGCGGGGACCTCCTTGGTGCTTGCTTCCGACGAGAGGCCAATGTTCACGCCGGGGAGGTCCCTTTTCATGGCGTTCAGACGAGCTCGAATCTGAAGTTGAGCGTTTGCTGCGCAAGGTGGCAGAGCTATTCACGGTGTGGATCGGGTTCTTTGTGAACGATGTGGCCGATCGCTGAGCCTTCCGTCCCGTTCGGCGGCGCCGGGTCGGGGGCCGGCGTCGATCTCGGTGGCAGCGACCGCTCGCCGCGGTGCCGAATGCTCGCCGTGGCTTTTTGCGCCACGAGAACGCTTGTCGCGCCCGATCCGCCGGCCTCACCTGCCGACGGCGGCGATATCGCCCTATAGCGCTCGGCCGAAGCGGCCCACCCCTCAGAGAGGCTGGCCGTAGTAGGCACCGGGCCCGTGCTTCCGGGTGAAGTGGCGCTCCGTCACGACCGCCGAGAGCGGCGGGGCGTCGGGGCGGATCACGAGGGTGAGCAGGGCCATGCGCGCGACCTGTTCGAGCGTGACGGCCCGTTCGACGGCCTGCGCGGCATCCTTTCCCCAGCTGAACGGCCCGTGACCGGGAACGAGGGCACAGGGAACCTCGTCGATCCCCCGGTCGCCGATCACCTCGCGCAGTACGACCCCGGTGTTCTCCTCGTAGGCGCCGCGGATCTCATCATCGGAGAGATGACGGGCGATCGGTACCGCCCCGGGACAGAGGTCGGCGTGCGTCGTCCCGAAGATCGGGATCTCGCGCCCGGCCTGCGCCCACGAGGTCGCCCACGTCGAATGGGTGTGGACGACGCCGCCGATCTCGGTATAGGAGCGGTACAACAAGAGGTGGGTCGGGACGTCGGTCGAGGGGCGCCGCTTCCCCTCGACGATCCGCCCGTCAAGATCGACGACGACGATGTCCTCGACGCTCATCTCCTCGTAGGGGACGCCGCTCGCCTTGATCGCGACGAGCCCGCTAACGCGGTCGACCCCGCTCACGTTCCCCCACGTCAAGGTGACGAGACCGTGCCGCACCAGGTCAAGGTTCGCCTCGAGCACCTCTTCCCGCAGGCCGTCCCGGATCTTCATCTCGCTCATCGCCGCTCAGAGCTCCACGTAGTCAATGTCGAGCAGTTCCGCGGCCATCCGCCAGCGTTCGACGTGATCGCCGAGGTTCAAACAGAAATGGTGCGTACCGCCGTTGCGCAGCCAAGCCGTGAGGAACGAACGCATCCCCGAATCCGGCCGGAAATGGAAGTACGGCATCTGGACGAGGGGCAGCTCCGGCGTGTCGAGCACCTCACCACGCCCGACGGCGAGTCGGTAGTGCTCGCCTTCGAGCGCAATGAGCGTCGCGACGGTCGCGACACCGGGCTCGGCGGAGAACACGGCCGTCGGCGGGTTGCCGAGGCCCCCGATGCCGAGCGGGCGATCGATGAGACGGACCGGACGGTCGTGGCGCGCCACCTTCCAGTTGCCCTCACCCATGTGGCTGATGAGCACGGAGTCGAGCTCGTAGTCCATCGCGTACATCTCGCTGAAGTGCGCGTCGCCGATGAGCGTGTGGCTCGCGCAGACGAGCGCGGCCGCGTTCGTGTCGCCTTCGGCACCGTAGCCGTACCCGTCCGCCATGAGGTCCGAGGCGGCGAGCAGCGGGAGCTGCTCGAAACGGCCGTCCCGCCCGACGGGTTCGAAGTGCATCGACCACCCGTGGTAGCCGCCCTCCTCGAGGATCCCCCGCAGGGCGAGCTCGAAGCGGATGGCGTACTCGTGGCTCGCGGCGGGAAGCTTCGGGTCGATCTCGAACCATTCGGCGTGGCTCTTCCGGACCTTCCCGACGGCGGCGGCGGTGACGGCCTGCATCCGCAGGTAGACGTCCCCGAGGTTCTCGTTGACGACGATCGGCCCGAGCTTGCGGAGGAGAGCCGTGGCGTCGTAGAGGACGTCTTCCATGCCGTTCATCGGGTAGCCGAACAGAGCGATCTTCGTCCGCTTCAGCTTCGTGACCGTCTGCGCGGCCCTCGCCCAGGACTCGAAGGCGGCGAGGAACTCCGGCGAGCGCCACTCGTCGGTGA
>JBEKLG010000038.1:0-14789 GCA_050010315.1 Acidimicrobiales bacterium
CGGTGGTCGCCGTATCATTCGCTCGGTGAGGATGCCGTCATCCATCCAGATCCGGCCGCCGCCGGCGCCACAGCAGAAGGTGTCCGCGCCGTTGCGGGGCATCTCGACGAGTTCGCAGCCGAGCGCCCGCAGGATCCGCCGCGGCGCTTCGACCACTCCGTTGTAACGGGCCAGGTAGCACGGATCGTGGTACGTGACCCGGTAGCCCAGCGGCCGGACGCGGATCGCGCCGTCCTCCAACAATTGGGCCAGCAGTTCGGTGTAGTGCCATACCGGGTAGCCCGCCCCCAGCGCCGGGTACTCGTTGCGCAGCACGTTGAGCGTGTGTGGGTCGGTCGTGAAGATCTCATTGAACCGGGCCTCGCCTAGGGCCCCGACATTTTGCTCGGCGAGCACTTCGAACAGGCCCTCCTCGCCGACCCGGCGCACGTCGTTGCCAGCGTTGCGCTCCGCCTCGTACAACAGGCCAAAATCGATGCCGGCGTCATGCAAGATCCTGGCGAGAATCCGGGAATTCTCCTGCAACCGCTCGTCGAAGCTGGCGAAGTCGCCGACGAACCATAGGTACTCCACCGGCTGCTTGCGGGCATCAGGTACCGGGAAGTCCAGTTCGTGGGTCCAGCGACCCCGGATTCGGGCCGATTTCCCGAACGAGTTGCCCTGCGTGGCCAGGTTCTGCAACGCCTGCTGCAAGGTGGCGTCCATCGTCCCTGCGTCGACCAGGCTGCGCCGCAATTGGACGATTGTCGGCACATGCTCGACGCCCACCGGGCAGACGTCGACGCAGTGCATGCACGTCGTGCACGACCACAGCGCCGCGGCATCGATCACGTCACCGGCGATCCTGACTCCGTCAGCCTTCGCGAGCGGGCCCGTGCGTTGGGGTCTCTTTTCGCGATCGAGCAGCGTGATCCCCCCGGTCGAAGTGTCCACCCACTGTCGCAGGTCGAGGATGACGTCGCGCGGCGAGAGCGGCGCTCCGCCGGCGCGTGCCGGACAGACCTCATGGCAGCGGCCGCATCTCGTACAGGCGTCGAGGTCGAGCAGCTCTTTCCAGGTGAAGTCGGAGATCTCCTGGTAGCCCGGGTGGCTCACCGCTGCCGCGGGCAGCGCAAGTGTCGCTGACCGGTCCGCAGCGACGAGGTTCACGCCGTCGATGAGGATGTGCATGGCCTTGGAGTACGGGACGTAGGCGATCCAGGCCAGAGCGAGACCGGCATGCACCCACCACATGGCGGCGTGAGCGCTGACAGCCTGTCCCGCCGTCATTCCAAGGCCGGAGAACGCCTCAGCGAAAACCCTGCCGAAAGGAGTGAACACGGTGAACCAGGCCATGTGCTGACCGAGGATCCGCAGGCCGGTCAGAACATAGCCGGTAACCAGGATGGCCAGAAGCAACCCTAGAAAGAGCCAGTCGCCTCCCACCACGGCCTTGCGCGAGTAGCCGCCGGCAGGTGCGTTCGCTCGGGTGTAACCGAGCCGCCACGGTCTGAGCACGCCTCGGCGTACGGCCATGTAGACCAGGGCGAGGAGACACGCGAATCCGAACGTGTCCACCGCGAAGGTGTAGACGATGAAGAACGTGCCGTGAAAGAAGCTGTCTTGGTGTCCGGCGGTCAGCCGGGAGACGTTCCGGACGACGTCGTAGTCGATCGTGAGGATGACTGTCGCCAGGAAAGCGACCAGGACGCCCCAGAAGATGAAGAAGTGGGCGACGCCGGTCGCGAGGTTGCCCTTGGCCACCGACGCGCCCGTGACGACGGAGCGCAGCCGACTGCCGAGGGCAGCCCGGATCGTCGGCCCCCGTCCAGCCGCCCGACCGGTCCGGTATTTCCGCACGCGGCACCAGACCCCCCAGGCGAAGACGGCCGTCGACACCGCGGCCAGGGCATAGAAGATCGCCTTTCCGAGCGGGCCGACGCCCTCGAAGATGGGCCGGGTCACTTCCACGCCCATCAGGCCGATCCGGCCTGTCATGTCAGCCGCGGACCTTAGCCACGAGCTCCGGTACCAGATCGAAAAGATCGACGGTCGTGCCGTAGTGAGCGACGCCGAAGATCGGCGCTCCAGGGTCGGTGTTGCAGGCCAGGATCAGCTCGGCGTTGCGCATCCCCTCTAAGTGCTCGGGAGCTCCGGAGATGCCGAGCGCGAGATAGACCCTGGGCTTGACCTTCACGCCGGACTGGCCCACCTGGCGGGTCTTCGGCAGCCATCCCGCGTCGACGACAGGCCGCGACGCCGAGAGCGGGACGCCAAGGGCGTCGGCCAGCTCAGCCACGATCTCCATGTTCTCCTGCGACTCGATCCCGCGACCCACCGAGACGAGCATCTCGGCCGAACTGATGTCGAGGTCTCCCGGATCGGCCTCCAGGACCTGTCGCAGCGACATCCGCAGCGCGTCGAGCCCGGCTGGCGGCGCGACTTCGATGACCTCGGCGTCGAGAGCGCTCTTCCGTGTCTCGGCGTCGAAGGCGCCTCCCAGCACAGTCGCGATCCCGCGCTCGCCGGGCAGCTCGACACGGACGAGTACCTTCCCACCGAGGATCTGCGCAGTGGCGGTCACGGCGTCCTCATCGATCTCCAGCGAGCTGACCGAGGTGGCCAGTGCCGCGTCCCAGCGCACCGAGAGCGCTGCCGCCAGGTCGAGACCAGTAGTCCCATTGGACATCAGCAGCAGCCGCGGGGATCGCTCCGCCAACACTTCCAACAGCGTCCGCTCATAGGCCTCGGGAAGGTACTCCGACAAGGCCGGGTGGTCGACGGTGACGACGATGTCGGCGCCGCCGAGCTGACCTGCTAGATCGGTTCGTCCGAACAGGGCGACCTCGGTCAGACCGCCTAGCGCCGACGCCAGCTCGTGCGCGTGGCGGATCAGCTCTTGGGTCTCCTCGGAAACCTGCCCGCCGGTGTGCTCGGCGAGCACCATCACATTCCTGCTCACCTGTCGTTCACCCCTTCACCAGGCCCCGGGCGCGAAGCAGGCCAACGATCTGATCCGCCACGTCGCCGGCGCTGCCCGTGAGCATCTCGGCCTGGTGGCTCGCCTCCGGTCGGTGCATGCGGCGCACGACCGCGCCTGCTCTGGTCGGTAGCGGCGACACGGCGCACACGGTCAGCTCGCCAGCCTGCATGGCCTGTCTGATCCGGGTGATCGGGGCGTAGCGGGGTGCCTGACGGGCAGACTGGACACCGATCACGGCGGGCATTTGCACCTGTAGCTCATGTGAGCGGCCGCCGGCGAACTCCTGGCAAACGATGACCGAGCTGCCATCGACCTCGACGCTGACGGCCACCGAGACGTGCGGGAGATCGAGCAGCGCAGCAAGCGTGGGCGGCAATTGGCCGTCCAGGTCGTCGGCGGCCTGTACGCCAGAGACCACGAGATCGGCCGGCTGGGAGGCGAGGTACCCTGCCAGCAGCGCGGCCCGGTCCGCGATCCCCGTCCCGGCCGGTCCGGGCGACACCGCGCCGGCGGCGTCGGTGAGCTTCACAGCCACGTCCGCGCCCTTGGCCAGCGCCGTGTAGAGGATCTGGTCGATCTCGGGGTCGTCAGCGAGGCCAACGGCCACGACCTCGGCCGCGCCGGCATCCTTGATGAGCAGCGCCTCTTCCAATGCCTGGGCGTCCCACTCGCCGAGCACGAACGTCAGGTACTCACGGTCGATGCCGGTCCCGTCTGCGTTGAGATCGATCTCCTCGACGAGGTCGGGCACCGCCTTCAGCGGCACGACGATCCGCACCTCAGCCCGCCTCTTTGTTCATTTGACGACTTAGTTCATTTGACGACATCGCCCAGCCGCAGCTGGCGGCGGATCTCCTCGAGATCGCCTGCCACCGGCAGAAACGGGTAATCACGAAAGGGCTCTGCGGGCCGGTACGAACCGTAGGGCCTCGTGCATCCGGGTTCACCGTTCTCGCTCGGGCAGCCGTTGGTCATGAACGCCCTGCCGTCCGCCACGACTGCCTCAACGGCCGAGCGGGCCGTCCGCAAGCGGACGATCCCGCCACCGCTGTCGAAGTCGAACTGCTCCAATCCGTAGCCTTCGGCCTCGACCAGGTACCTGGCCAGCTGCACCCGGCGCCAGCGCCGGAGCGATGGCTGCGGCTGGGCGGCCATGCGCGAGTCCGGCTCCGGATTGAAACAGAACAGGTAGGAGAAGATCTGCCGGTCCCGCAACGCCACGAATAGCGAGACGAGGTCGTGATCTGACTCACCGAGTCCGACAAGAGTGTGCACGTTGACCTTCCAGGGCCCGAAGATCTCGCGGGCGTCGGTCACGACCTCCCAGTACCTCTCCCACTTCAGGCCGCCTGCCGGAACGTCCGTGCGAATGCGCTTGAACAGTGCCTCGGTGACGGCATCGAGCCCGATCCCGATCATGTCGACGCCGATCGACCGGAGTTTCTTCACGCGCTCGCGCGTGAGTGTCGGAGGCGCGACGAGGACCGATATCGGAGTTCGAACCCGTTCGCTGATCCGGCGCGCGATATCGCAGGTATCTCGGTAGGCGCGGCCGTGGGTGACCATCGAGACGCACAGCCGGGTCAGCGCCGGCTCGAACCGGGTCATCCGCTCCACAAGATCGTCGGTTCGCACGAGCGGCCACTCCACCCTTATGAACGACTTGTCCTCGTAACTGCCCGGACGCGTGCGGGCCAGCCCGCAGTAGCCGCAGTCGGACCGGCACCCTTTTTCGTAGTTGAGCAACAGGTTGATGCCACCGAACCCGAAGTCCCGGCTGAACCGGCCCGAGCGCATCCGCAGCGCTATCGCGCTCGCCATGGAGATGCGCACGTGCTCCGGGCTGTCCTTGGTAGGCCCGCCTGCCGCAGTCTGTAGCGAAAGCTCGGGAAGAACCATCGCGTCTCCTACCGGCTCGGCTCGGCGAACCCGGGCGGATTCGCGGCGACAGCCGTCTCAGACGGGAAACGGAGGTCCGCGGTCCGGAAAGCCTCGGCCGCTCCGGGTTCAGCGGCATGGCAGCCTGCCTCCATCACGGCGGCGGCAAGCAGCTCGGGCGTGACGCCGAGAGCCTCGGCCGCCCCCGAGCGGGCGACGACGGCGCGGATGGCGTCGTGCTCCAGGCGCCGGCCGCGCAGCCCGGACTCCATCGCCGCCAGGCCGGCCGGCAGCTCGTTGAAGTCCCCGACGATCATCACACCTTTCACCAGGTCACCTCGGGTGGCGAGATAGATCCTCGCCAGCCCCGCCGGCGTCTTGATCAGCGACGACCCGTTGGCATCCGCAGCGACGCTCCGTTCGCCCAGCCAGGACTGCGACCGGTACCTGCCGGCCGCAAGCGCATCTGCGTGAGCCTTCTCCCGTAGGTCGGGCTGCGCGAGCTCCAAGGTCGCCCCAAAGGTCGTCGCGAAGCCGTCGGCGATCACCGGTCGAAGCGTCGCCGCGTCGTGGGGGACACCGGTCTCGGCGGAGACGGTCGTGATCCGCTCACTCACCGCGGCCGCGGCCCTGTCGGCCAGTTTCGCAGCGGGTATCCGCAGCACTTGAAGCATGAACGCGACATCGAGATCGGCCAGGACGCTCGCGTGAAAGAGCATCGCTCCGGCCGAGTCGACATAGAGCCCGAGGCCCGCGATCTTGCGGCTGCCGACCTCGAGGTCGTTCTTGCCGCCGAAGCTCGCAGAAATGCCCAGCCGAGCGCAACCGGCGACGAGCGCCTCCGAGAGCTCCTCGATGGTCTCCCGGGGACGCTGGCCGGCCCGTGCCCGGTCCACGTAGGCGATTCCCAGCTGGCCGGATCCCATGACGATCGCGCCGCCGCCCGTGAGCCTGCGGCTGACCTCGGTGCCGGTACGGCGACAGGCGGCCAGGTCGACCTCGGCTTCCAGGTTCTGGTACCGGCCGACCAGGGCGCAGTGATCGCGGTAGCTGTACAACCGCAGTGTCGGCGGCTGGTCCGGTTCGTCCCATGCGTAGCGGCTCATGAGTGCTTCGTCGAGTGCGAGCCCTTCGGCCGCCCCGGCGCCGTCCTCGGCCAGTAGCCGCCAGGTCCCGCTCACTTCGTCACAGCCAAGCCGGCAAGGTGGGCTTCCTGTGCCTCGCTCCAGACGAGCGAGCAGCAATACTCGAACAGCCGAGGCGTAAGGCCGCGCGACCTCGCGTATTCGATCGTGCCTTCCGCTGGATAGGCGATGCCGTTCAGCCCGAGGTCGATCGCCGCCTGGTCCAGCTCTCGCTTGAGCGCGCCATGGGGGCGGGCACAGCCGAGATTGATCGTCGTCGACGGAGCAGCCAGTCGGGCGGTGGCGAAGAACTCCGCCACCTCGTCGGCCGGAGGTGGCGTCACAAGCGCCATCGGCGTGCCGACGAGCGGCACGAGCACCACGAGCACCAGTGTCGAGACCGGGTAACGGGTGAGCATCTCAAGCGCCCGGTGCTCACCGAGGAAACGGCCGTAGTGCAGACCGAGCACGATGTGCGGAATGATCCGTAGCCCGCGCTCGGACAGCAGCTGCAGCGAGCGGTCCACGTCAGCGACGGTCAGGTCCAGGTGGCAGACGTCGCGCAGGGTCTCGTCAGACCCGATGACGTCGAGCATGACGCCGTCCACACCCGATGCCGCCAGGCCGGCCGCGAGCTCTGGCGACACCAGGCCCGAGTGCACGACGACCTTCATCCCGAGCTCTTCTCGGATCCGGCGGATGTGGCGCAGGTGCGCCCGCAACGGCACCCCGCCGCGACGGGTCGATCCGCCGGACACCAGCAGTCCCTCGCTCCCCTGCTCACGGAGGCATGCTGCGAGAGCGAAGAGATCCTGGCCGGCCCGGACCGGCATCATCCCGTCGAGGACCTTCGCCTGACAGTGATCGCATAACAGAGCGCACGCCGAACCGGTGACCGATACGGGCAAGAACCGGCGGGGATTGGCCGGGACCCACTCCGAGGTCTGCCAGTGCTTCAGGCCGGGCGCGTAGAATTCCATCACGTCAGCGAAGTTCGCCCGCCGGATCTCGGCGGAACGCGACCGTGACTGCCCGGTCATCATTGCGCGATCAGCCCACTGCGCCGGTAGTGGGCAACCCTTGCGGCAAACCAGGCGGTGATCTCGGCCGGCTCGGCGAGAAGCCCCGATCCTTCATCGGCGATCTCGCTCACATTCGCCTCGATCAGCCAGCCGGCCCCGTACGGGTCCCGCTCTGCGAGGCCCGGGTCCCTGGCGACTTCTTCGTTCACGCTCGCCACCGTGCCGGAGACCGGGCTGATGAGCGGACCGACGAACTTGGCCGCCTCCAACTCGCCAAACGGTCGTCCGGCGCTGAGCTCGGTCCCGGTAGGCGAAAAGGACAGCTGAGCCAGGGTGCCGCTGGTCTCGATGCCGAGCGGGTCCATCCCGATCCGGACCCGGCCAGGTCCGCTCTGCAGCACCCACATGTGCGTCTCGGCCTGATAGCGCCGGTCGAGAGCGAGTGGGAAGCCAGCCACGATGACGAGCGGAGCCTCTGCCATCACAACCTCGCTGGATCGGCCGTCGCGAAGGCCACAGCCAGCCGGCGCCCTGGATCACCGAAGCCGGCCAGCACCCGAGCGACCGATTGCAACGAGATGCCGGTAAGCGCCCGCTCCGCCCGATCCTTGGACCCGTTCAAGGCCCGGTCGTGCAGCCGCACCAGTTCGATCATCCCCCGGACCACGCTGGCGGCAACACGCGCACCGTCGTATGACGCTCCGAGCGTCCACACGCCGGAGCGCACCTTGACCTGGCGAGCACTCGCTGCACCGGTTCGGGCCATCGCAGGCCGGGCCGGTCCGGCAAGCCAGGCATCGCTGGCGAAATTCTCGTCCAAACTGACAAGCGCCGTACGTTCCGTCCAGGTCAGCCCGCCGAGCCGAGGACCGAACCCGAGCGCCGCGGCGTATGCAGTGATCAGGGCGGCCTGGAAGGCAGCCGGGTCAATTGGGGTCGGGGCCACGAAGCGGCGCATCAGCGTGAGCGTCTGGTCGCGTTGGCAGGGATCGGCCAAGGCGAGCACCCGCGCCGCCCGCTCGTGGTCGAATCGCTCGATCAGGTTGCCGCAGACGACCACAGCATCTTCGATCCGGGCGGCCCCGTGCCCGCAGATCTTGCGGTCACCGGCGCAGATCTCAAGGTCGTCGTCGAGCACGGCCGGTACCCCGACCGCGCGGAAAGCGGTCACGACCGGCTCGAGCAGCAGGCGCAGGGCCTGGCAGCGGGCCGCCGGCACGGCCCGGGCCGGCAAGCAAATCTGGAAGAACAGCTGGTCCCCGTCCAGGTAGACGGGACCGCCGCCCACCATACGCCGCAGCAACGGAAGCCCTTTCTCCGCACAGTAGTCACGGTCGACCTCTTCGATTCCCCGGTGGTAGCCGAGGCATACGTACGGGGCGGTCGGGCGAGTGAAGGAGAGAGTCGCCCGTTCACTTGCGGAAACTCCGTAGGCGATTGCATGCCACAAGGTCTGAGAGCGCAGCGGCGAGCTGCGGCCGAAATCGACGATTCGCAGCGGCTCAACCACGTTGCGCTTCTTCCCTCATCGCCTCGTCCATCAGTTCGACGACGTCGCAGACGCGCAGGTTCTCGTGACCGGTCGCCTTGGCGGCGTCGGCGAACCTGGACACTTCATAAGGACAGCACACCGCCAGCACGTCGGCCCCGGTCTGGGCGGCCTCGCGCACCCGGCGCTCGGAAAGGCGCTCTGTCGTGTGGTCTCTCGTGAAACCGTCAAGCCACATGCCACCGCCCCCGCCGCCGCAGCAGTAGGCGTTCTCCCGGCAGCGGCCCATCTCGACAAGTTCGACGCCTGGAATTGCCTCGAGCAGTGTCCGGGGCGCGTCGTACTCGCCGTTCTGCCTTCCCAGGTAGCACGGATCGTGAAATGTCACCCGCAGGTTCAGCTCCCTCGCCCAGTCGATCTGATCGACGAGCGGCGCGAGGAACTGTGTGTAGTGAAGCGCTTCGAAGGTGTGCCCGCGCTGCGGGTACTCCTTGACGAGGGCGTTGAAGGCGTGCGGGTCGGGCGTCACGATGCGGGCGAACTCGTATTTCGCCAGGACCGTCGCGACATCTTCGACGAGGGCGTCAAACAGACCCTTTTCGCCCGCGAGACGCTGAGAGTCAGCGAGCGTCTTCTCCTCCGGGCCAAGGATCGCCCAGTCGACACCGAGCGCCGAGGCCACCCGGGCGAAGGCGCGGGCCGCGTCTTGGCCGCGGGGGTGGAAACTCCAGTAGTCCTCCACGTAGAAGAGCACGTCGACCGGTCGGGGATCCTTGGCGAGGATCCGCACCGGAACTCCGGCGGTGTCGGCCCACTGCGCCCGGCGCCGCTGATTCTCGCCTAGTGCATTGCCGTGTCGGAAGGTCTTCTCGAAGACCTCCTGCAGCTCGGCCGGTACCTTCGCCTCGGTCAGCGCAGCTTCGCGGACCGCCGGCATCACAGCGATCATGTCGACCTGTTTCGGACAGACCCTCAGACAGTTGGCGCAGGTCGTGCACAGCCACAGGTCGGCGTCGGTGAGCAGCTGGGTTCCGGTCTGCACTTTGCGGTGGATCTTGCGCGGGCCGTAGTCGCCCACCATGTCGATCGGGCAGACCGGCACACACTTGCCGCAGCCGTAACACCACTCGAGCGACTCGCCACCCGGCAGCGCTGAGATCGCGGCAAACCCGTCCGGACCGCAATCTGTGAGGACCCGCGGCTCGAACATCCGGTTCCACCTGCCCGGGAGTTCGACCTCGCGCCCAGAGATGGTGGAGGCAACGGTCGCCTCCTCCACTTCCACGGCGATTGGCGGGACCTTCCGGCCACCGACAGGCACGGTCCTAGCCCTCCAGGTGGTAGACGCCGAGCAATCGACGAACGAGGTCGGCCAGCGGCGGGATCACCCGATTGAACTCCCGGGTCAAGCGCATCTGCAGAACCGTGTGCATGTAAACGCCGTAGACGGCGGCCAGCAAGACGTCGACCCCGAAAAGACCAGGACCTGCCCCAGTGAAGCCGGCTGCCTTGCCGGTCTCGTCGACAAAGGCCGTCACCCGCCCGATTGTGAGGTACATCGCGCCCATCGAGGCGCCCGCGCTCAGATCCCAATCATCGGTCGTGACGAGCCCCAGGGCCCCGGTGCGCGTCGCGGGATCCCAGATCCACCTCGTCCACAACCAGTAGCGATCAGGCTCGGTGAAGTGCAGCAGTTCCGATGGAAGATCGAAGCCGGAAGCCACGAGCGCGGACTGCGCTGCGTGCCTGTTGAGCGAGCCATCGAAACGGTCGATCCGCTCTTCTACCGCCATGCCCGTCGTGAGAAGCCCGGCGATGGCGGCTGCCAGCTGCTCGGGGCCGATCGAGTCGATGATCTGGTCGGCTCGTCTCCGGGTCGCGAACACCCAGCGCAGCACCTTGCGCAAGGCGGCGCGATCGAGCTGGGTCGGATCTCCGGACAACAAGTCGCGTAACGCCTCGGACTTGCGATCCAGGTCCGCGGCGATGGCGTGCAGCTCCGCTTCGGCGATCCGGCCCATGATCTCGCGCTGGAACTCCAGCGCGCTCGGCGTGTCAACTACTGGTCCGGTGATCACCAGACTTGGCCTCACTTCGCCGTCGCGGCGGCGCGCGACGTCAGGTAGCCGACCGCTTTCACGGCTGCACCGGCGGCCGACGAGACGGTGTCCTCCAGGTCGGCGGGTCCGAGGGCCGCACCGCAGGCGAAGATCCCCTCCCGGTCGGTACTGACAGGGTCGAGCGGTTTGGCGACAGCCTCAATGAACCCGTACTTGTTCTGTCTGACCCCGAGCAGCCTCGCGAGTTCGCGGGTGCCCTGTGACGGCTCCATACCGACGGACAGCACGACGAGATCCATCAGGATCTCCATCGGCCGGCCCATCGTGGTGTCCTCGCCGCGGACGAGCAGGCGATCCCCTTTCGGCAGCACTTCGGTGATCAGTCCCTTGACGTACTGGACGTGGTGCTGCTCCTGGGCCGGCCAGTAGATCTCGTTCTCCCAATAGCCGTACATCCGCATGTCGATGTAGAAGATCAGCACCTTCGAGCTCGGCAGCAGTTCCCGGATCTCGATGGCTTCTTTCGAGGCCACCCCGCAGCACACCTTCGAGCAGTACTCGTTGCCGATCTGGCGGTCGCGGCTGCCCACGCACTGGACGAAGCAGATCCGCTCCGGTGGCTGTCCGTTGGACGGACGAAGCACCCGGCCCTCGGAGAGCATCGCCTCGAGGTCAGCCTGGGTGATGACGTCGGGGAACTCGTAGTACCCGTACATCTGGGTCGCCCGGCCGGGGTCGAAGTGTTCGAACCCGGTGGCAATGACGATGGCGCCGCACTCGATCGTCTGGTCTCCGCCGGTCTCAGTCGCTGACGTCTCGGCGCGACGCAGTGTGAGTGCGAAGGCACCGGGTTCCCCCAAGACGGCAACGAGCTCGGTGCCGAGCCGGACCTCGATGAGCGGGTTGGCAGTGACCAGGTCGATCATCTGGCGGATCTGCGGTTGCGCCGGCTCGCCGAGCGGCGTCAGACCACAGTAGTTCTCGGCTACCGGCGTGCCGCCGAGGAAGTCGCGCTTCTCTATCAGCACGGCTGTGCCGCCGATCTCTGCAATGCCTTGCGCAGCGCGCAGCCCACCTGGTCCCCCGCCGATGACCACAACCGTCTCAGAGGACATCTCGCACCTCAATCGTCGTGTTCGTGCCCGGCAGGAGCAACCTGGGGCCCATCTTCGTCGTGCGCGCCATCGGCATCATCCCAGTCGAGGTAACGCTTCTCGCCGCTCTCCAGCCGGCGTAGATCACTCTGAAACTCCGCCCATGCCTTCTCCCAGTCGATGCCCATCTTCTCGAGCAGCGGCCTGTAGTCGGCCGAGTGCCAGTGCAACTGGCACACGCGGTAGGGATGCGCCCCCATCGCCAGTGCGGCGAACTGCGCATCGCTCATTACCGCGAGCCCGACGTTGTGTCCCTGCGCTCTCGCCGCGAACTGGCTCTTGTCGAGGGTGGTGACACACCCCGTGTCGTGAGTCAGCACGACGTCGGGGTCGGCCTCTTCCTTCATCACTTCGATCTTGCGCAGCGTGGCAAAGGAACGGGTGAAGTCCCTCTGCACCAAGATGTGCCGGAAACCGAACCCGCAACAGTCGAACCAAGTCGAGTAGTTGCGCACCTCGGCGCCGAGCGCTTCGGCGAGGCCGGTGACGACGGCTGTCCGCTGACCTCCGTAGATGTCCGGGTCGTAGATCGCGTCACCCGAGACGATCTTGTAGTAGTGGCAGGCCGGATGGACGGTCACCACGATGCGCGACACGTCGCGAACCTGCTTGGCAGCGACCTCGTGGCGCAGGGCGTGGAGCCACTCCGAATAGTGCACGATCTCTTCGGGCAATACCAAGGGCTTGCCGAGCTTGGCCATGATCTTGCGAACCTGCGCTCGCAGCTCCGGGTGCCGTATCAGCTGCTCGCGCACTTCCTTGTAGTGACCGTAGGAGGTGCCGCAATGAATCAGCGGGAAGTAACCCGTCTCGTGCGCGGCGGCGAAGTTGCGCACCGCCACCGCCGCTTGCGCCGCCACGTTGGAGGTCGCGCTCGCGTAGTAGTTCCAGGCCGTGCACGAGGTCTGGTCGTGCGGATCGAAGTAGTCGTAGCCGAGCTTGCGCATCACCCAGAAGATCGACGTCGAGTAGCCCGGGATGTGGCCGCACTGGCCACAGGACTTGTGGTGCCACAGGTGCGCCTTCTGGATCCGCTTCTCGCGTCCGTACTTCGTAGTCACGCTGATCGCTTCCCTGTCGATTCTCTGCACGATCAACTCGCCCTGACGCTCAAGCTCAAGCAGCTCTGCACGGGGGTCCTCGAGCGCCCGCCGGTCAACGACGGGCCCGGCAGATGGGACGGCACCTCGACGCCCGTCGACCGGGGTCCCCAGGGGAATGGTCATGGCTCGATGCCTTCTTCCTCGAGACGATCCTCCATCAGCTCGGCCAGGATCGAGTGCAGGCCAGGATCGACCTGGGCGATCATGTCGAGGGCGCCGGTCTCGAACCAGATCAGGTACAGCTCGATCAGCGTTCTGTCGGCGACGGACCAGCCGGTGGATGTCGTGTGCATGGTCTCGGGCGGCAGGGCGCGGCGCCACAAATCAAGGTTGTCCGCCACGTCGGCCGTCTCAGGTCCCCAGTCCGGGAAGGCGTCCGGCCTCAGCATGTCCGGTGAAACCTGGGTACCGGTCGACATGATCTTGTAGATGATCCGGGAGTAACCGACCAGGGCCTCTTTAGCCGAGGCCAGCCCGTTGCGGACGGCTACTTCCCGCATGATCGTGATGATCCCGCCAGGGTTGTTGCCGCGCGGGCAGCGCAAGCAGGAGAAGCACTGGGAGCACTCCCAGATGTCCTCCTGCATCTGCTGGTAGATCAGCTCCACGTCCTCACGTGCGGCCGCCTGCGCGATCCGGCGCGGGCTGAAGTCGTAGAACTTGGCTGAGGGGCAAACACCGACGCAGATGCCGCACTCGTAGCAGCCGTACAGGTAATCGCCAAAGCGAATATCGCCCTTGATTTGCTCGAACAGCCCTGCCTTCTCCGAGTAGGGCACCTCGGCGTAGCCGGCGACGTCGGCGACTTTGTAGTCGGCGTCCGTCTTGGCCTGCGGGACGGCTGTGACGCTCATCGCGCCGGCCTAGAAACTGATCACGGCATCGGCTGAAGCCGCGAGATCATTGAAGGCTGCGCCGCCGATAACCTCGACACCGTCGATCAGGTCTTCGAGGACCAGATCGTTGAGCTCGAGCGACGGCTGACAGATCAGCAGCCGGACGCCCAGACCGGTTGCCTGCTCTATGAAATGGCGCAACGGCTGGCCCTGGTCCCCCTTCGGACCGATCTTGTCCACGACGTCCTTGCGCAACAAGGTGGGCCCGTACATCGTGAAGTAGATCATGACCTCGAACTCCATCGCGGCCGCGGAGGCGGCAAGGAAAAAGGGCGTCGCGCTGCGCCCCGGGTCGTCCACGCCGTGTGTCTGCACGTAGAGGATCTTCGTCTCAGAGTCGTGGGCCCACATAGTCGGCTTCTGTCACTTCACACAGCGGATGAAGACATGGAAGACCTCAGCTTGCTTGGTGATGCCGAGCAGTTCGTTACCGGTGCGGCTGCACCAGGCCCGCATGTCCGGCTCGACACCCGGGTCAGTGGCAAGCAGCTCGAGCGTCTGTCCCGCCGCGAGGCTCTTGATCGCCTGTGCGGTCTTCAAGACGGGGAGCGGACACGCCAACCCGGTGCAGTCGAGAACCTCGTCTGCGGGTGGAGTCGAGAACTCGGGCACAGATCCTCCTTCTTATCTCAGATCGAGAAGTCTTCTCCGGACCATACGCCGGCCTCGGACGGACGAACGTCGTGAGCGTGCGCGTGTCCCTCTATCGCCATCTCCAGCTCGTCGACGCGCTCTATCACCGAATGCAGGCTGGCACCGAGGAGGTCCGGCATGAAGGCGGACTCGAGGTCCGGCCGGTCAGTCGCCCGGTGCGGACGACTGCGCGCGATGATCTGACCTGGCACGCCGACCACGACCGAGTTAGGGGGCACTGACTTCACGACGACCGCGTTGGCGCCGATGCGGCTGTCGTCGCCGATCGTGATCGCCCCGAGGATCTTGGCCCCGGCACCGATAGTGACCCGGTTGCCCACGGTCGGGTGACGCTTCACCCGCTCGAGGCTCGTCCCACCGAGGGTGACGCCCTGATAGATGGTCACCTCGTCACCGACTTCGGCCGTCTCGCCGATGACCACGCCGGTGGCATGGTCAATGAATACG
>JBEKLG010000039.1:0-14740 GCA_050010315.1 Acidimicrobiales bacterium
AGGCGGGGTTGAAGCGGCGCTGCCCGGCGACGACGAGGGCGCCGGCGCGGGCATCGAGCTCGTCGAGGAGTTCGAGCGCGCTTATGAGTTCGGATTCCGTGCGGATGATGCCGACGAGTGACTGCATCGTCTCCTGGAGTTCGTGATGGAGCGAGTACGGGTTCTCCCCGCTCGCGTTCTCGAAGCAGGCGAGCGCGGCGGCAAGGGCCGCCTCCACGGCGGCGGGATCGGGCTTGGGCGCCCGGGGCAGCCCCCGGGCGTACTCGGCGGCGGCGATACCCGCCCGTCGCCCGAAGACTAGGAGGTCTGACAGCGAATTGCCGCCGAGGCGGTTGGCGCCGTGCATCCCGCCGGCGACCTCACCGGCGGCGAAAAGACCCGGAACCGACGACGCCGCCGTGTCGGCGTCGACGCGCACACCCCCCATCGCGTAGTGGCAGGTCGGGCCGACCTCCATCTCCTGGGTCGTGATGTCGACGTCGGCGAGCTCCCGGAACTGCTGGTACATCGAGGGCAGGCGCCGACGGATGTACTCGGGGGGCCGGCGCGAGGCGATGTCGAGGTAGACGCCGCCGTGCGGAGAACCGCGACCGGCTTTCACCTCGGCGTTGATCGCCCGGGCGACCTCGTCCCGCGGCAAGAGCTCCGGCGGCCGGCGGACGGTCTTGTCGTCGTACCACCGGTCGGCCTCGGCGACCGTGTCGGCGGTCTCCTTGGCGTAGTACTCGGGGATGTAGGAGAACATGAAGCGTTCGCCCTCGCGGTTCTTCAAGATCCCCCCGTCGCCGCGCACGCCTTCGGTGACGAGCAGCCCTCGGGCCGATGCCGGCCAGATCATCCCGGTGGGGTGGAACTGCACGCACTCCATGTCGACGAGCTCGGCCCCCGCCCAGAGGGCGAGGGCGTGCCCGTCACCGGTCGACTCCCAGGAGTTCGTCGTGAACTTCCAGATCTTGCCGATGCCGCCCGAGGCGAGGATCACCGCTTTCGCCTGGAATACGACGAATTCGCCCGAGCCGCGCCACAATCCGAGTGCCCCGCAGACGGCCCCCGAGGCGTCGGTGAGCAGCCGGAGGATCTTGCACTCCATGAAGACACCGATCCCGGCGGCGACGGCGCGGTTCTGCAGGGTGCGGAGGAGTTCGAGCCCGGTGCGGTCGCCGACGTGCGCGAGGCGGGCGTAGCGGTGGCCGCCGAAGTCGCGTTGCAGGATCCGGCCGTCCGGGGTGCGGTCGAAAAGCGCCCCCCAGCTCTCGAGCTCGAGGACGCGCTCGGGCGATTCCTGGGCGTGGAGCTGGGCCATGCGCCAGTTGTTGAGCATCTTGCCGCCGCGCATCGTGTCGCGGAAATGCACCTTCCAGTTGTCCTCCGGCCAGACGTTGCCGAGCGCCGCGGCGATCCCGCCTTCGGCCATCACCGTGTGCGCCTTGCCGAAGAGCGACTTGCACACGACCGCCGTGGTGGCGCCCGCCGCCGCGGCCTCGATGGCGGCGCGCAGGCCTGCGCCACCGGCGCCGATCACGAGCACGTCGACGGCGTTGGTCTCGCGGTCAGGCATCAGATGATCCTTGGGTCATGGATCACGCCGCTCGCGACGAGCCAGATGTAAAAGTCGGCGAAGGCGATCCAGGCGAGCGACAGCCAGGCGAAGAGCTGATGGTGGGGGTTCAGCCTCCCCGAGACCTTCGTCCAGAACCATCGCCTGAGAGGCGCTTTCGACAGGGCCCGCAGGCCGCCGCCGCAGAGGTGGCGGCAGGCGTGGCAGCCGAGTGTGTACGCCCAGATGAGCACGGCGTTCAAAGCGAGCACGAGCGTTCCGACGGCGACGCCCAAACCGCCGGGGAAGCGGAAGGCGCTGGCCGCGTCCCAGGTGAGGATCCCGGCGAAGGCGACGGCGACGTAGAAGAAGTAGCGGTGGAGGTTCTGCGCAAGCAATGGGAAGCGCGTCTCGCCGGTGTAGCGCCCCCGCAGCCCCCCTGGTCGCGTCGAACCGGCATCGGCGATCGCGCAGGCCGGTGGCGAGAGCCAGAATGAGCGGTAGTAGGCCTTGCGGTAGTAGTAACAGGTGAGCCGGAACCCGAGCGGGAAGATGAGGATCAGCAGCGCTGGGGAGACCTCCCACCAGGATCCCGTGATCGGTCCCCAGACGTAGCCGCGGCAGTTGTGCGTCAGGCACGGCGAGTAGAACGGCGAGAGGTAGTCGCGCCCGACGCCGCCGGCGTAGTAGTCGCCGTTGCGGAAAGCAGCCCAGGTCGCATAGGCGACGAAGGCGAGGAGCCCGGCTGCCGTCGCAGCCGGCTGCAGTCGCCAGCGATCCCGGCGCAGCACGACCGAGCGCGGGGGACCGGCCCGCACGCCGCCGAGCCGCACGGGTGTCGGCTCCGGCGCTCGGTTCGCCTCCTCGATGACGGTCACGTGCTCCCCGCTCTTTGCCGTGTCGCCGGCCGCCAAAGATGCCTTCCCGGGTCGCGGCGAACCGGGACGGACGGGTGCGGCGACCCGCTCATCCTTCCACGCGCGGTTCCGGCGGGCGAGGCTCGCCGGCACCCCCGAGGGCGGGAGGACCGGAGCGCGAATTCAGGCAGGTTCCCCCTTGCATTGCGCTGAGCTGGGCGTCATCATAATACGACCGTGTAATTTCACGGTTGCGACTCTCTTCGAGTGGCGAACGCTAAGGGGGTGTCGGTGGACATCCAAGCGCTCATCAATCAAGGTCCACGGGCGTGGCAGGCGCGGGCGAACTGCATGGGGGTCGACCCGGAGCTCTTCTTCCCCGAGCGGGGCTCGTCAACCCGGGAGGCGAAGGAGGTCTGCCGCGGTTGCGTCGTGCGCGCTGAGTGCCTCGAGTTCGCGATCGCGAACAGCGAGAAGTTCGGCATCTGGGGTGGGATGAGCGAGCGCGAACGCCGCCGTGTGCGCCGGGCGCGCCTTTCACAGCAGCGCGAGGTCGCCGCTTCCTAGCTCGGCGCAACGACCCCGCGGCGGGAAAGCCTCGCTTCGATCGTCGAGTTCTCGCCGAGGTCGAGCGAGTGCCAACGGCCCGCGGGGATCGCGGCGAGGACGGCCTCGGGAACGAGCCCGACGAGCTCCGCCCGTTCGATGGGTGCCAGCCGGGCGACCTGGTCGTAGATCTCGGCCGGCCCGACGTGCCACGGCGCGATCAAGTTGCAGGACACCTGGGCCCCCGAGCCGACAGGGAAGGCGGCGATGCGCACCTCGGCCGACCGCAGTGGCGCGGCGACGCCGCGGGCGGCGGCGAGGTCGCCGTCGGCGAGCCAGAGGTTGTAGGCGATGAGCGCCGGACGCGCCCCGACGCAACACGCCCCGGCCGACGGGTGCGGCAGGCGCGGCCCGTAATCCGGGGCGAGGGCGGCGAAGGCGTGGCGACGGATCTCGGGTAGCGAGCGCTCCGGGCCGTAGAGGAAACAGGGGATCGCGAGCTCACTGGCGGCCCAGCGGGCGAAGCGGTCGCGTGCGGCGATTGCCTCGCTGAGGTCGCCGTCAGGCCGCATGCCCTCTGCGCCCAACGGGGCGAACGGCACGACGTCGACGACACCGAGCCGAGGATGGACGCCTTCGTGGCGGGTGATGTCGAGCTCGGCCACGGCGGCACGGGCGAGATCCTCCGCAGCTCGGAAGACCCCGGGACCGGCGAGCGTGAAGACCGTGCGGTTGTGGGAGGAATCGGCGTGGACATCGAGGAGCGCCGGGCCGGCGCGGCGGGCGAAGTTCTCGAGGAGCTCGCTAGCGCGACCCTCGCTGATATTGACGACGCACTCGAGCATCGCCGCGGGGCGCCGTCAGCCGGGCCCGCGCCGGCTAGTCAGCCTGGTAGACGGTGAGCTGGCGTCGGCCGCGGACGAGCCGTCGCCGTTCACGTTCCGAGGTGCCACCCCAGACGCCGTGGTCGATGTGGTTGGCGATCGCGTACTCGAGACAGGGGGCCTTCACCGGGCAGTCCTGACAGATGCGGCGGGCGATGTCGACTCCGACCCCATCGCTCGGGAAGAAGGTCTCGGGCGGGAGCATCCGGCACTTCCCCCTTGCCATCCACTCGAGCTCCATCACGCCATCACCCCGCCGCCCCCCAGGCGGCCCCCAGCAACCGTTCTGTGCTTTTTCCCAGCCTAGCTGGGCTTTGGCACGAAGCTACACCCGGTCTCGGCAAAACCAGTCGCATTATCGGGAATTCATAGGGTATTCACAGATTCGTTTCCTGGCGGGACCCGCCGGCTCGGAGCGGGCCAGGTTGCCCCGTCCCCCGTCGCTAAGCTCTGCCGGTCGAAGGAGAGCCGATGACCACGCCGTTGAGCGGGCAGATCGAGGCGCCCGAGCCCCCTCGCGGGCACGTCCGGATCGTCTATTTGGGTCCTGTAGCGCCGCACTGGGAGATCGAATCCGAGTTCGGAGAGCGCTCAGTGATCGAGGCGTTCCGCGAGCGTGCCCTTGCCCGTCTCGTCCTGCTCCCACCGCACGACCCCCAGTTCCGCCGCAACCGGGAGCGCGTCGTGCGTGACGCCGAGCGTGAGAACCTCCTGCTCGAGTGGGATCTCGGCCTCCCCGAGGAGCCCCCGCCGCCCGAGTGATCGGGCGGGCCGCCGCCTCTAGGCCTCTTCCGGCAGGTTCACCCGCGCGATCCACAGTCCGGGGGCTTCGATCTCCGCCGGAGTCGGGAGGTTGTCGGCGGCGGTCCAGAGTTTCCCGAGCTCGGTGTCGCCTCCCCGCTCGACGACCCCCCGGACGAACGCCTCGCCGCGGTCAAGCGCATCCTGGTCGAGACGGAGCCCGAACAGCGTCTCGGCGGCGCGCTCGTCGTCGGAGCGTTCGATCCGGCGGCGGCGGAGCGCCTCGGCTACCGGTCGCCGGGCCCCGATCGCCCGTGTCGTGACGGCGTCGGTCACCCATTCGACGTAGCCGGCGAACGCCGATATGAGGGCGGCGAGTTCGGCCCGCACGCGGCGCAGCTCAGGGGTGTCCGCTGGCGCGGCGAGCGCCGCGGGATCGCCGAGGAGGCGTCCGAGGTCCGCAAAGTCCGCCGATTCGCTGGCGAACGCCTCTCCGAGCTGGCGCTCGAGGGCGCCCAGGTCGGGCCGGAAGCTCCTCGCGTGGGCGACGAGCAGCGACTGCAGCCTGGCGCGCACGTGCGGTCGGGAGAGCACGGCGTGGGCCGCGAGGTCGTGGGCGGCAACCCACAGTGAGACGTCGTCGGACTCGAGGCTCCATTCCGAGGCGAATGCGGCGATATTCGCCAGCACGACGACGATCTCGTCGCTCGGCAGGCGCGGCAGGGGGAGCTCGTACTGGCCGAGGGTGCGCCGGGCGAGATGGCCGATCAGGGAGCCGACCTGGAGGGCGATCATCGCCGGGGCGATCGCCGAGACCCACTTCTCGAGCAGCACGTTGAGTCCGGCCTCGGGCTCGCCAGGCTCCTCGGGCGCTTCCGTGCCGGTTGTCGGGCGGATCGCCGCGGCGAACTCCTCGATGAGCGGCCGCCAGGACTCGAGGCTGCGTCTCGCCCATTCGGCGGGGCCGGCGGCGACGACGGCGATGGGACGACCGCTCGCCGTCGTCGGCATCCCGGTGACGTCGCCGACCTGGAGTTCGGCGATGCGGGTGAGCTCCTCGGTCCTCATCCGCTGGATCGGTTCGACGTTCGGCTCCGGTTGCCCGTCCGCGGCGACGGTAACGGCGAGCTGTAAGGCGAGGTCCCACTGGAGCGGGGCGTCAGTTCGCACCAGGCGGAGCAGGTCACCGAGCAGCCCAGGCGGGAAACCGCCCATGTCCGACGAGGACCCTGACTCCACGCGATGAATCTAGGCCCCGGATGGAACTTCTCGTTCGGCGCCCTCTGGCCGCTCGGTGCGGCGAGGTGGCAGGAGCGCGCTCGGCGTTCATGCGACGGGGGCGCGGCTTACGCCCGGTCCGAGACGTTGGGGATGCAGCTCGGCGGGGACCGCGCGCCCTTCGCCGAGGCTGGTGGACTAGGAGCTCGGCGTCGCGCCGAGGACGGCGGAGCGGACCGAGCAGACGGCGTCGTGGACGATGCCGAGGCTGACACGGGTCCCGGGCGGGAGCACGTAGAGCCGGGCCTGCAGCTCGCCTAGCGAGGTGAGCGGCTGGCGGTCGAGCGAGGTGATCACGTCTCCCGGCTTGACGCCGGCCTTTGCCAGGGCGCTGTGCGCCGCTATCGACGTGACGCGCACACCGGACGGGTCGCCCGTCGCGGTAACACCCTTGAGACCGAGCCAGCCATGGGTCACCGTGCCCGCGGCCATGAGCTCGACGGCGACCGGAGCCGCGAGCCACGAGGGGGTGGCGACCACTCCTGACCTTGTCGATCCGGTGATGATCCCCTCGACGAGGCCGGTCGACCCGAGGAGCGGGCTCCCCGGTGGCCCTGAGGCCGGGGACAGGTCGGTCGTGAGCGCTGCGAGGAGCCGGTGCCCGCCGACGACTGGCGAGGAATCGAGGTCGCGCACCATGCCGAGTGAGAAGGCCGTCGATCCCGGCGTCGTCACGGCGAGGGTGAGGGATCCCTGCGACATCGGATCTGCGGCAAGGGCCACCGTCGCGAGACCCGACGCCCCGTTGATGTGCACGACCGCGAGATCGCTTCTCTGATCGACCCCGACGAGGTCGCCGGCGTAGACGTCGCCGTTCGCCAGCGTGACGATCAGCGTCGTCGCGCCGGTCACCGAGCTCGCCGGGACGAGGATCATCCCGTCCGGGCGCACAACGAGCCCGAGGACGCGGACCCGTGTCGTGCCGCGGCTGGCGTCGACGAAGGCCATCGCCGCCGACGCCCGGCTGATGCTCGATATGACGGAGGGGCTGAGTCCGCTGCCGGCGTCAGTTGCGACGCGGGCTGTCTGGCCGGCCTCCCCGGCACCTTGCATTTGGGAAAGGCTCGTGCCTTCCATCGAGTCGGCCAGATGCGTGCCGAGGGCGACGACGCCAGTCGCCAGCAGCGCGCCGACCAGCCCGGCGGTGAGCACGCTCCGCCGTGACGGATGGCTCAACAGCCAGCGTCTCCGGACGGCGACCGGGTCCAGCGGCAGCGTGCTGTCGGATGCGCCGAGTTCGGACGGGTGGCGCCAGAGGCGGTCCTCGGGGGGCAGGAGCGGCGGGTGGGGGTCCTCGTCGAAACTCTCGCCGAAATCGCCGGGAGTGACGGTCACGACCCCGCAGGCTAATTGCCCGGCGCCGCCAAGGGACGTCGGTGGCCTGCCCGGACGAGGGAGGAGTGCTCACTCCTCGCAGCGAGGAGACGAGCCGCCACACGCTCGGACGCTGCGGGCGGTCGTCTCCGACGGGACGCTGGGCGATCGACGTCCGAGTGCCGCTTGTCTTTCGGGCAACGAGGCGATCGGCAGGGCCGTGGCGCGCCTCCGTCGATGACGGGGGCGAGCCACCGTCCCGGGGCGCGGGGTCACCGTTCGCTGCGACGCTCGGGCGCTTCCGCCCCTCCTACGATGGGACGAAGTGAGGATCGGAACGTCACGTTGAGCGCGGAATTCGCGCTCGATTTCGGAACCGGTTCGACACGGATCGCCGACGCGAGTGGAGCGCTCCTTGTCGATGAACCGACGGTCGCGGCCGTCGACAAGGACAGCGGTCGGCTCGTCGCCTTCGGGTCCGAGGTGCTCGGTCTCGGGGCGCGCGCCGCCGGCCGGGTCGCGGTCCGGTTCCCGGTGCGCAACGGCCAGCTTGTCGACCTCGGCCTCGTGGAGGAGGTACTCGCCGAGGCCCTGCGCCGGGCGGGAGCCTCGCGGCTGTCGCACCCCCGCGTCCTCGTGTGCACCCACATCGGGGCGACCCGGGTGCAGAACCGCGCGCTCGACCGGGCGGTGCGGAAAGCGGGAGCGAAAGACGTGCTGTTCATCGCCCATCCGACGGCCTGCGCGATCGGCGCCAGAATCGCGATCGACGAACCGACCGGGTCGATGGTCGCTGACGTTGGCGCGGGGACGACCGATGTCGCGGTGTTCGCCCTCGGCGGGATCGTCGTCTCCTCGTCGTGCGCCCGTGGCGGCGACGACCTCGACGAGGCCGTGCGGACCTACCTCGTGCGCCAGCGGGACATCCTCGTCGACCGAGCAGCGGTCCAGGCGGCCCGCGTCGCCGTTGGGACGGTGGCACCACGTCCGCCCGAGGCGGAGTTCGAGGTCGTCGGGCGCGACGCCGATTCGGGGAGGCCGAAGCGCGCTCTTATCACGGCCGCCGAGGTGAAGGCGATCCTCGATCCGCTCGTCGCCCCGATGCTCGAGGCGGTGCTGGCCGGCATCACCCAGGCGCCCCCCGAGCTCGTCAACGACCTCATCGGCTCGGGGCTTCTGTTGGCCGGCGGCCTCGGGCACCTGGACGGGTTCGACCGGCGCCTCGCCAAGGTGACCGGGGTGCCGATCCACGTCGCTGCCGAGGCCGGGCGTTGCGCGGTACTCGGCGCGGCGCGTTGCCTCGAACTGCCCGACGGGCTCTCCTACGCCGCCACCGTCGCCCGGATCCGCTGAGCCAAGGCCGGGCCGCGACCATCGAGGCTCGCCGGCCGGTCGCGTCTTCGATCACGTGCGCTAGTGGCAGGCTACGGGGGGTGGGGAGTGACCTGAGCGGCGCAATGGCGAACCAAGACGACTGGGGTAGTCCGCGCCGCGTCTCCCGGGAAGCAGTGCGCGGCAGGGCGTCTCAGCCGGGCCGGCGGGGGAGGATCGGGCGGCGGATCGCGGGCGGCGTCGTCGCGGCGGCACTCGTCGCCGCCGTCCTCGCCGGCCGCTGGGAGGTGGGGTACTACGCGATCACGCCGGGCACGGCGCTTAACGTCGGCCAGCTCATCTCGGTGCCCCGCGGGGCGTCGTACGCCCACCGCGGCAGCGTGGTCCTCACCGACGTCCAGCTCGTCCAGCTGACGGCGCTCGGCTACCTCTACTACCGCTTTGACAGGAACGCGCAGATCGTGTCGACCGCCGATCTCACCGGGGGTTCGAGCTCTTCGGCCTATGCCGAGGATGGCATCATCGAGATGGCGACGGCGCGCCAGGCCGCGACGCTCGTCGCTTTGCGCGAGCTCGGCTACCACCCGCGGGCGGTACCGACCGGCGTCGCCGTCTTCGCGCTCCAGCCCGATGCGTCGCCCGCCTCGACGATTCCCGTCGGCGACGTCATCACCGCGGCCGGGTCGACCGGCGCCGTCGCCCTCCACGCGCTCGTAGCCGCGGTGGGCGCGACCCCGCCGGGTCGTTCGATCCTTCTCAGCTTCCACCGCTTCGGATCGAAGCGGCTCTACCACCGGTCGGTCGTCGTCGACGAGCTCACGGCTTCCGGGCGGCCGGTGACCTTCACCTGCGTCCCTTTGGGCTCGCGCCGCGGCGGCCGGATCGTGCGTCGCGAGGGACGTGTGGCGAGCTGTCTGCCCTTTTATCCCGAACAGCTCTACAGCGACGTGAACCTGCCTTTCCCGGTTGCGATCAACGCCGACGGCATCGTCGGCTCGTCGGCAGGGCTTTCGTTCACGCTCGGTCTGATCGACAAGCTCGACCGCGGTGACCTGACCGGGGGACTGCGGGTTGCCGCGACGGGGACGATGTCGAACGACGGGTTGGTCGGGGTGATCGGCGGCGTCGCCCAGAAGACGGTCGCCGTCCGCGCCGCCGGCGCGACGGTCTTCCTCGTTCCGCCCCAGAACGCCGCGACTGCCCGGGCAAACGCCGGGGGCAAGCTCCGGGTCGTTGCCGTCGCCTCGATCGGCCAGGCGGTCGCCGCCCTCGAACGCCTGGGCGGGAAGCTCGTGCCGGCGACTTTCGGCCGGTGAGGTCATAGGCTGCACGACGTGCCCGATCCTCGACCGTTCCCGATTTCGTCGCATCCGAACCTCGACCCGGAGGCGATCTCGGGCCGGGAGTTCCCGGTGTCGTGGCGGGGATACGACCCCGAGGCGGTCCACCGCTTCTTGGTCGACGTGGCCCAGGTCGTGCGGACCTCGAGGTCGAGACAACGCGAGCTTGTCGAACGGCTCGCCGAGGCCGAGCGGCGCGCCGCCGAGCCGGAGCTCGACGAGGAGACGATCTCGGCTGCGCTCGGCTCCGAGACGGGGAGGGTTCTCCACGTCGCCCACTCCGCGGCGAACGAGGTGGTCTCGAAGGCAGAGGCCCGTGCCGCGGCGATCATCTCCGAGGCCGAGGTGGCGGGCCACGAGCTGCGGCGCCGTGCCGAGATCGAAGCGACGGCGATGGTCAACGAAGCGCGCGGCGCGGCGGCGGCGACGATCGAGGCCGCGAAAGAGGACTGCCGGGCGATGATCGACGAATCCCGCGAGGTTCGTCGGCGCATCCTTTCGGACCTCGCCGAGCGGCGGCGGGCGTACTACTCGCAGATCGAACAGCTGCGGGCCGGCAAGGACGAGCTGTCCTCGGCGGTCGCCCACGTCTCGGACACGAGCGCCGCCGTCCGGGCAAGGCTCGACGGTTCCGACGAGGACGCCCGCGTCGCCGTCGAGGTCGCCCGGCGCGCGACGGAGCTCGGGGCGGAACCGGAGGCGAGCGGGGCCGATGTCGCCGAAATGGCCGAGGTCGCGCCGGGCGACCGTGGCGGCGACGAGCTCGCGGCGCGCGGCGATGCCGCCGTGCCGAACCCCTCCGACGAGCCGCCGGGCGACGCCGTCGACGAAGCGGCGGTTGCCGGCGATGCCTCGGGGTCGGCGATCGTCGACGTTCTGTTCGCCCGGATCCGCGAGTCGTCTGTGGCGCCGTCGCCGGAGGCCGCGTCGGCGCCGGCCGCTGACGGAGTCGGGGCCCTCGAGCCCGCCGCGGCCGCGCCGGCCGCTGGCGGGGAGGCGGCGCAGCCCACGGCCGAGGAAGCTCCGGTCCCCGCGGGACTGAGAGTCGGCGACATCAGCGTCGGGCGGGAATCGGTCCTGCGCCGGCGCGACGAGCTGATCGAACGGCCGCTCGGCGAACTCGTCCACGTCTTGAAGCGGGCGCTGCGCGTCGAGCAGAACGATCTTTTGCATTCCCTGCGCGAAGCCCCCCGGGGCACGGAACCGTCGACGCTCGCCTCACTCGGCGGCGCGGTGCAGCGCTTCGTCCAGGCGGCGAGCCCGGCGCTGTCGGCGATCTGGGAGCAGGGGGCGGAATTCGCCCGGGAGCAGTTGAGCTCGATCGGTCGAGCCGCCGGCGCGGCCGATGCCGCCGCCTGCCGCACCGACACCGAGACGGTCGCGGAAAGCCTCGGCACGGAGATCGCGACCTCGATCACGAACCGGCTCGTCGAGAGCTTCCGCGGCGGCGACGGCGAGGCCGAATCGCTCCAGCGCGCCGTCGGTGCCGCCTTCCGTGATTGGAAATCCGAGCGCATCGAGGAGACCGCGGGCGACCACGCGACGCGCGCCTTCACCCTTGGAACCCTCGGCATCGCCCGAAGTGAGAGCGTGCCGGTCTCTTGGGTCGTCGGCGACGGCGCGAACCGGTGCTCGGACTGCGACGACAACGAGCTCGCCGGGCTGCTGGAGGCGGGCGCGACGTTCCCGACCGGCCAGCCGCATCCCCCAGCCCACGGCGGCTGTCGCTGTGTCCTCGTGCCGGCGGGGACGTAGCCGATCGTGAGGATCCAGCCGGACCAGCGAATGCGACCGCAGGCGCGGCGCCGCAACGTCGTCTTCATCGCTGTCGTCGTCGGCCTGGTCGCACTGGTGCTCGTCGTGCAGGGCTTGGCCGGTTTCTACGCCAACTTCCTCTGGTTCCACTGGAACGGCCTCGGCAGCGTCTGGACCCAGGTCACGGTGACGAAGGTCGTGCTCGCGATGGTGTTCATCGTCATCGCCTGGGCGCTTCTGTGGGTTTCGTTGTTCGTCGTCGACACCGTCGCCCCGCGAGCGGCGTTCCTCGCCTCGGACAACGAACTCGTCCGCCGCTACCAAGCGACGGTCGGTCCCCACGCCCTCGTCGTGCGCAGTGTGGTCTCTTTTCTCATCGCGCTACTGCTCGGGACGGGAGCGTCGGGACAGTGGCAGCACTGGATTCTTTTCGAGAACGCGTTGGCCTTCGGGCGACTCGACCCGATCTTCCACCGCGACGTGAGCTTCTTCGTCTTCCGGCTCCCGTTCCTCTCCTTCCTCGTCGACTGGATCTTCACCGCGCTCATCGTCACGCTCGTCGTTACGGCGATCGCCTACTTCCTTTCCGGCGCGATCCAGTTCCGCCGCGGGGCGCGTGTCGAGCCGAGGGCGATCGCCCACCTCTCGCTGATCCTCGCCCTCCTCGTGCTCGAGAGAGCCTGGGCCTACTACTACGTCGACCGCTATGGTCTCGACCTGTCTTCGACGGGGGTCGTTCACGGGGCCTCGTATACCGATGTCCACGTCCGGCTGGCGGCACTGACGCTCCTCGCCGTCGTCTCGCTCGTGGCGTTCGTCGCCTTCAGCGTGAACATCTACCAGCGCTCGTTGGCACTGCCGGCGATCACCTTCGGACTGTGGGTGTTTCTCGCCCTCGTCGTCGGCGTCATCTATCCGGCGATCTTCCAGGTGCTGCGCGTGACGCCTGCGCAGAGCACGCTCGAGTTGCCGTACATCAAGGACAACATCGCCGCGACCCGCTACGCGATGGGGGTCGAGAACGTGGACCGGCACACGTTCCCGGCGCACGAGGACCTCACGCCGGCGGTGCTGACGCAGTACCAAAAGACGCTTTCTGACGTGCTGTTGTGGGACCCGTCGGTCGCCCAGGCGACCTTCCAGAGGCTGCAGACGATCAAGAGCTACTACCAGCTGAACACGCTCGCCGTGGACCGCTACGAAATCGACGGGAAGCTGACACCGGTGGTCGTCGGCGTGCGCTCGCTCAACCCCGGCGGGCTCGCCCAACAGAGCTGGGTGAACACCCATCTGCAGTACACCCACGGTTACGGTTTCGTCGCCGCCGCGGGTAACGTCGCCAACCCGAGCCATTTCCCGGACTTCCTCGTCGGCAGCATCCCGACGAGCTCGTCGTCGCCGGCGCTTTCCCTCGGCCGTCCTGCCGTCTACTACGCGCCGGGCGACGGCGAGTACGTGGTCGTCGACACGAAACAGGCCGAGGTGCAGTACCAGGCGGCCAACGGGTCGAACGTCGAAGGCCACTGCCAAGGTTGTGGCGGGATCCCGATCGGCGGCATTCTCAACCGACTCGCCTTTACCATTCACCTGCGCGATCTCAACCTGTTGATCTCCAACCTCGTCACGGGGCGATCGCGGCTCGTCTACCTTCCCGACATCGAGACCCGCGTCGAAAAGGCGCTGCCGTTCCTCCAGGTCGACTCGCACCCGTATCCGGTCGTCGTCGATGGCGAGATCGACTGGGTCGTCGACGCCTACACGACGAGCGCCTACTACCCCTACGGCCAGCCGGCGCTGACGGGCGAGCTTCCCGGCGGAAGCGGGCTCGTCGGCGCCTACAACTACGTCCGCGACGCCGTCAAGGTCGTCGTCAACGCCTACACCGGCAAGATGTCCTTCTACGTGATCGCGCCGACGGATCCTTTGATCCGGGCGTACGAGCACGCCTTCTCCGGGCTGTTCCGACCGCTGCGGGAGATGAACCCGGTTCTGCTCGCCCACCTGCGCTACCCGCAGGACCTGCTCATGGTCCAGGCCGACATGTACGGCCGCTACCACATCATGTCGCCTTCCGGCTTCTACAGCCTGTCGGACGCCTGGGACCTTTCGCAGACCTCGAACTCGACCACTGGTTCGCCCTCGAGCGCGCTCACGCTCGCCGCCAACGGCAAGGTAGCGCGCTTCACACCGGTCTACGAGCTCCTCCAGCTCCCCGGCGATAGTTCGCTCACCTTCGACGCCCTCGAGCCGCTCGTGCCCTATTCGACGAACGACAACCTCCAGACGCTGCGGGCGCTTCTCGTCGCCGATTCGAACGCCAACGGCTACGGCAAGCTCGACGCCTTCGTCGCGCCGGGTGAGTCGATCCACGGTCCGGCGCTCGCCAATGCCGACATCAACGCCGACCCGACGATCTCGAAGGCGATCACCCTCCTCGACAGCCGGGGGTCGACGGTGTCGCTGGGAACCGTGCAGGTGCTGCCGATCGCCGACTCGCTTATCTACGTCCGGCCGCTTTACGTGTCGTCGTCACAGACTCCCTTCCCACAGCTCATCGACGTCGTCGTCGTCTACGGCAAGGACGTCGCGATGGAACCGACACTTGGCGGAACCCTCTCGGACGTCTTCGGCGCAGCGCCGGCAGGCAGCGGAGGACAGGGGCAAGGATCGGGTTCGAAGAACTCCGTACCCGTAGTGGCGCGGCGCGACCTCGCCCAGGCAGTGGCCGCTTATCGAGCGGCCCAGGCCGCGCTGGCGCACGGCGACCTGGGCGCCTACCAGCAGGATGTCACGACGGCCGGCAAGTACCTTGGTGAAGCGAACTCGATCGCGAACGCGACGACGACCACGACGACGACGTTGCCGCACAGCAAGGCCCATGCGCTCGCGATTCCGTCTTCGACGGCGTAAGCAACGTCTCTCCGTTGGGTCCGGGCAACATAGTCCAATCCGCTCGTCCGGACAGGCTGCCGGCGGAACCGCGGACGGCAGCTGCCGTGCCCGGTCGCTACCGCATAGGGCGATGGTAGAGTTACCAAGTTAGAGCGACGCGGGGTGGAGCAGTCTGGTAGCTCGTCGGGCTCATAACCCGAAGGTTGTAGGTTCAAATCCTGCCCTCGCCACCAAAGAAAGTGCAGGTCAGGGCCAGTCCGAGAC
>JBEKLG010000040.1:0-14226 GCA_050010315.1 Acidimicrobiales bacterium
GCCGCACCGGTCGCGCCGCGATCGGCGCGGCGACAAGTCCGAGAAGGGCGAAGGTCCGCCACGGCGCGACCCCGGCCGACGAGACGAGCGCCACGACGACGACGGCGACGTACAAAAGGCGCGCCCGGTGGTCGCCGAGGCGAACGACGAGCGTCCGTTTGCCGGATCGTGCGTCGGTGCCGATGTCGCGCAGGTGGTCCGACACGAGCAGCGCGACGGCCAGCAGGCCCACAGGAACCGAGGCCAGGTAGGCGATCGCCGGCAGCTCGCCCGACGTGACGTAGGTCGTCCCGACGACCGCGACGAGGCCGAAGAACACGAAGACCGAGACCTCGCCGTATCCGGCGTAGCCGTATGGGCGGGGACCACCGGTATAGAACCAGGCGGCCGCGATCGCCGCCGCGCCGACCGCGACCAGCCACGGCGACACCGCGATTGCGAGGACGAGGCCGGCGACCGCCCCGACGGCGAACGTCGCGACGGCGGCGAGACGGACCGCCCCGGGGCTCGCGAGCCCCGAGGCGACGAGGCGAATCGGACCCACCCGCTCAGCGTCCGTGCCGCGCACGCCGTCCGAGTAGTCGTTCGCCAGGTTGGCTCCGACCTGCATCGCCAGCGAGACGACGAGCGCGAGCGCGGCATGCCAGGCGACGACGTGGCCGGTCGAGCGCGCTACGGCGACGCCGACGGCGACGGGAGCGACCGCGGCGGGAAGGGTGCGCGGTCGGGCCGCCCTGAGCCACTCAACTGCACCCGCCAACGGTGGCCTCATTCCCCCCAGGATCGCCGAGCCCTCACGGCCGACGGGGCAAGCGACGGAAGTCGGGTGGCCGCTGCTCGACGAAAGCGTCGCGCCCTGCCTGCGCCTCCTTGTCCATGTGATAAAGGATCGTCGCGTCCCGGGCGAGCTGCCGGATACCGGCAAGACCGTCCTCGGCGGCGATCTCCTCGCAGTCGCCGCTCGCCTTCGAAGCGGGCAGGCCCAGCTCAGCAGTCGTCATGAGGCCGTTAGGCTACCGTGAGTGCGTCGGCTCGTCCCCCTGGACATGGCCGGCGACGAGGGATTCGTGGCGGCGCTGTGTTGCGCCCACGACGCCGGGGCGGTCTCACCGCGAGGCAAGCGCTGCTTCTGCGGGCGCATGTCCGACGTGATCGGCACCAAGGTCAAGTCGGTCTGGCCCACCCCGGTCGAAGCCGTAGCGCGCACCCACCCCGGCGTCGCCGACGCCGACGTCGGCGTTCCGGACCCCGCATGGGGCGAAGGCGGCGCCCCCGTCGTCGAGACGGGCCACGCCACGCCTCCGACCCTCGCCGAGCTGCGACAGCTCGTGCGCGGCGAGCTCGGAGCGGTCGCCGCGCCGAGGAAGCTCTTCATCGTCGAGGCCCTGCCCCGCACGGCAGCCGGCAAGGTCCGGCGCGACGCGGCGAGAGGCGCCATCACCGCCGGCGGAACCGGCCGATGAACCACCTCGCCGACGAGCTCAGCCCGTACCTGCGCCAGCACCGGGACAACCCGGTCGACTGGTACCCCTGGGGCGAAGCCGCCTTCGCCCGTGCCCGCCAGCTCGACCGGCCCGTCCTCATCTCGATCGGCTACTCGGCCTGCCACTGGTGCCACGTCATGGCCCACGAGTCCTTCGAGGACGAGGCGATCGCCCGGCTGGTCAACGGCGGTTTCGTTCCCGTCAAGGTCGACCGGGAGGAGCGACCCGACCTCGACGCCGTCTACCTCGAGGCCGTCCAGGCGTTGCACGGCCAGGCGGGGTGGCCCCTCACGGTCTTCGCCACCCCCGAGGGCCGCCCGTTCTTCGGCGGCACCTACTTCCCGGCGCGCCCCGCCCACGGACTGCCCGCCTTCGGCGACCTGCTCGAGGCGGTCCTTGCCGCCTGGGCGCAGCGGCGCGACGAGATCGAGCGGCAGGCCGACGAGCTCACCGCCGCGGTCGCCAGCGGGCTCGGGCCGACGGCACCGGACCCAGGCCTGCCGCGGGCTGGCGAACTCGTGGATCTCGCGCTCGAGCGCTTCGCGGCGAGCTTCGACGACGAGTACGGCGGCGTCGGACGGGCGCCGAAGTTCCCCCAGACCCCGATGCTCGAGCTTCTGCTGCGCGCCCATGAACTCGGGCGGCCGGGCGCCCTCGAGATGGCGACGGCGACCCTCGAGGCGATGGCGTCGGGCGGCATCTACGACCAGCTCGGCGGCGGATTCGCTCGCTACTCGGTCGATCGCCGCTGGCTCGTGCCGCACTTCGAGAAGATGGCCTGCGACCAGGCCGCGCTCGCCCGCTGCTACCTCCACGCCTGGCAGATCACCGGCGACGTCCGCTGGCGCCAGGTGCTCGAGGAAACCCTCGGCTACGTGCTCCGTGTCCTGCGCGAGCCTGCGGGCGGCATCCGGTCGTCCGAGGACGCCGACTCCGAGGGGGAGGAGGGCCGCTTCTACCTGTGGACGCCCGAGGAGCTGACGGCGGTCCTCGGCGCCGAACGTGGCCGGGTCGCCGCCGAGTGGTTCGGCGTCACCGACGAAGGCAACTTCGCCGCTGGCCGGAGCGTCCTCTCCCGTCCGGTGCGCGACGAGATCGTCCGGCCGGCGGAGGTCGAGACCTGCCGCGCCGATCTCCATCGCGCCCGGGAGGCGCGGGCCCACCCGGCGCTCGACGACAAGGTGCTCACCGAGTGGAATGCGATGACCTGCTCGGTGCTCGCCGAGGCCGCGGCGGCGACGGGGAACGCCGCCTGGCGCGCCGCCGCGATCGAGCTCGCCGAATTCCTTTGCTCCCAGCTGCGCCGGCCGGACGGGAGGTGGCTGCGCGTCTGGCAGTCCGGACGCGCCGCCCACCTTGCGGTCGCCGCCGACTACGCCTGGCTCGTCGATTGTCTCACCCGGCTCGGGGAGCTCACGGGAGTCGGCCGCTACACCGAGGAGGCGCTCGCCACGGCGCACGGGCTCATCCGGCTGTTCTCCGCCGAGGACGGCGGCTGGTACACGACGGGGAGCGACGCCGAGGCACTCGTCGTGCGCCCCCGCGAGACCCACGACGGCGCCACGCCCGCCGCGGGCTCCGTCGCCGCGCTCGCGCTCGCCAGGCTTGCCGCGATCACCGGCGACCGGACATGCGACTCCCGGGCCGCGACCTGCGTCGCCACGGCGGGTTCGGCGCTGACGAACTCCCCGCTCGCGTTCGCGCACCTCGTCGAGGCGGCCGTCTTTATCGAACTCGGCGCCGTCGAGGTCGTCGTCGTCGGCGACCGCCCGGACCTCGTCGCGACGGCCTCGACGGGCTACGTCCCCGAGCGCGTCCTCGTCTGGGGCCCAGCGCCGCCAAGCCCGCTCACCGTCGGCCGCGCGCTCGAGGGCGCCTACGTCTGCCGGCGCGGGGCATGCCTCGCGCCGCTGACCGACCCCGCTGAGATCTCCGGCGCCATCGCGCGCGCCGTCAACGACGCGAAGGCCATGATCTCAACGTGACCTCGATCACGACGCCCCCGGTGCACCGCCGCATCCGCTTCCCGCGTCGCGTCCGCGTCGGCAGCCAACCGGCCGTCGTGCCTGGCACCGAGCTCACCTGTCTCGTGCTCTCGCCGGGTCCCGAGGAGTGGGTCGGCGTCGACCTCGCCTCGGGGGCGCTGTTGCGGTCCCGCCCCGAGCGTGGACGCGCCCTCCAGCGGGTGCGGACGCCGGACGGCACCCTGCGTCTCGCCGCACGCTTCGACGTCGTCGCCCTGACGCTCGCCGACGACGGGGAGCCGACGGACCCCGCCCGGCCCGAGGCGATCGTCGCGCTAGGCCCGCCGACTCTGCTCGGACGCGCCCGCCGCCGTCCGGCCCGGCGGCTGCTCGACCAGCTGGCATCGCCCGAACGCCGCGGCGCCTCGCTGCTGTCGACCTGGGGCCCGTCGATCGCCTACATCGACCTCGACGGGACGGCCCAGTCGGTCGTCGTCATCGGGACCTCGCCGCGCGCCCTCGAACTCTCGGTGCGCCCCGACGGCGAGGTCATCGCGACAGTCTCGTGGTCCGGGATCACCCAATCGGTGCTCGTCGGCGACCCGCTCGCGCGCCGGGCGGCCTTCGCGGCGGAGCACCCCCTGCGACGCGGCGAACTCGTCGAGATGCTCGGTTTCCGTCCGAGCTACCTCGTCTGCGGGCTCGCGGCCCTGCGTAAGGGTCACGCCTCCAAACTGGTCCTTGCCGTGCTGCCCCGCAGGGTGCCTCAGCGCTGGGCGCGCCGGCTGCGGAAGTTACTTTGGGAGGGAACCGGCAGCGAGGTCTTCGGCCATCGCCCAGCCGAACGCGACGAGGGTGTCTCGCCGTGAACTGTCGAGCGGCATGAACAACTCGGCCAACTTCGCGGCCAGCGCGGGCGGCCGGCGGGGCGCGTAGTCGAGCATCCCCGTCGGGTTTGCGTCGCCCTTCACGAGAAAGACGCGGTCGTCGAGCCGCCCGTCGACGCCGAACCGCTTGGCGAGCCGCCGACCCCAGGCGCGCTCTTCGCCCGAGGGCTTGTGGCCGGGACGCGGCACGACATCGGCAAGCCCGCCGTAGCCGCGGAACGAAGCCGCGTTCGCCATCCGCGTCCCGACGAGCACGTCCTCGTCAGGGAAGGCGAGCACCGCCCGGCGGAACAGGTCGCGCATAATCGACTTCAGCGCCTGCTCGGCCGCGTTCGTGCGGGTGAACGCAGCGATGCCGACGAGAAGGCTCGGCGTCCCACCGATGCGTTCAAGCGTCGAGAAGGCGAAGCCGCGCAGCTTGTCCTGCTCGCGGGCGTGGGTGACGAGGACCCACTCCTCGCGCTGTTTGGAGAGGAAGCCGACCTCGTAGCCGTTCCCGTTCTCCGCACACAGGTCCGCGAACTCACCGAGCTCCGCGTCAGAAAGCGCTGTGCAGTCTTTCGTGGCGACGTCCATCACGCTTGCAAGCCTCTCACTGCTCAACTGCCCTGCCACGTGCCGAGTCATCCGAGCGACCCGCCATCTGGCTTCCAACGACCAGGCGAAACGCCTGCTCGCGGCGATGGGGACAACTCCAGTCTACGGGAACTGTGGGAGGGAACGCCACGGGGTGTCGATCCCCGCCGGAAAGCGACCGACGACGAGCCGGTTCGCCGCCGCCAGTCGCTTTCTCGCCGGACGGTGAGCGCACCCGTCCAGATCCGTCACGTCGCGCGCCCAACGAAGCGTTCCTGGGGCGCCCGGGCCCGAGGACAGCACAGCCCAGACGGTCGCGGGAAAACGTCCGTTGCTACGGGGCACGCCACGCTTGCGATCTCTCACCCGAGGAAGTGCCAACCCTGCTTAGCGGCCGACCGATCGCTAACCGGAAGGCGGCAGCCCCCTGCAGAGCGCCAGGTTGCCGATTCTTCCGAAGTCGGCGGCAGTGCGGAGACGGTCGCCTGGGGGTGAGGCGCGAGCTACCTGACGGCCATCGCAACTACCTGCCGGGAGTTTGCCTTCGCCTGGGGGTTCCGCAGGTCAGCCAAGCCAAGCGGAAACAGCGGGCTTCGCCGAGTCCGCCTAGCGGGTGTAAGGCGCTCGCTTCACCGCCGACCGGAGAGGACTGCGGCGCTCGGATCTGACCCTCACTAAACGTCGGCTCTTCTCGGCCCTCTTGCCGCCGCCCGCCGTCGCGACCAACAGCTCCCGGAGCGGGTTGCGTGCCACACGGACAAGGACCGCCCGTCCCGCCGGCGTGAGCCGGAGGAAGACGGTCGCGGTCCTGCCCTTGGCAATCTTGTAGGCGGCGCCCGCGAGCAACCGACCCTTGCCCGCCGTCTTCTCCAACTGCACCGATCCCGAACACGCGGCGCCGACACAACTGAGCTTCACCGGCGCGGTGGCCGCCCGAGACTTGGTGAGGACGACTGTCATCGAGTCAATGACAATCCTCGCCTCCATGCTCCGTCGCGACGCAGCCCTCTTTGCCTTCGCGGTCGTCTTCGCCTTCGGTCCAGCCGCCGGGCTCGCCGCCGTTGCAGTGGCAGCGAGCGTCGTGAAGCTCTCGGTGGGACTCCAGGCGTACCGGCTGGTGTCGGTGGTGTCGCGCGCGAAGAGGAAGACGTAGTAGGTCGTGTCCGGCTTGAGACCCGTCACGTCCGCCGAAACGACGACGGGCGAGCTGCCGGTACCGGCGGAGGCGAATCCCGTATCCCACGGCGTGTCCACTTCGGACAGGCCGTAGTAGAAGGTGTAGGTGGTCGCGACCCCGATCGGGTTCACCGTGCCGTGCAGTGTTGCCGCCGTCGGGACGACGTCCGTCGCCGCGTCACCCGTCACACTCGGCGCGGTCGCCGGGGACGTCGGCGACATGGCCGACGCCATAAAGGTCACGTTGTCGCTCCGCACGGTGACCCCGTCGGCGTTGGTCGCGTAGAGCCAGACCCAGTAGGTCGCGTTCGGCAACAGACCGTAGGCGTCCGCCGACACGGCGACCGGCGAGGTTCCCGAGCCGACCGGTGTGGGCGGCGTTGTCACGCTCGGGAGGCCGGACACCGGCTCGTACACGAAATAGCAACTCGTCGACACCCCGTTCGGGTTCACGGATCCGTTCAGGGTCGCGGCCGTGAGCGTGATGCTCGACACCGCGGTCGCGGTCACGCTGGGCCCCTCGACGGCTCCGGCAGGGCCGGCCCCGACGAGGTCGAGCAATCCGGCGACGAGCACCGTGGCGAGAAGAAGAAGCGGAACAGCTGCGACAGAACGAAGTCGTGTCGGCATCACTAACTCCCCCTTAGCGGCGTCTTCCGCGGGACGACCCACGATCACAGACCCCGGGCGCCCCCGTCCCGAGGTCGAGAAAGCCGAGACGGGGCGACCCCGATGTCGGGGCGAGGTGATGCCGACAACTGATCGCGGGGCACGGGCCGCCTGGCCGGGACGGGCGGACCTCGGCGCCCCCGGCGGGACAGGCGCGCCTCGCTGCCGCGGTGTCGCGGCAAACCAGGACCGCTTCGCGGCTGGGAACAGCTCGCCCGACCCGGCAGAACGCCGTGGCCGATACCGCGAGGAGGAGGTACTCCCAGGGGTCCGCGGCACGATCCGGGTTCGCCGCGGGTTTCCACCCTGGCCGCGACCACGCTACGCGTCGCCACTCACCGTGAGTTACGCGCAGGTTGCGCCAGACCACGCAGACATCGTCCACCTCGGAACCCGCCCGATGCAGACGCATCTAGGGCCAAGTTCCCCGCCTCATCGCAGTGGGGACGCAGTCCAGGCAACGCGCGACCCTGGTCAGTCGGGATCATTCCTGGCACAGATTGACCACGCCCGACAATGGACCGACCACGCAAAGTGAGCGTGTGCCCCGAGCCGCCTCGCTGCTGGCCAACACGGAGCGTGGCCGCCGCCCCGGTCGAGGCCCGCCGACCGGCTGACGCGGCCGGGTTTGGTACGCCAAAGGCGCGGCCGCGGCGCACAAGGGAGCCCTCGCGTCGGTCGCCTTCGCCGCCGTCGGGCTGGCGACCGGCGGGCTAGACGACTCCTATAGAGCGCCGGACGGACCATCCCCGCTCGCGCCTCGAAAAGGTGACGAGCCGCCTCTGCGTAGCGTTGGGTCCTCGCGGTTTATCTCACGGCACCGCTGGGCCCTACGCCGTCACCGCGTTGGCGCCGAGCAGCTCCTTCAGGGCCCCGACGAGGCCGCCGCGCGGGTCGACGTTGAACTGCGCCGGGAGGCGCAGCACCTTCGAGCCGAGGCGGATGTGCACCGGTACCGGACCGGGGTGCTCGACGACGAGTTCTTTCAGCTTGGCGACGATCGACTCCGAGACCGACGAAAGGGGCACACAGAGCTCGATCGCCTCACCAGAGGGCGTGAGTTCGGGGCGCATGATCTCTGAGGCGATGAGCTTCGGCACGTCGTCTCTCACGTCAATCCGCCCGCGCACGCAGACGATCGCGTCATCCTCGAGCCGCATCCCGTGCTCTGCCATCGTCTTCGGGAAGACGAAGACCTCGATCGCCGACTCGAGGTCCTCGAGGACGAAGGTCGCCATCAGTTCACCCCGCCTCGTGTACCTCCGGTTGAGGCCCGTCAGGACGCCGCCGACGACGACCGACGAGCTGGAGAGGTCGGCGAGGATCTCCGGCGACGTCGCCTTGTCGAGCAGTTCGCGCACCGTCGCGTCCGTACGAAGCCGCAGCGCCGCCTCGAACCCGAGGAGCGGATGGTCGCTCACGTAGAGCCCGAGCATCTCCTTTTCCGCCGCGAGCCTCTCCGACTTGTCGAATTCGACGTCGGGGATCGCACGTCGCGCCTCATCGAGGCCGCCCGGACTGTCTGCCGGCGCCTCGGCGAGCGCCGAGAACAGGGTCGAGATGCCGAGCTCTTCTTCGCGCCGCCGAGCGAGCACATGGTCGATGATCTCCTCGAAGACCAGGCAGAGCCCTTTGCGCGGGTGGCCGAGGGAGTCGAAGGCTCCGGCCTTGATGAGCGACTCGATCGAGCGCTTGTTGAGGACGAACGGGTCGACCCGGCAACAGAAGTCGTGGAAGTCGGCGAACGGCCCGTTCCGTTCGCGCTCGGCGACGATCTGTCCCACGACCCCCTCGCCGACGTTGCGCACGGCCGAGAGGCCGAAGACGATCACGCCGGTGCCGCCGCGGCGCGACCCGGCGCGCCGCGCCGTGAAGTTCGAGCTGGACTCGTTGATATCCGGCACCCTCACCTCGATGCCGCGCGCCCGGCACTCGCCGAGATAGATCGCCGTGTGGTCTTTGTCGTCCTTCACCGAGGAAAGCAGCGCGGCAAGGTACTCGACGGGGTGGTTGGCCTTCAGCCAAGCGGTCTGGTAGGCGACGAGCCCGTAGCCGTAGGCGTGGGACTTGTTGAAGGCGTAGTTGGCGAACGGCTCGATGATGTCGAAAAGCCGCGTGCCGATCTCCTCGCCGTAGCCGCGGTCGATGCACCCGGCGACGAACTTCTCGCGCTCGTCGGCAATGAGCTTGCGGTCCTTCTTCCCGCAGGCCTTGCGGAGGTTGTCGGCCTCCTCGAGCGTGTACCCGGCGAATCGCTCGGCGACGCGCATCACGGACTCCTGGTAGAGCATCAGCCCGTAGGTGTCGCTCAGGACCTCGGCCATCTCGGGATGGACGTATCTCGGCGGCATGCGGCCGTTCTTCAGCTCCGGGTAGTCGCGGTGCATGTTCCCGGCCATCGGCCCCGGCCGATACAAAGCGACGAGCGCGGCGACATCGTCGAAACACGTCGGCGCGAGGGCGCGTAGCGTCGCGCGCATCGCCGAACCCTCGAGCTGGAACACACCGATCGAGTCGCCGCGCCGGAGCATCTCGTAGGTCGGCTCGTCGTCGAGCGGCACGGCGTCGATGTCGGGGCGGGTTCCCGTCGCCTCCTCGATCAGATCGAGGGCGGTCTCGATCACCGAGAGGTTCCGCAACCCGAGGATGTCCATCTTCAGCAGTCCGAGCGCCTCGACTCCGTGCATCTCGTACTGGGTGACGATCGGCGCGTCGGCGGGGTTGGCCCCCGGCTCGGGCTTGCGCTGGATCGGCATGTACTCGGTGAGGGGCTCTTTTGAGATCACGACCGCCGCGGCGTGGATGCCGTCCTGGCGGCGCAGCCCCTCGAGGCCGCGCGCCACGTCGATCACCGCCTTCGCGTCCGGGTCGACCTCGTACATCTCGCGCAGGCTCGTCGCCGCGAAATAGGCGTCTTCGTGCCCTTCCACCTGCTCGAAACAGAAGCGCATCGGCGCGTCCCGGCCCATGACGAGCGGCGGCATCGCCTTCGCCACCTTGTCCCCGACCACATACGGCAACCCGAGGACGCGCGCCGCGTCGCGCACCGCCGCCCGGGCCTTGATCGTGGAGAAGGTCACGATCTGCGCCACGTGGTCCCAGCCGTAGCGCTCCGAGGCGTAGCGGATCATCTCGGACCGGTAGCGCTCGTCGAAGTCCATGTCGATGTCGGGCATCTGCTTGCGGCCGGGGTTCAAGAATCGCTCGAACACGAGCCCGTAGCGGATCGGGTCGATGTCCACGATCCGCAGGCAGTAGGCAACGAGGCAGCCGGCGGCCGAGCCCCGGCCCGGTCCGACTCGGATCTTCTGCGACCGGGCGTGACGGATGAGGTCCCAGACGACGAGGAAGTAGGCCGAGAACCCCATCTTCGCGATGACGCCGAGCTCGTAGTCGAGACGCGAGCTGACCTCGTCCGGCAGCGGCGAGCGGTAGCGCCCGAGGGCACCGCGCCGGGTGAGATCGGCCAGGTACGCCGTCGCGGACTCCTCGTAGGAACCGACGACGAACTCGTCGGGAACGGGGAACTCCGGCAGCGTCGGCCGGTCGAGCTCGATCACAACGTGGGCGCGCTCGGCGACGGCGAGCGTGTTGTCACACGCCTCGGGGAGGTCGCGGAAGACCGCCCGCATCTCGCCGGCGGTCTTCAGGTAGTGCTCGGCGCCTTCGAACTTGAAGCGTTTCGGGTCGTTGATCGTCGCCCCGGTCTGGACGCACAAAAGGGCGTCGTGCGCGACGGCGTCGCCGCGCCGGCAGTAGTGGCCGTCGTTCGTCGCCAGCAGCGGCGCGCCGATCGCCCGGGCGATCTCGACAAGCGCCGGGTTGACCCGCCGTTGGTCGGTGATCCCGTGGTCCTGCAGCTCGACGAAGAGGTTCTCTCGCCCGAAGATCTCCTGGAGACGAGCAGCGAGCTCACGGGCCTCGCCGGAGTTGCCGGCGAGCAGCGCCTGCGCGACGACGCCGCCGAGACAGCCGGTCGTCGCGATCAGCCCCTCGTGGTGGCGCTCGAGCAGCTCCCAGTCGACCCGCGGCTTGTAGTAGTAGCCCTCGAGGTAGGCGTCGGAGGACAGCTTCATCAGGTTCCGGTATCCGGCGCTCGTCTCGGCGAGGAGCGTCAGGTGGTAGTAGAGCTTCTCGCCGCGCTCGGCGTCGCCGCCGAGGTCGTCGATCCGACCCCGGCGCACCGGGCGCTCGTGACGCGAGTTGCGCGCCATGTAGGCCTCCAGGCCGATGATCGGCGAGATCCCGGCCTCGTGGCAGGCCCGGTAGAACTCGAGGACGCCGTACATGTTCCCGTGGTCGGTGATCGCCAGCGCAGGCTGGCCGTCGGCGACCACGGCGGCGACGAGATCGTCGATGCGCGCCGCCCCGTCGAGCATCGAGTACTCGGTGTGCTGGTGGAGGTGGACGAAGGACTGGCGGTCTCCCGACCTTGCCATGCGGTTGCCTCCACAGGTCGTCCACACCGGTCATCCACCGTCTGTGGATGAACTACAGGGATGTCATTCGGTACGCCCGGACAATAGCGCGCCAGCCCGTGCCGGACCCACGGTCGCGACGGCCTACAGGTACGGCCCGGGGCGCGCCGGTGCGTCGCTCGTCGCCGCGGGAAGGCTCCTGCGGCGCATCTCCTCAAGCTGGCTCTGCGCAGCGAGCTGCTGGGCGAACAGCGCCGCCTGGATCCCGTGGAACAGGCCCTCGAGCCACCCGACGAGCTGGGCCTGGGCGATCCGCAGCTCGGAATCCGTCGGCTCGTCCGACTCGAAGGGCAGCGCGAGCCGGTCGAGTTCGGCGACGAGCTCCGGGGAGAGCCCGTCGGAGAGCTCGCGCACCGAACGCTCGTAGATCTCCTTCAGCCGGCTGCGGCTCGCCGAGTCGAGCGGCGCCTTTTCCACCTCGTCGAGGAGCTGCTTGATCATCGAGCCGATCCGCATCACCTTGGCCGGCCGCTCGACCGATTCCCCCTCGGACGGCCCCGCCGCCTCCGGGTTCGCCTTCACCGGCGCCGCCAGCGCCGCGTTCTCACCCGCTCCGGACGTGACGACGATCAAGGGAGGGTTCTGTCTGGGTTCTTTTTCCGCCATGGCGCGATTGTTTCACGAGGCGCGGGCCGCGCCCAGGCCACCCGGCTAGGGGCAGACTTCCTCGGCGCCCCCCTAAGGGGGCGCCGAGGAAGGCGCGCGGCGGCTCGCTTCGGCGGGAGTGCCGCTCAGGCGCGCGTGACTCGACGGAGCTCACCCAGGGACATCTCCGAGGTGACGTCACGGTCGCAGTGGACGCAGTCTGCGGCGTGCCGCCACGAGCGGAGCAAGCGCGTGCCCAGCTGATCGAGGAAGACGACGAAGGCCCCGGTGCGGTCCTCGACGACGAGACGGTCGTAGGGCCGCCAGTCGCTCGCCACCGCTGAGGGCTGGGCGCTATTCCGCAGGACCCGGCAGAACCTCCGGTCGACCGTGTCGAACAGCCACGTGCTGTGGCACGACTCGACGACGACGAACCGCTCCGGCGATGCGGCCTCGTCGCCGAGATCGACCAATTCGGCGAGTGCCCTTCCTGCGGCCACTGAGGCGGCGGGTCGGGCCTTCGGCGCCATCCGGCCCCGATGGAACTCCATCAACCAATTTTGACGGGGGCAGGCGACGGGCCAAACGCGACGGCGTTGCAGTCGCGTGAAGATCCGCCGTCCCGGCGAGATCCCGCCTGTCCCAGGCACGCTATTGCACAGTTCTGCCTGTTATTGCTCGTCGAGATCGAGCGCGCTCGAGTTGATGCAGTAGCGCAATCCGGTCGGGTCCGGCCCGTCGTCGAAGACGTGGCCGAGATGGCCGCCGCAACGCCTGCACGTCACCTCGACCCTTTCAATCCCAAGGCTATGGTCCGCTGCCCGCTCGACGGCGTCCCCGCTCGCCGGGGCCGTGAAACTCGGCCATCCCGAACCGGAGTCGAACTGGGCGTCGGTGACGAACAGCTCGTTGCCGCAGGCAACGCAGCGGAAGACGCCACTGCGCCCGGGATGGGAGTACTCACCGCTGAAAGGCCGGTCCGTCCCCTTCTCCCGCAGGATGTGGTAGCGCTCAGCGCCGAGACGCCGGCGCCATTCGCCCTCGTCGAGTTCCAGTCGATCTCCGCCGCCCGCCGGGTCGTTCGCCTTTTCCGCCATGACCCGAGGCTACCGGTTCGCATCGCCGCAGGTGCCGGCGGCGAGGGCTCCCGCGTCGAGCAACGCCTCGAGGAGGCGACCGGCGACCCCTTCGAGCGCGAAGGCCTGCACAGGCAAGCCGCACTCGGCAAGGGTGTCGGCGCTCTCGACCAGTCCGGCCGCGAGATCCAAGGCCTCGTTCAACCCGAACGTCGTCTCGCCCGCCACGGTCGGATCAAAGCGGCCGAGCGTCGACCTCGCCAGCTCCTCTAGCCGGTGCAACTGGCAACACGGCGCGATCTCGTCCGACGCGATTCGTCCCGCGACTAACGAGACGACCTTCGCCATCCGCGCCGCGTCGGTGCGCCGCAGCCGCACCTCGGCGGCGAATGGCGAGCGACCGGACCGAACGACGCCGGCGGCGGTCCCGGCCGCGTCGAAGATCGTCACGACGTCACCGTGGCCCGCGCCGCTACCGGCGGGCGTACCGCCCCGGTCACACGAGCGGCCAGGGAAGCTGCGTCTTCGGCGTCGGACCGGGAAAGCGCGGGTCGTCGACGATCTCCCGGGCGCGAGCGACGAGAGCGGCGACCTCACCTTTTGAAAGCAGAGCGCGCAGTTCCTCGGGGACCGCCGCGACGAGGAGCTGTGCCCCTCCGACGATCGAAGCGGGGAGCTCCTCGCCGGCGAAATCCCACATCACCGTGCGGAGCTTGGCGTCGGCGTGGAAACTCAGCCCGTTGTCGATCGCCCAGAGATGGCCGGAGCGGTCGACGAGCAGATGGCCGCCTTTGCGGTCGGCGTTGTTGGCGAGTAGGTCGAATCCCGCGATCACCCGCAACGCCTCACGATGGCCGTCGACCTCTCGCAGGCTGAAGTAGTGCTCGGAGAAGTCCGCTTCAATAAAACGCTGCAGCGAGCCCTCGCCGAGCGGCGCTTCGGCACGCTGCACGGTCGTCGGGATGACCCCGAGGCCGAGCGCCCGATCGAGTTCGTAGGCCGCAACCTCGCGGCGGAACAACCCGTCAGGGAAGTCCCACAGCCCGCGCTCGCCGGCGCGGGGCTTGTAGACGGCACGCGCCGCGACCTGGCCAGCGGTGACCGTGACGAGGAAGGTGGCATTCGAGCTCCACGGCATTCGGCCGACGACTGCGATCGACCCGGTGGTGAGGAGCGCGGCCCACCCCGGCGCGGTCAGGTCAGCGGCGCGCGATGGCCGTTCGTCCGCGGACAGACGTGCCCCCTCGGGTCAAGCGGATACCCGCACAGCGGGCAGGTTGGGCGTCCGGCCTCGACGAGGCGGGGTCCCCGGACGGCGAGCGCCGCCGCCT
>JBEKLG010000041.1:0-13379 GCA_050010315.1 Acidimicrobiales bacterium
TCTTGCAGTCCGTCGGGGCGGCCAGCGACCCGGCCTCCGGAGGGCGCCAGATGTCGTCGCACTGGGGGAGCCCCGAACTCCACATCGTCTCCCAGACGAGCGCGACCGCCAGCCAGTGTCTGCCGGCAGTCGGGTGCGCCGAGGCCGGTCGCTACATCACCGACCATCGCTTGGCAGGGATCGCGGCCCACGGCGACGAGGTGACCTTCGTCTCGCTCGGCGACGGTGCCACCTCGGAGGGCGAGTTCTGGGAGAGTCTCAACACCGCCTGCCGGCTGCGCCTCCCCGTCGTCTACGTCGTCGAGGACAACGGTTTCGCGATCTCCGTGCCGGTCGCCGAACAGTCGCCAGCGCCGGTTTCCGACCTCGTCTCCGGCTTCAGCGATCTCGAGGTCGCCCGGCTCGACGGTTGCGATTACTTCGCGGTCCGCGCCGTCGGCGAGAAACTCGTCGCCCGGGCGCGACGCGGGGCTGGCCCGGTCCTCATCCATGCCCGCGTCGTACGCCTGAACTCGCACTCGTCCTCGGACGACCAGACCAAGTACCGCTGCGCCGCCGAGATCGCCGAGGCCCACGCCTGCGACCCGGTGCTCCGCCTGCGCGACGAGCTCATCGGCGCCGGCTTCCTCGACACCGAGGGGGCGCTCGCGATCCACGCCGAGGTGCGGGGCCTCGTCGCGGCGCTGGGCCAGGAGGCGCTGCGGGCGGCCAAGCCCGACCCCGCGACGGCGACGGCACGGTGCTGGCGGCTGCCGCAGCTGCCCGAGCCCCCCGAACCCGCCGCCGGTGGGACGCCAGTCACCTTCGGCGAGGCGATCCGCCTCACGCTCCACGAGGCGATGGCGGCAGACGAGCGGGTGCGCGTCTTCGGCCAGGATGTCGCCGACGCCCCCGACGAAAAGCTCGAGGGCCTCGGCGGCGTCTTCGGGCTCACCCACGGTCTGCAACGCGCCTTCGGTGGCGACCGTTGCTACAACGCACCGCTCGCCGAAGCGAACATCGTCGGCCGCGGGATCGGCCAGGCGCTGCGCGGCCTGCGCCCGGCGGTCGAGGTGCAGTTCTTCGACTACATCTGGACCGCGATGCAGCAGATCCGCACCGAGGCAGCGACGACGAGATGGCGTTCGAACAGCGCCTTTTCCGCGCCGCTCGTGCTCCGGGTCGCGATCGGCGGCTATCTGCACGGCGGGGCAATCTGGCACTCGCAGTCCGGCGAGTCGATCTTCACGCACATCCCGGGGCTGATCGTCCTGTTCCCGTCGCGCGCCCGCGACGCCGCCGGGTTGCTGCGCGCCGCCTTCCGTTGCGAGGACCCGGTGCTGTTCCTGGAGCACAAGCACCTCTTCCGCCAGCGCTACGCCATGGACCCCTACCCGGGACCCGACTACGTCCTGCCGCTCGCCAGGGCGGCAACCGCCCGAGCGGGGGGCGACCTGTCGGTCGTGACGTGGGGAGCGACCGTCCAGCTCTCGCTGGAGGCCGCCAGCGAGCTCGCCGCCGAAGGCATCGAGCTCGAGGTGATCGATCTCCGCACTCTGGCCCCCTGGGACCAGGAGGCGGTTGCCACCTCGGTTGCACGGACAGGGCGCTGCCTCGTCGTCCACGAAGACGTCGTCACGTCCGGTTTCGGCGCCGAAGTCGCGGCCTTCGTCGCCGCCGAGTGTTTCGGCGACCTCGACGCCCCGGTTCGCCGCGTCGCCGCCAAGGACGCCTGGGTCGCTTACGACCCCGGTCTCGAGCAGGCGATCCTGCCGCAGACCGCCGATATCGTCGCCACGGCCCGGGCCCTCACCGCTTACTGAGTCGGCTCGTCCGGGTCCTGAGGGGCCGTCTCCTTGCCGAACAGTTGCGCGACGCCGGGCTTGGCGTCGGCCCGCGAAAAACGGGTCCGCCATCTCCTGTTCGTCGCGGCAAGCGCCCGGTTCGGCGCGTAGCGCTGGGTCGCGCGCACGATGAGGCGCGAACCGAGGATCAAGGCGACAACGAGCACGACGAGCACCATCGCGGCATCGTGCGAGAGGGCGTGCTGGCTCGGGAACGGGCTGTCGTAGTCGGCGTAGACGACATAGGTGAGGTAGGGCACCGCGGAATGGAGCAACGCCCCCGTCGGATAGGACGTGCTGTTCTGCCCGGCGGTGTAGAGCAACGGCGCCGTCTCGCCGATCGAGATCGCGATCGCGACGACGATCCCCGTGAGTATCCCCGGGAGGGCCGAGCGCAGCACGATCCGGCGCAGGATGTGGGACTTCACCATGCCTAACGCTTCACCACCTTCGCGGTAGGCGAGCGGCACCTGGTTGAGGGCGAGCTCCGTCGACTTCGCGATGTAGGGCACGACGAGCATCGAGAGCACGATGAGAGCGGCGAGCAGCGAGAACCTCCAGCGCAGCCCGATGACAAGGGCGAGGTAGCCGACGTATCCGAAGACGATCGAGGGCACACCGGAGAGCACCTCCGACGCGCTCCGGAGCATGGTTGAGACGATGCCGGGCCGGCAGAACTCGGCGAGGTAGATCCCGGCGCCGATCCCGACGATCCCCGCGATCATCGCGACGCCAAACGTGATGAGCAGCGTCCCGACGATGTCGTTCGCCAGACCACCGCCGAGCCCGGACGTCGCGGTCCAAAGCACGTCCCAACGCCATCCGCTGATGCCGCGTTGGAACACCCCGTAGAGGATCCAAACCACCGGCGCGACCAGGAAGGCGAGGCTAAAGCCGCAGACCACCCACCACAGCCGGTTGATGGCCCGCCGTCGGCGCAGAACCGTCGGCGGTGCGGACAACCCGTTGCCGGCCGAGCGAGCCCGTGGCGCAACCGCCCCGGTCGCCGACGCCATCAGAAGCCAGCCCCGACCGGGAGCACCGCGCCATGGGCGGAGCGTCGCACGATGATCCTCGCGAAGACGTTCACGACGACGGTGATGAGAAGGAGCACGAGCGCGAGCTCGGCGAGTGCCCGGACCGCAAGGCCGCTCGGGTCGGTCTGGGCGGAGTCGAGGGTTAACACGATGTCCGCGGCGATCGTCGTCATCAGGCCGTAGATGTTTTGGGCGATCTGGGCCTGGCCACCACAGATCAGGGCGACGGCCATCGTCTCGCCGAGCGCCCGGCCGAGGCCGAGGACGGCCGCCCCGATCACCCCGGTGCGCACCCAGCGCGCCTGGACCCGCCGGAAGACCTCGGCGTCGGTCATGCCCAGCGCCTCGGCCCCTTCCTTTGTCGTCTCGGGCACCTGGCGCAACAGGTCCCGGGTCGTCGCCGCGATGATCGGGATGATCATCGCGGCGAGCACGAGGCCACCCGTGAGGAGGCCCTCGCCGTCGCCGACAGAGCCCCGGAAGATGTCGAACGGCGGCACGTTCGGCAGCCGGGTGAGCGCCGGGTAGACCTCCTTCGCGATCCACGGCCCGAACGTGAGCGCACCCCAGACGCCGATCACGATGCTCGGGATTCCGGCGAGGATCTCGAGGCAGAAGCCAATCACCATGCCAACGCGGGCGGGGAGCTTCTCCACGACCAATATCGCGGCGCCCACGGCGACCGGCAGCCCGAGCACGAGCGCGATCGCCGAGGACTCCACGGTTCCGACGATGAGCGGCCACGACCCGAATTCCGCGCCGGCGAGGTGGGCCACTCCGCCGGTATGGAGGACGCGGCCGTAGGTGTTGCCGATAGTCCACACGCTCTGGGTGACGAATCGGCTCCCGTTGTAGCGGATCGACGGCATCGCCTCGACGAGCAGCACGACGAGCATGGCGATGAGCGCCGCGAACGGCAGAGCCGCCAGAAGCCCGCTCCCTGCGGCGAGGAATCGTTCGGTCCAGCGGCCGCGAGGACTCGCCGCGGCCGTGCCTTCACGGCGTCCGCCCGCCCCGGCACCGGACAAGAAAGGCGACCGGCGCGATCTCCCCGCGCCGGCCCCCTCACTTGTTGTCGACACCGCTCACCTGTCGGCCACGGGATGCCCCGCCCGCTGCGAACGTCACTTCACCGTGGACGAGCATCCGTGGCCGGGGGCAGGCTCAGCTGGAGACGCTATTGAGCAGGTTGATCGCCACGTTCAGCGCGTTCAGCGGGAGCGGTCGCATGTCCACGGAATTGAGGAACGACGCCGTCGCGCCATAGCTGGGGTCCATCGCCCAAGCGAGCTCCGCCTTGACTTCGTCCTCGATCTTCACGTTCGGCTGGTCCACCCGCACGATCGCGTACTCGAAGTTCACGATCGGGTAGCCGTTCGGCGCCTTGTGCGAGTTGATGAGCGAGATGGCGCCGTCCGCCGGGATGTTCGGGTAAGCCGCGACCTCGGCCTCGATCGCCCCTGGCGTCGGGAGCACCGGGTGGTTCGAGCCGTTCTCCAAGGCCGCGTAGCCAAGGGGCGGAGTCCCGAACACCGCCGATGGCAGGTAGCTGATGCCCAGGTAACCGATCGCGCCGGGGTTGTCCTGGACGGCTGCCTCGATGCCCGCGTTACCGCTTTCCGCCAGCTCGTTGTTCACGTACGGCCAGGTCGAATAGATGAGCTGTGGCCCGTCGTACGGTGACTGGCGCGTCCAGCTGGTGCGGTCCCCGTAGTACAGGTACGCGGTGAAGATGAACGTGTCACCGCTCGAGTCCACGCGACGGACGGGGATGATCGGCTTGTTCGGAAGCTTCACGCGGGGGTTCAGCGCGGCGATCATCTTGCTGTTCCACCGCTTGATCTTCCCGGAGTAGATGCCGTTCAGAACGGCCGACGACAGTCGGAGGTGCTTCCCGGCGGGGATGGTGTGGAGGTTGTAGACGACCGCCTGCGCGGAGACCACGACGGGGATGTTGAGCATGGCGGGCGGTCCCGTCATCGTCGCGACCGGCAAGAACCCGTCCGAGCCGCCGATGTTGATCGTGCCGTTCTCCGCCTCGGACTGCCCGAGACCCGAACCCCCCTTGCCGGGTGTCACGGGAACCGGCAACTTTGGGGCAGTCGACCCCGCCCACGCCGTCCAGAGCGGGTAGAAAAGCGAAGAGCCCGCTTCGGTGAGCGTCGTCGGACTCGAAGGGGCCAGCGCTTCAAGGCTCGTCAGTGCCGCCTCGGCCTGGGGCAACGTCAACGTGTGGCCCGTCGCCGCGCCACCCGGTGACACGACGATCGCGCCAACGCCGAGGGTGGTGACGAGAGCAAGAGCCGCGACCGTCATCGCCCGGGCGCGGCCGCACTGTCTGCGCCTCGTCGAACCTGCTGTGTCCTCGTACATCACTGCCTTGTGCTCCTTTCGGTCCTCCGCCCGGACGGGCGGTCTGCGGGACAGTTGCCTCTGGGGGAACCCGGCTCCGTCACCGGACCCCCCAGGACCTGAGTCGATCCCGGTTCAAGATCTCCTTGTTGGATCGACCCCGCCTCCTATGTACCGAGCGGTCTCGGCGCGTTCAGGACGAGAGAAGAACTGCGCAGTCGGCGCCGTCTCGATCATCCGTCCCTCGTAGAAAAGGATCGTGTAGTCCGAGAGGCGGTGCGCCTGGTGGAGGTCGTGCGTGACGATGATCACGCTGAGCTCGGGGGTGAGGCGGCGCACGAGCTCCTCGATCGCTTCGGTCGACCGGGGATCGAGCGAGGAGGTCGGCTCGTCGAGGAGCAGCACCTCCGGCTCGACGGCGAGGGCGCGGGCGAGGCAGAGCATCTGCTGCTGGCCGCCGGAGAGCCGAAACGGCGAGTCGTGGAGACGGTCTGCCACGTGGCTCCACAGCCCGACCTCGGCGAGGCGGGTCTCGGCGATGTCCCGGAGCTCGGAGCGCTTCGCCATCCGGTGGGCGCGGACGCCGGAGACGATGTTGTCGAGGATCGACATCGGGAAGGGATTCGGCCGTTGGAAGACCATGCCGACCCGGCGTCGCAGGACGAGCGGGTCCATCGTGTCGGCGTAGATCTCGTCGTCGTAGAGCGAGATCTGGCCGTGGTGCCAGAAATCGCGGACTTTGTCGTTCATCCGGTTGAGCGCGCGCAAAAAAGTCGTCTTACCGGAGCCCGACGGCCCGATCAGCGCCGTGATCGTGCCCTTCGGGAAACCGACGGAGACCTCCTGCACGATCGTCGTCGCACCGAAGCCGAGTGACACTTGGTGGACGTGCATGACGTCGGTGTCCTCGAGCACTGTCGTGCCGGCGGCACCACTACCGGCCATCGGAGCAACCTTGGGTTCGAAGGGATTTGCCACGCCGCCGCGACCGTACTGAAGCGACCTGAACCACAAGAGAAATGCAGGCGACCAGATGATGACGGTCGCATGAATCCTTCCTGACGGTCGCCGATGCGCCACAACACCAGCTCAACCGGGTCGGCACCGTAGGAAACCCACGTCGTCGTCGCGGCTACCCGACAATTCGCGCGCCAGTGCGGGGGCGCCTCCACCGTTGTCTGTGGCAACCGGCCCTTTTCCGCCACGACAATCGCGGGTGCCGGAATCGGCACGAACCGGGCCGCCCAGGACCTTCCGCCGCTCTCACCGCCGCCGTGCGGGAGAAATCGTCCTCGGCGTAGTGCGGACGCAAGGCGACTCGGATCGGTGGCAGGTGGCCGTAGAGGAGAACCGCCTCGCCGAGGTCGATTCGCCTCAACCACGCTGCCGACGCCAGCCGGTGGTCGGTCTGGCCATGTGTCGTCGACGCTCCGCCGGCGCGATCGAGAGTCAGCGTTTCGGTCGGGCGCTGCTCGTCGCCGATGAGTCGGGAGAATTGCTCCAACGTCCCGGGGTCGGCGACCCCCGAACAGACGAGTTTCGCCCGGTGGTTGTTCACGACGGTCGCGGCACGCGCCCCGAAACGCGCCTCGATCTGGGCGAAGTCCTGCCATACCGTGACGAGCTGGATGCCGTGGGACGACGCCGTCGAGGCCAGCACATCGAGATCCGCGATTGGGGCGATGTTCGCGGCTTCGTCGAGCACGACGAGCAGTGGCGGATCGATACCGCCGTCTCGCGAGGCTTTCGTCATCGCCTGCTCGAGAACGCATCGCAGGACGGCTACGAACACGGGACGAAGTCGCTCTTGTTCGTGAGACGGCGCCACGAGGAACAAGGTCGCGCGGCTCCCGTCGAGTAAGCGCGCCGCGTCGACGTCATGATCGCGCGTCGAGGCCGCGACGACCGGGTCGGCAAAGACCGCGACGAGCGTCTCGGCGGTCGCGTAGACGGAGCTCAACTGGCGCTCTTCGCGCGAGAAGCTCGCCTGGGCGGCACGTAACGCCTCGGCGGCGCCGCCGGACTCCAGGGCGTCGAGTACCTCGGTCACCTCCCCCGAGTCGACCCAGCGCACGACGTCGGCCATCGACCGTCCCGATGTCGCCGCCGCGAGGAGCATGGGACCGAGCATCTTCTCGGCGAGCGCGATCCAAAACGCGGCGTCCTCGGCCATCCCGACGCGGACCACGGCGGATAGTCCCGCCGCGACTCGCCGCGCCCCGGCCCAGTCCCGCGCCTCGGCGAGCGGCGACCAACCCGCCCGAGGAGCGTCTGTGACCCCGGTCGGGTCGTAGATGAGCACGCGACCGATCCTTTCCCGCCACGGCGCGGTCGCGCGCACGAGGTCGGTCTTCACGCTCGTCGCGACGACCGGGCCCTCCCATTCGAGGATCGCCGGGATCGCCAGTCCCGAGGTCTTGCCCGACTGGGTCGGCCCGACGACGAGTAACGACTGGCCTCGCTCGGCTGCGACGAGGGCGCGTCCCACGCGTCCGACGACGAGGCGACCACCTCCGGGCCTTCTCACGACGAGCGATCGGAGATCGCCCCGCGTCGCCCAGACCGCCCCCGTGTCGACGGGCGCTCGCGCCCGGCCGGGCCGAGATCGGATAGCCCGGCGCATCGCGGCGGCGAGGGCCGCACAGCCCAGGCCGAGCACGGCAAAGATCAGCCAGAAGACCACCGTCGAGGGCAGGAAGCACCGGATGGCGGGTGGCCACGCGGCCTGTGGCGTGCGTGGGTGGCGGAGGAGACCGGCGAGGACGCCGAGCGAGCCGCCCGGCCCGATCTCGTGCCAACCGTGTCCGGAGACCAGCGAAGCGCACCCCCCGACGAACCAGCAGAAGATGGACGAGCCGGCGACCGCCAAGACGACGGCGGCCTCGCGGTGCCCGGCGGACCGGTTCGGGCCGGGCGCCCGGCGAATCGCGCCGGGCCGTGCCCGGCACGGGCCTCTGCCGAAACCGGCGATCACCACCGCCGCCGTGGCGCCGGCTCGACGAGCCGGCGATCGGTGTCGACGATCTCGCGCTCAGAGGGCGCGAGACGGTGCTCGACGAGGTACGGCCGGGCTCCGACGCGCCAGAGCGACACCCCCCGTCTCAGCCTCGGTAGCAGCCGTGATTCAGCCTCGGACAACCCGAGCAACCTTGCCGCCCCGGGCGCCTCCGCGTCGGCCTGCGCATAGCACACGACCGTCTCGCAGTCCGCGACGAGGCCCTCGGCGAGTTGCGCCGTCACGCTTCCCGCCGGACCTGAAGCGGCGAAATCTGAAACCCGGTGGGTGACGACGATGTTGGCAACCCCGCGCGCCCGGGCGAGTTTGAACGACGCCTGGAGGAACCTCACCGCCCCCGGGTTGTGGACGACGGCCCATCCCTCGTCGATAACGAGGAACGTCGGGGCCGCGCCCGGCCGGTCCCAGACGCGCCCGAGCGCCGCGGCGGCGCAGGTGACGAGCGCCCCGAGCGCCGGCGAGGAGTAGACGTGCGATAGATCGACGACGACGACGGGCGCGGTGAGGTCCACGCCGCGCGTCGTCGCGCCGTCGAACATCCCCGCCAGCTCGCCTGATACGAGGCGCCGTAGCTCGAGGCCGACTTCCCGGCCGTCGGCAGCCAGCTCGACGGTGCCGCAGCCGATCGATCGAGCAGCCTCGGGCCGGGGTTCTAACAGCGCCCCAACGAGTGCAGACAGCGTCGGGCACGCGGTCGGGTGGCTCACAGCGTCGAGGGCAAGCTCGATCGCGGTGTGCTCGGCAGGGCCGAGTGGCCGCCCGAGACACGCCGAAGCGAGATCGGCGACGAGCGAGAGCCGCGCCTGCGCGCCAGGCGGCCCGATCCGGCCCGAGCACTCGTTGATCTCCAGCGGGTTCAGCCGGACGGGACCGCCGGGGCACAGGGTGATGGGCTCGGCGCCGAGCGCCTGGGCGAAAGGTCGATATTCGCCCTTTGGATCGAGGATGACGATGCGACGCCCGAATGCCGCCTGGCGCAGCAGGTAGGTCTTCACGAAGGCGCTCTTGCCCCGGCCGATCTGGCCGAGCACGAGTATGTTCGGGTTCGTGATCGCGCCGGCCCGGTAGAGCTCGAACGGGTCATGGACGAACGTGCCGCCGAAGATGTCCCGTCCGACGAGCACGCCCAGAGCGGGGAGGCGGCGCGTCGTGACACACGGGTAGACAGCACCGAGCTGCGCCGTCGTCGCCTCGTGCGCGGGCAGTCTCATTCGCATCCGCGACCGACGGGAAGCGTGCAGCAGAAGGCCTCGGCCTGCGTTCCGTAGAGCCGGCGCAGGTCGAGGCCGGCGAGCGCGGAGGTGTGTTCGACCCGCCGGCACGCCGCTTCGAGCTCGCCCGGGCTCGGCGCGCTCACCCTGACGTAGGCGCTGAAGCGATAGGCGCCATGGCCCTCAGCGAGCTCGTGCTCGCGACGCAGGACCGCCTCGTGCTCGCGTCGCACCCTCGCCGTGAGGGCAAAACCGTGCTGACGGCGGAGTTCGGCGTCGGCGACGCCCGAGGTGCGGGCGTGCTCAACCGTGCGGACAGCACGCAGCGGCGGCACCGGCGCCATGACGACCGAAACGGCGCGACGGTCGCCCGAGCCGACGAGCAGCGGCACGAGGAAATCACTCCCGACCTCGTGACGCGGCCACTCTGCGATCCAAAAGGTCGCGTGCCACAGCCCGTCGGTGCGGAACGAGTTCCAGGTCGTGGAGACGGCGACCGGCCACGGCCAGTCCGCCGGTTTCGTCCCCAGGACGACGTCGAAGTCGTGCCGCAACGCAGTGACGAGGCCGTGGCGGGTAAGGACCCCGATCACCTCGAGCCCGGCACGCCGGCAGCGCTCGTCCAGGAGCGCGATCTCCGACTCGAGCGCCGCGGCGACGGGACCTCCGGCCGCGCCGGGACGCCTGGCGCCTCGGACGCTCACCGCGAGGTGGAGTTCGTGGGTAAGTGCACGCGGACACTCGCCGGCGAGTAGTTCCCGATACGAGAACTGGGCGTTGGAGGTTGCAACATCGGAACGACCCGTTGCCTCGGCGGCCTCTTCTAGGTGAGCGAGGAGAGCGTCGCCGGGATCCGGAATGGTTCTCTCGATCCACTGCAGTCGGTGGACCGCGCCGGCGTCGCGCGCCACACTCGCGAGCACGCTCGCCCAACCGTCAATGCGGTGTGTCCGGTCAGACTCGCCGAGAAGGGCAAACGATTCGCCGCCGAGAGTGAGCACCGCCGTCAGTGAACCGAGCCGCCGATCGGCTACGACGCCGATCGGCCCGAGCGAATCCGTTACGACCTCGAGGACCTCGAACGCGCCAAGTACCGACGGGGCACGCCGATTCACGCCGCGCTCGTAGACGACGGTCGCCTGTCGGCGGCTGCCAGTCGCCGCGGAGGCGACGAAACGAGCGGCGATGGGCACCCATTCATCGAGCGTGCGCCCGTCGACCGGCCAGCTCACCGACCCGACCGCGGCGAGCACGACGGCAAGCGCCACGGCACCGCGCGCTGGACCGTCGAGCACGCGGAGCACCGTGACGGACAGGACCAGCGCGAAGGCGACGACGGCGATCTGGCCTGGGCGAGCCCCGGCGACGAGCCCGCGGCGGTCACGGGGACCGAAGGAGAATCGCTCCCTGTCCTCAGTCGTCACCGCCGCCGGCCTCCCAGGGCGTCTCGTGGGCGCGCCCGTTGGGCCCGACGTCCGGCGTGCGACCCAAGGCGTCCCGTCGGGCGATCTCCTCGGAAAAATGTGCCACCGTCGCCAGGTACTCGGTCCCTCCGAGATGGGCACCCTCGGCGAAGCCGACGCCTGGGTCGCCGCTCGTCGGGACGCCGGAGGCGAGGAGACCTCCCGAGCCGGCGATCAGGACCGCGACGTCGGCGCCGGTACGAACTCCTCGCCGGACGGGGCCCTCGAGGTGGGAGATAGCACCGGATTCAACAGCCGGAATGAGCCTTAGCAGTGTGAACGGCGAGAGCGCCGCGAGCACGAGGAGGGCGATGCCCTGGATCACCCCCGACAGGCCGGTGGCCGCTCCCAGCGACAGCGCCGCCAGGGCGAGCACCCCGGCGATGACGAGCTTCGAGAAAATGAGCGCGGCGAGCATCTCGCCGACGCGACGCGCCCAATGCGCCGTCGCTGACCACACCAGCCCGGCCAGCGCGATCGGAATGAACAGGGTCGCGACCGCGACCGCGGCAGAACGGACGATGAGCTCGATCCAGAGGATGAACGCCACCGCCGCGGCGAGCAGCGCGAGCAGGACGCCGATGAACCCCGACAGCACGCTCCCTCCGAGCCCGGGCGAGAAGGCCCCGACTAGCTGGTCGATCTCGAGACGCGCCGGATGGCCGGCTGCCGCGAGCAGCGCCGAGCTCAGCGCGTCGGTCACGGCGAGGGCCTGCGTGACGAGCTCGACGGCGAGGCCCCCGAAGAGGACCGCGAACGGCAGCCGCACAAACACCGCCCGCGTGATCAGGCCGAGATCCTGGCGGACGACGGCGTGGATCGTCGCGAGCAGGAGGAAGGGCAGCGTGAGCACGGCACCGATCCTCCAGACGACGTCAAATTCCGTGCCGAAGCCGTTACCCAGAGGATGGCTCGTCGTGGCGTCCAGGGCGTGTCCGAACGCCGCAAGCAGCGTTGCCGTGCCGCTTTCAATCCAACTCGTGATGCCGCTCAGCAACCCGTTGACGAAGGCACCGACGCCAATCGAGATGATCCCGGCGAGCATTGAACCGTGCTCGATGAGCTCGGGGACCACCGTGCTTGGTTCCACGGCTCAGTGCAGACTGCGGCCGGCGTCGAACAAGAAGTTGAGCAGCGTCGGTGCCGCGCCAATGACAAGCGCCGCGGCCGCCGAGACGAGCACGGCGCGCCGACCCGTCGAGGCGTTCTGGTAGTTGTTCGTATGAGCACCAAGCGCCCACGTCGCCGCGCCGATAATCAACCCGGCGAGCGCCGCGAGCAGGCCCCAGAAGCCGATCCCGTTCACGAGATCTTGCAGCGTCCCGCTGCCCGGCAGTCCTTGGGAGTTCGGGTTGAGCGAGAGCGTGCCGGAGTTGTGGAATCGGTCGATAACGGTTGTCAGGACGATCGACACGGTGTCCCTCCTCGGGAGAGCGTTGACAGGGTCCGGCCAGACGGCCGGGCGGCCGGGTGGTCCCGACGAGCGGCGCCGTACGGGCCCGACCTGGAGGCAGAAGGCCCGACGTGCGGCCGCACGGTACACCACCCGTCATATGATTTCAATACTTTTCATGTCCGCCAAAAGAAGTTGCCCGCGAGCTGCAATGCTGGAGGCGTGCCAGCTCCCTGGCGGTTCCCGTGATCGCCGTTCTCACCGCGACGGTCGCTGATCTCGCGATCGCCGCCGGCATCGTCATCGTCCTTATCTCCCTCGCCTACGCCATCGGCAGCCGGCGTGGCGTCGAGGCGTTGAAACAACGCCTCGTCGCTCTCGGAGACCGGCTCGGTGCGGACCCGTTACCGAAAGATGCCAAACGGCTCGAAGACGCCCTTGGCCACGTCGAACGCGCCACCGAGCACGCCACCGAGGCGGTCGCTGATTCGAGCGCCGACGCCATCCGACTGCGCCGTGTGCTCGACTCCCTCCACCAGGCGGTGATCGTCTGCGACGAGCAGGGGGAAATGGTCTTCCGCAACAGCCACGCCCTCGCGTTGATCGGCAGCCGCCACGGCGACGCGCTCGCCGCGCAGGCCGTCGAAGAGCTTCTCGCTGCCACCTCCCCAGGAGCCTCCGAGGAGCGCACCCTCGAGCTCTACGGCCCGCCGCGCCAGACGCTTTCGGTCCGGACACAGGCGATCGACAATGGCCAAAGGACACTCGGCGTCATCGCGATCATCGACGACGTCTCGGAGCGGCGCCGACTCGAGGAGGTCCGCCGGGACTTCGTCGCCAACGTCAGCCACGAGCTGAAGACACCGATGGGCGCGCTCGGGCTTCTCGCCGAGACCCTGCTCGCCGAGACCGAACCCGAGGTGTCGAGGCGTCTCGCGCAGCGGATCCACTCCGAGGCGTTCCGCATCTCGCGCATCATCGACGACCTCCTCGACCTCTCACGGATCGAGAACGAGGAGTCCCCGCCCCGCGAGCCCGTGTTGGTCAACCTCGTCATGGCGGAAGCCGCTGAACGTGTCCGGTC
>JBEKLG010000042.1:0-13248 GCA_050010315.1 Acidimicrobiales bacterium
AGCAGCTCGCTGTGGTTGAGCTTCAAGATGAGCGGGATCTTGTGGGCATAGCGCCTCGAGATCATGCCGAGCACCCCGAGGGTGGTGGCAAAGCCGCTGCATTCGGCAGCAACGGCCAGCTCGGCGAGCTTCACGGGGTCGAAATAGACCGGGTTCTTGGCAAAGCTCGCCGCCCCCGAGTGCTCGATGCCCTGATCGACGGGGAGGATGGAGAGATAGCCCGTGCCAGAGAGGCGGCCGTGGTCAAAGAGCTGCTGCAGGTTGCGCAGGACCGCGATCGGCCGGTCGCTTGCGAGAAGGACGCGGTCGATGTAGTCCGGGCCGGGCAGGCTGAGCTGCTCGCGCTCGATCGTCTTGCACTCGTGGTCGAGGAGGAAATCCGCCTCGTCCCCGAGCACTTCGCGGATGTCGATCCCCACGGTGTTTCTCCTTCTATCGGCGCACTCAGTTGGGCGACTGCTGGAGCGGACGGTGCGGAGACGAACGCTCCCCGGATCTCACCATCCAGGTTCGCGCACGGCCTGCGGGCTTTCCAACCGGATCGCATCGCCTGGAGGCAACAGCTTGTCTACTCCCCCTTCAAACCCCCGGGAGCATTCGACCTCACTCCGGCCGATCCGGTCCCCTTGGATCCCGAAGAGCCGACGCCGCCACATCAGAAGAGCACGTCCGAGCAAAGGCACCTCGTCGTCACCTCCGTCCTGTCGCCTCACGTAGGCAACCGAGCACCTCTCGGCTCGTCTCACCGGGCGACCGCGCCGCGAGCGCGACGAACTCAGTCGAAGAACGCCTGCGCGACGGCGTACCACTCAGGTGGCACGGTCTTCAGCTCCGCCGTCGCCTCGTCCAGCGATACGACGACGATGTCATCGCCGCGCAGCGCCACCATCTGACCGAAGACGCCGTTGTGCGCGAGCTCTGCCGCTTTCAGGCCGAAACGCGTCGCGAGGATGCGGTCGCGCGGCGTGGGGGTACCTCCACGCTGGACGTAGCCGAGCACGACCACTCGCGCCCTGAACCCCGTGCGCCGCTCGATCTCCCGCCCCAGCTCCTCACCCACACCGCCGAGGAGGACATGGCCGAAGTGGTCGGTCGTGGGCGCATCGTGGCCCACCAGCTGACTCTCACCGCTCTCGTATGAGAGCTCGTAGCCTTCGCTGACAACGACCATCGAGGAGGTCCTGCCGGATGCGTGACCTCGGCGCAGCTCTTCGCAGACTACTTCGACGGTCATCCGCCGCTCGGGGATCAGGACCAGGTCGGCGCCGCCTGCAATGCCGCTCATCAGCGCGATCCAACCGGCGTGACGGCCCATCACCTCGACGACCATGACTCGGTGGCGTGACTCGGCCGGCGTGCGCAGACGGTCTATCGCTTCGGTCGCGGTGCTCACCGCCGTGTCGAAGCCGAAGGTGTAATCGGTGCCGGAGAGGTCGTTGTCGATCGTCTTCGGCACGCCGACGATCGGGAACCCGTGCTCACGGTAGAGCCTTGCGGCCACACCGAGCGTGTCCTCGCCGCCAATGGCGATGAGCGCGTCCAGCTCGCGCTCGTGTGCGTTCTGAAGCAGCTTCTCCACGCCGCCCTCGATCTTGTAGGGATTTGTCCGGCTCGTGCCGATGATCGTGCCCCCGCGCTGGAGAATCTCGGAGACCTGGGCCGGACCGAGGTCGCAGAAGAGCCCGTCGACGAGTCCGCGCCAGCCGTCCAACACGCCGAGGCAATCCCAACCGGCGACGTCGGAGGCTCGTACGACCGCACGGATGACCGCATTCAGGCCGGGACAGTCGCCACCACCCGTCAGGATCCCGACCCTCTTCGGCATGGTGTCCTCCTCAGATCGTGCTTCCCGGCGGTTCGCCTCTGCAGCCACGCCGAGATCGTCGGCGGTTCCGCCAGGCACAACTGACAAGAGTAGTTGTCTCGTTCGAGGCCATGGCGAGGCGGGTGGCCCATTGCCCACACGCCGAAGATCGGGCGACTCGACGCCGGGACCGAGTTGTGTCGGGCACTGCAAACGTCTTCCATGGGTGTTGTGCACGTCATCGTCGGGGGTGTCCTTCCCGTCCTACAGCTCAATTGATCGGCAGCGCGATCTGTCTCAGCTGAGGTTGACACGAAGACCTACAAGCTGGGCCGCGTCAGCGGCGTCGATGCCGATGGTTATGAGCACGTCGGCTGCCCGGCCGGCCAGCTCACGGACCAACGGAAACCATTTTGGGAGCGCGTCCTTGGCGAAGCAGGCCGCGGCTCGCCGCAGGATCTCGTTCTCCATTTCCAAGCGGCGCTTGTCGCGCCGCAGCAGCACGATCTCCTGCCCTTGGACGTAGTCAGGCCGCCTCGGATCCCGTCGTCGACGTCAGCCGGGTGAATGCAGCGCCGGAGCGTCGACTCGGAGACGTCGAAGGCGGCGGCCACTAGGGATCGCGATCGTCCCCGCCGCGCAACGGCGACCACGTCACGCATGAACTCGTGGGGGAACTTCTTCGGCATGGTGCCATCCTTCCAGTGCGGATGACCCGCGCCATGAGGATGACCTGCCCCTCGTTTCGTTTGCGATTCTGTTGTTGAGTCCAGGCGGTTTGCTGTTGGACGAGGGAGCGTTCGAATTCGATCGGTGAGACGTAGCCGAGTGGCGGCGGCGACATTTCTCAGCCCCGAGGGTGTGCCTGGAGCGGTCCAGGTCCGCACGGAAGCCGGGATGCTGGTTCACCAGCGGGTGACGTTCTCTCGGGTGACGCCAGCGATCTCAACAACTCGGGCGTGCGTGAAGCCGATCGCGAGGGCGTCTGCGGCGAGGGCCTGAGCAGGAGTCAAATCGACCAAGGCCGCCCGAAGTGTGTCGAACCGGGCCGCTTCCAGGACGTCGTCACGGCGCGTGCTTGGCATTTGTATCGCTCCTTCTCGGCGATGATCGGTGACACGGCGCGGGCTGCTCATGGCTCCGCTCCTGGAACAAGGCTTCCCACTGCACCCTCCCAATCCATAGAGGGAGAAGCGCCCGAGTGACCTAGCCGATGGTGACCAGGACTTTCGTCTGCCGCGGCGGGCTGGTCGACCACGCTGCGCAGCTCATCGACCGCTCGAAACGACTCCTCCCGACGGTTCCAATCCGCAGTGGTTGGGGGTGCCCCGATCGGTGACGACGCGCTTTCGCGTAGGATCGGCAGGCAACCCCGCCCGTCCCGGGACATGCCGCCGAGGTGATCCAGGAACGAGCAAACAAGGACCTGTGGTGCAGCCTGGAGTGCACGCTGGCCTGTCAAGCCGGAGGTCGCGGGTTCAAATCCCGTCAGGTCCGCCGAACAGCCACTTCGCCGACCGGTTTTCCCCAACGACCCGCGCTTCGGGCACAATGGACGTGCCGGCGACGGTCGGCATGGTCGGGTAGCTCAGCTGGCAGAGCGCGCGCCTGAAAAGCGCGAGGTCACCGGATCGACGCCGGTCCCGACCACAAAGCTTGGGTCAAGATCTCGTGACCAGGCGATCGGACCCAGTCGACGGCGCCGTGGCTCGGCGCGCCGATGCGGTCGCACCGGGCACGGTAGGTGGAACCGGCGTCGGGTACTCGCCCGTCAGACAGGCCGAGCAGAGTTCGGACCCTGGGACGCCGATGCTCTCGAACAGACCTTCCAGCGAGAGATAAGCGACCGAGTCGGCGCCGAGCTTCGCGGCGATCGACTTCGGATCCGAGAAGGCGGCGAGCAACTCCTCCCGCACCGGAGTGTCGATCCCATAGAAGCAGGGCCAGCGGAAAGGCGGCGACGAGATCCTCAGGTGGATCTCCCGCGCCCCCGTCTCGCGCAGGACCCGCACGATCTGACTCGTCGTCGTGCCGCGCACGATGGAATCGTCGATCACGACGAGCCGCTTGCCCCCGATGCTCTCGCGCAGCGGGTTGAGCTTGCGCCGGACGTCGTCAAAGCGCGCTTCGGGCGTCGGGACAATGAACGTCCGCCCGATGTAGCGGTTCTTCACGAGCCCTTGCCCGAACGGGATTCCGCTGCGGCGGGCGAATCCCTCGGCAGCCGGGACGCCAGAATCCGGGACGCCCATCACGAGGTCGGCTTCGACGGGCGACTCGCTCGCCAGCCGCTCGCCCATCCTGCGACGTGCGGCGTGGACCTCCCAGCCGCAGAGCTCCGCGTCGGGTCGCGCAAAATAGACGAACTCGAACACGCACAGTCTCGGCGCGACGCGCGCCGGTGAGAACGGCCGGAGCGAGCGAACTCCGTCCTGTCCGATGATGACGAGCTCACCGGGTTCGATTTCGCGCACGAAGTCCGCACCCACGGTCGCGAGCGCGGGACTCTCGGAGGCGACGACCCAGCCCTCCCCGTCCGACTCGTCGAGACGGCCGAGGCACAGCGGACGGAAACCGTTGGGATCACGTGCCGCGTAGAGTCGGTCAACGTCGATGAGAGCGAGCGAGTACGCCCCTTCGAGTCGCGGCAACACCGAGCAGAGGGCCTTCTCGAGCCCATCTGGGATCGATCCTCCGTCGCCTTCGGGGAATGCCCGGTCGAGGAGCTCGCCGATGAGATCGCTGTCCGACGGCGTAAAGCCGGGGAGCATCCCCGCCTCGGATTCCAGTGTTGCGACGTTCGTGAGATTCCCGTTGTGCCCGAGAGCGAAGCCAGCATCGCCGTGCGACCGGTAGACGGGTTGGGCATTGCGCCAGTTGCTCTTACCCATCGTCGAGTAACGAACTTGGCCGAGCCCGAGATGACCCTGCAACGAGTGGAGCGAGCGCGGTGTGAACACCGATGTCACAAGCCCCATGTCCTTCACGACGGTGATCGTCTCGCCATCGCTCACCGCCATGCCGGCCGACTCCTGGCCGCGGTGCTGCAATGAGAACAGCCCGTCGAAGACGAGCGGAGCGACTTCGACCGAAGGCCCGTAGACCCCGAAAACGCCGCAGGCCTCCCTCACTGGTGCCATTGTGCCATCCCGGAGTCGCCACCTCGTCCCCCTGCGTCACGAAACAGGTAGCCACCACTACGGTTCTCGGCGTGGTCGATCTCCACACCCATTCAACGTGTTCGGACGGCAGCGAATCACCCGGACGTGTCGTCGAGCTCGCCGCCGCGACGGGTTGCACGGCGGTGTCGCTCACCGATCACGACGGGTTGTTCGGGATCGGCGAGGCCGCGCAGCGCGCCGACGAGGTCGGGATCCGTTTCGTCCCAGGCTGTGAGGTCTCCGGTACTTGCGACGCCGGGCCGTTGCACCTTCTCTGCTATTTCGCCACCGCTGGCCACAACCCGCTCGCCGACCTGCTCGCACGGCTGCGCGCCGACCGCGAGGTCCGCAATGCAGCAATCGCCCGGCACTTCGCCGACCTCGGCATCCCTCTTTCCTACGAGGAGGTCCGCTTCGAGGCCGGCGGGCCGGTCGTCGGCAGGCCGCACTTCGCCGCGGCGCTCGCGCACCGTGGGATCGTCAACTCGGTCGACGAGGCATTCGACCGCTTTCTCAAGATGGGCGCTCCCGCCTACGTGCCACGGAGTTCGCCAGCGCCGTCGACGGTGATCGGAAGCGCACGCCGCTCCGGTGCCGTTGTCGTTCTCGCCCACCCCCTCTCGCTCGGGCTTTCCCCGGATCGGCTCGACGGGCTCGTGTCCGCCCTCGCCGCCGCCGGGCTCGCCGGGCTCGAAGCCCACTACGGCCACTACGACCCGGCGACCCGCCAGCATCTCGCCGGTCTCGCGCTGCGCCACGGTCTCGTCGCGACAGGAGGGTCAGACTTCCACGGGGCGTATCGGCCGGATAGCTCCGTCGGCAGCGGCACCGGCGACCTCGCGGTTCCCGACGCCTGCCTCGACGAGCTCACCGAGAGGATCCGCTAGACGGGCGAGGCAGCACCCGGGGGATCCTCGCCGGGAGAGGCGACCCGGACGGTCCAACATCCAGGGGTTCGCGGTTCGCTACGTCGACTTGTCGTAGTCCGATCCGGTCGACATCGGTGGTTCGATGCCCCAGCGGCGCATCCCCTCTTCCATGCGGGCGATGACGGTCCGCAGGACCGCGACGCGGGCGTAGTGCTTGCTCTCCGCCGCGACGAGCTCCCAGGGCGCATAGCTCTTGTCCGTCTTGTCGAGCATGTCCTCGACGGCCAGGACGTATGCGGCGCGCTTCGAGCGGTTCCGCCAGTCCTCCTCGGTCAACTTCCATTTCCGCAAAGGGTCCTCGCGGCGGGCTTCGAAACGGCGCTTCTGCTCGCCGTCGGAGATGTGGAGCCAGAACTTGACGAGCGTCATCCCCTCGTCGACGAGCCCGCGCTCGAAGGCGTTGATCTCGCCATAGGCACGTTCCCACTCGTCCGGTCTCGCGAGCTCCTCCACCCGTTCGACGAGCACCCGCCCGTACCACGACCGGTCGAAGACGCTCAGCTCTCCCCAGCCCGGGAGGCTCGCCCCGAAGCGCCACAGGAAATGGTGCCGCTTCTCCTCGTCCGAGGGGACCCCGAATTCAGCGACGGAGACGTGTCGAGGGTCGATGCGCGCGACCAGCCGTTTGATCGCGCCGCCCTTCCCCGACGCGTCCCATCCTTCGAAGATGACGCACAGCGGGGGACCGAGCTCGCCGCTCCCAAGCAGCCCGCCACACACGAGGCGCAAATGGAGCAGGCGCAACTGCAGCCGTTCGATTCTCTGTTCTGACTTCTCCCGTGTCAGTGAAGCGGAGAGGTCGATCTCATCAAGGCGTCCCATCGCCCTATTAGACCGCGTCCCGACCGCGTCCGCCTGCCCGGCACGACCCGCACGGCGACGTAGGTCGCAAAGCCGAGTCCGACGATGAAAAAGCTCGGCGGGTATGGCTGGTAGTAGGAGATGGCGAGGCCGAGCCAGACGAACGCCACCGCGAGCGCGGACCCGCAGGCGATCGCCGCGCCCGGGCGGCGCGTCAGCCGCTCGGCGATCGCCGCCGGGGTCACGAGCAGGGCGAAGATGAGGAGCACCCCGATCACCTGCACCGCCGCCGAGACGGCGAGGGCGAGGGCGAGCATGAACCCGACCGACAGCAAACGCACGGGAACGCGGCGCGCCTCGGCCACGACCTCGTCGACCGAGGCGAAGAGCAGCGGCCGGTACATGATGGCGATCGCGCCGAGCGCGACCACGCTCGCCGCGACGGTCACCACCACGTCCCAGGATGTGACGCCGGTGATCTGGCCGAAAAGGAGCGCAAACGCTTCGGTCGAATTCCCGCTGTAAAGCGACGAGAACAGGTAGCCGAGAGCGAGCGCGAAGGCGAGCACGATCCCGATGACGGTGTCACGTCCGCGGACCCGCTCGCCGAGAGCCCCCATCACGGCACCGACAGCGAGCGTGAACACGAGCATGCCGACGACCGGGTTGACGCCGATCAGGGCCGCCCCTGCCGCCCCCGGGAAACCCATGTCGGAAAGCGCATGGGCGGCGAAGGCCGTCTGGCGCAGCACGACGAAGTAGCCGACGACCCCGGACACGATCGCGACGACGGTCCCCGCCTCGTAGGCGCTGCGCATGAACTGCCACGAGAGGATCGCGCCGACGTCGCTGAGCGGGTTCGGGCTGAACCCGGCGGCGACGGCGAGGTGCGCGGCGAGGCACGACTTCATGGCGCGGGGCGGCCTGCCGGTTGCTGCGCCACGGACCCGTCATCCGGATGGGGATGGGTCGCTTCGCCTTCGAGACCGACGACGAACCGATGCCCGTGGCGGTCGACGACGACGTCGACCTCGGAGCCGTACAGCCGGGAGAGCGTTGCCGAAGTCACGACCTGCTCGGGCGGGCCGATCTCGACGTGACCGCGCGCCAGATAGAGCACCCGGTCGACGACCGGTAGCAGGGGATTCACGTCGTGCGCGACGAACAGTACGGCGAGCGACCGCTCTCGGGCGATTCGTGCGATCAGCCGGGCGATCACCACCTGGTTCCGGATGTCGAGGCTGGCGAGCGGCTCGTCGAGCAAGAGCAGCCGCGGCTCACCGACGAGAGCCTGGGCGAGCAAGAGACGTTGGCGTTCACCTCCGGAGAGCTCGCCGAGCCGTCGGCCGGCCTGCGCCGACGCCCCGACCGCCTCGATCGCCGCGGCGACACGGGCGCGTGTCGTCCGGCGACCCGGTCCCGGAATCGGCACACCCCAGTGCCCGCCGTCGAGGCCGAAGCCGACGAGGTCGACGCCCCGGATCTCCGCGCCCGTGTCGAGTAGGCGGGACTGCGGTACGTAGCCGATTCCCGGATTGCCCCGCCGGGGCGGCGCGCCGAGCACTGCGATCGTCCCGGCCTGGACCGTGACGAGGCCGAGGATGACCCGGAGGAGCGTCGACTTCCCGGCGCCGTTCGGGCCGAGCACGGCCACGAACTCGCCGGCGCGCACCTCGAAGTTCGCCCCCGCCCAGACCGGCGTCGGTCCGTATCCCGCGGCGAGGCCGATCGCGCGCACGATCGAATCTGGCGAACCTCGCGCCCCGGGCTCAAGCGGCGCCAAGGGATCGCCTTTCCCAGGGGGGTCGTTCACCTGCGGCGGTTCCCGCTCGCGAGGGCCCGGGAGATGCTCGTGAGCTCCGAGACCATCCACTGCTGAAAGGTCGCCTTTTGCGGTCTCAGTGTCTCGGAGATCCCGACGATCAGGATGTGCTCTGATGCGACCTGCTTGCGGATGTTCGTCGTCAGGGCGGTGAGAGTCTGGCTGTTGTAGACGAGCAAGCGGAAGTCGTGGGCGCTGATCTCCTGCTCAAAGGTCGCCACCGCGCCGACGGGTGGGTCGTAACCCTCGGCCACCGCCTGCATGAACGCATACGGCGTGACGAGGTCGAGTTTGAGATCGCGCGCCAGGTACTCGAAGATGCTCTCCGTCGAGGCGACCTTCTCACCGGCATGCTCGCGCCTAATCGAGGCGAGAAGCTCGCGGTACGGACCGAACGACGCCTCGACGACGCTAAGACGCTGGCGGAAGTACGTGGCGTCCGCCGGGTCGATCGACCGGTAGTCGGAGGAGATCCTGTCGATCACCCGGAAGACGTAATCCGGGTTGTACCAGAAGTGCGGGTTGTCCCCGGGTCGCTTCCCCAAGAGGTTTGCGACAACGAGGACGACGCGGTGCGGCTCCGGGTTCGCCTCAAGGATCTTCGCTGCCCAGTCGTCATAACCCGCACCGTTCAGGATCACGTAGTTCGCCCCACCGAAGGCCCGTGCGACGGCGGTGCTCGCTTCGTATTCGTGGGGATCGGCGTTCGGGTTGGTGATGATGCTCGTCACGTGCGCGGCTCGGCCCCCCAGCTGGGTGGCGAGGCTACCCCAGAAGTCCTCGGCGGCCACGACGTTGATCACCACCGGGTGGCTCGCGCCCTCGAGCGAGGCCACCGCGCCGGGTGCAAGGAGCGTCGAGATCACCCCCAGCGCCACCGCCCCGAAGAGCACGCCCCGGCTCCGTCTCGCAACCATCGGTCAGCTCCATCGCGATTCGTCGGCGAGTGGCCAGTGAGCTTAGTTTGAGAACGATTCTCATGTCAAAGGCTCGGCGATTCGCGCACAAGGCCCTGCGGTTAACCCATGCCCACACCTTCCAGGGATTTCGTCCTCCTTGGGGCCGGGACGGGACCTACAGACTGGAATGGCTCCCAGAAACCTGACCGCCATCACCCCAACACTCCGTCGCATCCCGCTACGCTTGGACCGTGACCGACGCGCTCTTGCCCGCCGATAACGCGACCCACCGCGACGTCGGCTTGCGCCTCGCCCGCAACGAGCAGCGCTATACCCGGCAGCGCCGGACGCTGGTCGACGCGCTCGCCGCCATCGGCCGGCCGGCGACCATCGGCGAGCTCCTCGAAGCCGTACCCGAGCTGCCGACCAGCACCGCCTACCGCAACCTCGCGGTCCTGGGCGACGCCGGAGTCGTCCGGCGCGTCAACGGAACCGACGAGTTCGGCCGCTTCGAGCTCGCTGAGGAGGTGAGCGGGCACCATCACCACCACGCCGTGTGCAGCTCGTGCGGCCTCGTCATCGACGCGACGAGCTCGACCCGCCTGGAGATGGCGCTCGCCGAAACTGCTCGTGCGATCGCCGCCGAGAACGGATTTGACGTCGCCGACCACCGTCTTGAGCTCGTCGGACGGTGTTCCTCTTGCTCCCAGGTGGTCGGCTAGCTGCTGGCGGTCGCCTGATCCGGTTCGCGCTACGCCCGCCCCAGGCGAGTTCTCCCCGTGAGGCTTCTGCGTCTCAGGCCCCATCGCTCCTCGAAGTGCCCGAAGCGCCAGATCGCCAGCGCCGCGAACCAGACGACGAAGAACCCGGCGATCACGAACCCGGCAGCATTGAAGTTGAACCCAGCGGAGGAGCCCGAAAATTCGCCGAGGCGGAGTTCGTTCGCAACAAGGCCGAGGATCTCGACCGTGCCCAGCACGAAGGCGACCGCGACCGACAGCCCCGTGAGCGCGAGGTCGTTTCAGACCTTGCGGACCGGCTGGGCGAAGGCCCAGCCGTAGGCGAAGTTGATGAACGAGCCGTCGATCCTGTCGAGAAGCGTCATCCCGGCGGTAACGAGGACCAGAGCCATGACCGCGTACGAAAACAGCGCCAACTCGGCGGCGCCTGTCGTCGTGGCGAGGACCGCCCCGTCGCTCGCCGCCAACTAGCAGGAACGCACAGCGAAGGCGTCGCCCGCCTCATTGAGGTGGTCGAGCAGCTCCTCTTCGTGCAAAAGACCAGCCTGTGAACCGATTTCGTGCGAGACGCTCATGAAGCTCACGGGCGCCCAGCGCAGGGCTTCGGAGAACGGCAACCCCCGGACCAGCGCCGCGGCCAGCGTCGCCGCAAAGGCATCCTCCGCCCCGGTGCGGTCGAGTGGGGCGGAGGAGTCAGGAAAGGGCGGGACGAGGTACCGCTGGCTCCCGTCGCTCGCGACCGCACCTCCCGTCTCGTCCAGGACGACGACCCGTCGCGGGCCGAGCTCGGATAATGGACCGAGCAAACCGGCGGGGTCGTCAGAACTGACGCCGGTGATCGCGACGGCCTGGGCGCGGTTGCAAACGAGGATCTCGGCGCGCCGGTACAGGCGTATCAGGCGGTCGGCACCCACCTCGACCTGGAATGTGCCGGGTTGGAACGCCACGCGAACCGCGCCGTTCTCTTCGAGCCAGTCGGCGAGTTGGTCCTGGTAGTTGAGCGCGTGCGACCCGAGCGAGGTGAGGTACAGCCAGCTCGGCACCTCACTCGGCCGGAGGTGCGGCCAGTGGTAATCGAACTCCTCGTGCCAGACGAGAATTGTCCGCTCCCCGTGGTAGGACAGCACGAAGTTGCGATTCGTGTGGGCCGGCGAATCGATGTGAACGAGACGCGTGTCGACACGCTCGGTGTGCAGCGCCCCGAGGAGGTCCCGCCCGATCTCGTCGTGGGCGAGGAAGCTCGCCAAAGCGACACGCAGCCCGAGGCGCGAGAGCGCCACCGCCGCGTTAGCGGCGCTCCCGCCGGCTTCGACCGTCGTGGCCCGCTCGTAGGGCACTTTGGCACCGAGCGGAATCTCAAGCCATGTGCCCCGCTCGTCGACCCGCTTCTCCACCTGGCGGTCGGAGAGCCGGATGAATAGGTCGGTCGCCACGTCGCCGACGCTGATCACGTCGTATCGCTGCGCCGGGGTCACGAAGCCCATCTCTCTCCTCCCGCCAGACGACCGACCAGGCCCGACCCGAGGACCGCGCTCGTCGACCCGTCCACCAAACCAACCGCCGTGACTCGAACCAACTCTAGGTGCGATCGGTCGGCCGAGAGCTACGGATGTCCGGCCCACCATCTCGCCCAGCGTGTTCGATAAACACACTGAAGACGCGGCTGCTCAAAACACTTAAGGTAGATGACAGGGTGCTCCTTGTTCCTTGGTTGTACGAAAGGACGGGCGGACATGGAAATCACAGACATGCAACACGACAGCCAGAGCTCGCGGTCGACGGTGCCCCGGTTCAGTCACGGAGTCGCCGGCTTTCTCATCGTTGTGCTTGGCGCGTGGGGCGGGATCGTCCCGTTCATCGGCCCGACGTTCGGATTCAGCGCTGACGGCGCGGGCTCCTGGCACTGGGATCTCGCCCACGCCGTGCTCTCGCTCGCGCCCGGCGCAGCGGCATGCGCGGCAGGGTTGCTCATCCTGACCGGCGCGACAACCAGGATGTCCCACCCCTTCAGCTCGGGCCTGGCGGGACTGCTCGCGATACTCGCTGGCGCCTGGTTCGTCCTCGGCGCTGTGGCGTGGCCGGTCATGTACAACGTCGGCAGCTACTTCGCCCCCGGAACGGCCATGACCGAGCTCGAGTACTTCGTCGGGTACTTCGGCGGCGCCGGTTGCCTCCTCATCGCGCTGGGAGCGTTTGTTCTCGGCAAGTCGGCGCGCGCCCCGGTTGCCGCTTAGCTCTTCCCGCTTCGACGTCAGCCCGGATGCCCCCGGACGGCAAGCACTTGGGGACGAACCGGCGGCAGGGTGGCAACATTCCTGTTCGCACCTGCTGAGAGCGCTGATGGCGAGCGGGTGAGATCGGCCTTTTGCCAGATCGGCCGCCCTCGATGCTCCGGCTCCGGGAACATAGAGGTTGCCGGTAGAGGTGTAGGACTCTGTTGTCAAGCACTCAAGCGGTGCACGGGCCCACCGGCAGGCTGTCAGCCCGCTTGTGCAGTAACCGCCACAACCGACCGCTGCGAGTACGGGACCACCGGCCCCGTGATCTCGACCACAGCCTGCTGACGGATGTCAGACGATGACGCGCCCACGGCGAAGCGGAAGAGGCCGGGCTCGACGACGAACCGCATGGCCTCGTCGTAAAAGGCGAGCCGGCTCGGGTGGACGTCGAAGGTGACCCGCACCGCCTCCTTGGGGTCCAAGCTCAACCGGGTGAAGCCAATGAGGTAGGTTTCGGGCCGCGCCACCGATGCAACCAGGTCTGACACATAAAGCTGCACGACCTCCTCGCCTTTCCGGTCTCCCGTGTTGGCTACCGTCACCCCAACGCTGACGGGAGACGAAGTGTCGCTGGCCTCTACGGTGATGTCGGAATAACCGAAGGTCGTGTAGCCGAGTCCGTGGCCAAAACTGAACAGGGGGGTGTGAGGGCAATCGGTGTAGTCGTCATAGAAAATCGAACGCCCGCCCCCGGAACGGTGGCTGCTGTAGAGCGGTACCTGGCCCGTCGACCTTAGAAGCGTGACAGCCAGCCTGCCGGTGGGTTCCGCCTTACCCGTGAGCACGTCTGCCAAGGCATTGCCGCCCTGTTCC
>JBEKLG010000043.1:0-13015 GCA_050010315.1 Acidimicrobiales bacterium
TACCTCTACATCGACTTGATCCTCTGCCTCGCCATCCTCATCTATCTGGTGGTTCGCGCGATGTTCGAGGAGATGCCGTTCAAGGTGGCGGTCCCGCACGAGACGCTCTTATTCGTCGCGACAGCGATCAACTTCCTTCTCGTGCTGATCGGATTCCTCGCCAAGCCGGGAGGCTCGGGCGTGGGGTGGCGCTACGGGGCCTTCATCGGTCTCGTGGCCGCGATCGTTGCGGTCGCGCCGTACGTGATGCCGTTCGTGAAGAAGCTCCAGGGCTCGAAGTCCGCATAGAGGCCGTCGGCGCCTCGTGCGTCGCTCGGTCCTTCGTAAAATGACGCCACCGGAGAGGCCGGCGTGGACGTGCCTCTCCGGGCGCGGCGTTCGACGCCGCGTTCTTTGGCTGGGCCGCAGCTGGCCGTATCCTGCGGTGCCGGACGACGGAATCTGACCCTGGCGCCCTGGGTGATCCCGAGCGTCGTCGGACTGAGGAGCGTCTCTAGACACTGAGCAGAACTGAATCCTGCCCGGCCCTCGATCCAGAGCTCCTGGGCGAGGTCCTCGACGTGGTGCGCGGCCTCGCCGAAGACCGGATGACGATGATCGTCGTCACGCACGAGACGGGGTTCGCGCGCGAGGTCGATGGCACCCTCGTCTGCATCGACGATGGGGTCGTCGTCGAGACCGGCCAGCCGCGGGAGCTGCTCACCAATCCGGCGAACGAGCGGACCCGCACGTTCCTCGCCAAGGTGCTCTGACCCGGTCCACGTCGGGCGGGTGGGCGGCTCGTCGCCGACGCCGCATACCTTGTCCGCTTCGCCGTGGTCCGGCCGGGCCCCGCCCGCCAGACTGTTGTCCGGCGCCCACCGAGGCCGTCTCCACTCTGGTTACGGCGCGGCAAGAGGCCTCGGCTGGCGCGACGGATCACGGAGGCGACGCTCCGGACGTCGTCATTCCTCGACCCCTCCGGCCTCAGTCGCCGTGAGCTCGCCGGTCGTGACGACCGCCAAGGGCAGCGGCATTGCGCTCGCGCCCGGGGGGAGGTCGCCTGGCCCGATCGCGATCGGCTGATCATTCGCCCAGCCGGGCCCGCGGCGGCGGGGGAGTATGCCTTGGGAGATCGCCACTCCGACAAGGACGACGACCGCGCCGACCGGCTCGTTCCAGACGAGGACCTCGCCGAGGACGAGGATCCCGAGAACCGTCGAGAAGATCGGGACGATGTAACTGACGAGCGAGGCGTTAGTCGCGCCCGCCTCACGGATGACGGAGTAGTTGAGGACGTAGGCGACACCCGTACCGACGGCACCGAGGGCAACAACGCTGAAGACGCTCACCATGCTGACGTGCGCTGGCACCCGCGCGAGGAACGGCGCGACGAGGCCGAGTTCGGCGGTCGCCACGATGAGCTGGCCCGCGGCGAGACTCGTTGGCGAAGCAGTAGACCTTGCGACGAACCGCCGCGCATAGGGAATCCCGAGCCCGTAGCAGGCGGAGGCGCCGAGGCAGGCGAGGTCTCCGGAGAGGTGGCTGCCCGACAGCCCGGTCCACGCGCCGAACACGACGGCGACCCCAAGGAAGCCGACGGCAAGGCCGGCGATCTTGGCCCGTGTCGGCCGTTCTGTGGGCAGCAGCAGAAAGGCCACGGGGAGGACGAAAAGTGGCGTCGTCGCGTTCCAGATCCCCGCGGCCACCGACGAGATCCGCTGCTCCCCCCAGGCGATCAGGGTGAACGGCACGGCGTTCAACAACAGCGCCGCTGCCGCGAGGTGACCCCAGAGGCGCAGGCCGCGTGGCAGCGATTGGCCCGAGACCCCGAGGATGACGAGCGCGACGATCGCTCCGACGGCGAGCCGACCCATCGTGACCTCGAAGGGGCTGAACGAGCGGTCGCCCACTTTCATGAAAAGGAAGCTCGATCCCCAGATCGCGGCGAGGACGAGGGCACGTGCCTGCCACGTCCACGACAGCGATCCGAGGCGGCGCACGTCACACCGCCCGAGCGCGGGCGCGGGCGCACCTACCTGTTCCTAGGACTGCCGACAATGGAGTCTTCACCACCATGCGAACACCGTTCGAGAAGCACCACCGCGGCCCTGGTGGACCTGACGACGACGCGGCGCGATCACTGGGTGTGACGACGGTGCGTGCTTCCGCCGGGCAGGGCGCAATCCGATCCTAAGGGATGCGCCGTGCCAGTCGGGTGGTGGGGGCCACCGGCGGGCGTGCCGGGGGCGAATTCCGGAGGCGCTGACCGTGCTCACTGGACAGTGGTGGCCGCATCGTCCAGCATGGCACCGAACCGGGTTCGCGTCCGACCGGACGTTCGTGGTCCGGCGCCGTAGTGCGAGGAGAAGACGATGCTCGAGGCCAAGGTGAAGGCGCTCGCCCAGGGGAAGAACTTCGCCGCGTTGACGACAATTCTGCCGAGCGGCTGGCCGATGACCCACGTCATGTGGGTCGATGCCGACGACGACTACTTGCTCGTCAACACCGAGGTGCACCGGACGAAGTTCAGAAACGTCCAGTCGAACCCGATCGTGACGGTGACGGTGATCGACGCCTCGAACCCCTACCACTACGCGGAGATCAGGGGACGGGTCGTTGAGCGCGTGCTTGGCCCCGAGGCGCGTGCCCACATCGACCTGCTGGCGGAGAAGTACACGGGGAAGCCGTACGCGAACGAGATCGAGAGCGAACGAGTCATCTTGAAGATCGCCCCGAAACGCCAGCTCGTGCACTAGCCGTTCGAGTCGGCCGATCGTGCTGTCGGCCGCGGCCGCGGAGCTGGCGCATGACGGGATCGGCCGCCGAGCGGCAAGCAGCGCGGCCGAGCGTCGCGTCCCGGCGCGTCGATCCCGGTGGCGAAGCGGAATCGGTCAACGGTCGGTCAGCCGCTACGCTCGCTGACGTGGACAGCGAACAGGCCAGGACGTTCATCGCCGAGAACCACCGCGCGGTCCTGGCGACGACGCGGTCAGACGGCAAGGTTCAGCTCTCGCCGGTCACCGCCGGAGTTGACGGCGAAGGGTATGTCGTCGTCAGCTCGCGTGAGACGGCGATGAAGACCCGCAACGTGCGGCGTAGGCCCTACGCCGCGATCTGCGTGTTCACGGAGCAGTTCTTCGGCGATTGGGTGCAGGTCGAGGGGGACATCGAGGTGGTGTCGCTGCCGGACGCGATGGACGGTCTCGTCGAGTACTACCGGCAGATCGCGGGTGAGCACCCCGACTGGGACGACTACCGGGCGGCGATGGCAGAAGACCGGCGCGTGCTTCTGAGAATGACCGTGCGGCGCGCCGGGCCGAACCGTTCCGGATGACCGGCTGTGCCGGCGTCACAAAGTTTGGCAGGAAGGGAGACAAGGAAGAGGTGGTGGCGATGCTTCCGACGCGGGCACTGGGCAAGACGGGCATGGAGATCACGCCGGTCGGTTTCGGGTCCTGGGCGGCCGGCGGCGGCGGGTGGAGGTTCGGTTGGGGTCACCAGGACGATGCGACCTCGATTGCCGCGATCCGCCACGCGGTCGAGCTCGGGGTGAACTGGGTCGACACCGCCGCGGCCTACGGCCTCGGTCATGCCGAGGAGATCGTCGCCGCGGCGCTCAAGGGTTTCGCGCCCGCCGACCGCCCGTTCGTTTTCACCAAGGCCGGCACGATCTTGGACCCGAATGACCCGATGGCCGACCCGCGCCGTATCGGCGAGCCGATGAGCCTGCGCCGGGAGGTGGAGGCGAGCCTGCGTCGGCTCCGGGTCGAGCGCATCGACCTGTATCAGATGCACTGGCCGGCGAAGGACGGGACCCCGCTCGAGGTCTACTGGGAGGTCTTCCTCGAACTACGCGATAAAGGACTCATCCGCGCCGCGGGTCTTTCCAATCATGGGGTCGACCTGCTCGAAGCCGCCGAGGCACTGGGCCACGTCGACTCGGTTCAGCCGCCGTACTCGCTCATCAAGCGGCGGGCCGGTGAAGATGTCATCCCCTGGTGCGCGGCTCACGGGACCGGGGTCATCGTCTACAGCCCGATGCAGGCAGGGCTGCTCTCCGGCACGTTCAGCGAGGCGCGCGCCGCGGCGCTCGACCCCGAGGACTGGCGCCGGACGAGTCCGGACTTCTCCGGCGTCGAATTGGGAAAGAATCTCGCCCTCGCCGAGGCGCTGCGGCCGATCGCGTCCCGGCACGGCACCTCCGTCGGAGCCGTCGCAATCGCCTGGACGCTCACGACGCCGGGAGTTTCCGGCGCGATCGTCGGGGCGCGCAGTCCATCCCAGGTCGACGGCTGGTTCACCGCGGCGAGCCTCACGCTTGGCGAAGCAGACCTCGCCGAGATCGCCGCGGCGGTCGAGCGGACCGGTGCGGGCGAGGGTCCGACGCGCCCGTAGGGGTCCTCAGGGCCTCGCCGCTCGTGCAGGCGGGGTGTCGCTATTGTGCTCGGCGGCGAGCGCGGCGATGACGTGGGCCGCGCACGACGTCACCGCCTTGGCGGTCGGGATGTGGAGGCACTCGTCGGTTCCGTGTGCGTTCGACCCCGGGCCGAGCACCCCGGTCGTGAAGAACAGGGCCGCTGGGTAGCGGCGTGCGAGCGAAGTTACCGAAGGGATCGACCCGCCCATCCCGAGGAACCGCGGTGGCCCGCCGAAGTAGCGGGCCGAGGATTCCTCCATCGCCGCGGCGAGCCAGGCAGGAAGCTCGGGCGCAACCCAGCCGGACGAAGCCTGCTCGATCCCCAAGGAGGCGGCGGCGCCCGACGGGGGACGTTCCGTCAGGATCTCGCCGAGCGCCTGTGCCACCGTGGCGGCGTCGGCCGTCGGCGGGATCCGCAGGGAGATCTTTAGCGCGCTCGACGGGCGAAGCACGTTTCCGGCCGCCTCGATTGCGGGAAGGCCCGCCGCACCGGTGACCTCGAGCGCCGCCTTCCAGGTCAGGCGGACCAGGCGCGCATGCGCGTCGGTGCCCATGAGCTCGACCCCGGGAAGGGTGGGGAAGTGCCCCACCGCGTCGTCCCCGAACTCAGCAGCGACCTGACCGATCTCTGCGAAGCGGCCGGAGGGGATCTCGACTTGGCAACCGGGTATGGCCACCTCACCGGTCGTCGCCTCCTCGAGACGGTCGAGGAGTTCACGCAGGACGCGGAACGACGAGGGTACGACGCCGCCGGCCATGCCGCTGTGGACGCCCTCGGTCATCACGCCGACGCGCAGGACCGCGTTGATCGTGCCGCGCAGCGAGGTCGTGATCCAGAGCCGGTCGTAGCTCGCGCAGCCGGAGTCGAGGCTGACGACGAGCGCCAGCGGCCCGAAGCGCGGGGCGAGCACGTCGAGATACGACTCGAGGTCGGCGCTGCCGCTCTCCTCGCTCGCCTCGATGAGGACGAGGACGCGCCCGTGCGGCGCGCCCACGGCCTCGAGCGCCTCGAGGGCGCCGAGGGCGGCGAAAACGGCGTAGCCGTCGTCGGCAGTTCCCCGGCCGTAGAGGCGGTCGCCGCGTCGCACGGCTGAGAACGGGTCGAGGCCGTCGCGCCACGCACCGAGCGGCGGTTGCTTGTCGAGGTGTCCGTAGACGAGAGTCGTCGGAGCCGAGTCGACCGCGGTCGACTCGACATCGACGAGGACGCACGGCGTCCGACCGGGGAGGGTCACGACCTCCGCCGTGGAGCTGGCGAGGGACCGCCCCCCGGCCCACGCCGCGAAGAGCTCCGCCGCCCGGTCGAGGGCGCCGCTATCCGCCCAGTCCTCGTCGAATTCCGGCGACAGACAGGGGATCCCGACGTACTCGCAGAGCGTGGTGAGCGCCTCGTCCTCCCAGTACCGTTCGACGATCGCCGCCATCCGGGCAAGGTCGTGGCTATTCAACGGGGTCCGCCTTTCTCGTCGTGGGAGGCGATCCCACCTGGGTCGTCGCAGCCGCGCCCTGGTCGCGGCGGGGTCGGCACGCCAAGGGCCGCGCCCCGGCGGTCAGCGTGCTGTCGCCGACGGAATCGGGGCCAGAAGTCGCCGGAGTCACTTCGCCAGTTGTAGCCCAGCACGACCGTGGTCATTCGGCGACAATGGGGCCGTGGCTCTCCGCCCGCTGTCCGCGATCGTCCTCGCTGCTGGTGAGGGGACGCGGATGCGTTCGGAAACCCCGAAGCCCCTGCACCGCCTGTGCGGACGGCCGATGGTGCTCCACGTGCTCGACGCCCTCGCCGAGCTGCCGGTCGAGCGGGTCGTCGTCGTCGTCGGCTACCGCTCCGTCGACGTAGTGAAGACCGTCCAGGCCGAGGCGCCTTCCGAGCTGCGCATCGAGTTCGTCGAGCAATCCGAGCCACTCGGGACGGGCGACGCCACCGCCGTCGCGCTCACCGGGTTCGACAAGGGCGCCGACCTCGCGGACGGCGATCTCGTGGTCCTGCCGGGGGACACCCCGCTCCTGAGGCCAGCGACCCTCGCCGAGCTGGTACGCGTCCACCGGCGAAGCGACGCCGCGGTGACCCTGCTTGCGGCGCGGGTCTCTGATCCGACCGGGCACGCTCGCCTCGTCCGCTCGCCGAGCGGCAACGTCACCCGCATCGCCGAGCACGCCGACGCGGTCACGGGCCAGCTCGAGAACGACGAGGTAGCGACGTCGATCTACTGCTTCCGCCATGGCGTCCTCGCGCCGGCGTTGCGCCGTTTGTCGCCCGCCGAAGCCCGGGGCGAGTACTACCTGACCGACACGATCGCCGTGCTCGACGCCGCGGGCTACCGGGTGGTAACGGCGGTCGTCGCCGATCCCGTCGAGGCAGCGGGCGTGAACGACCGTGCCCAGCTTGCCGCGGCGGAGGCCGTCCTGCGGGAGCGGCTGAACGAACGGTGGATGCGACGGGGTGTGACGATGGCCGACCCCCACCACACCTACCTCGACTTCGGGGTCGAGCTCGGCGAGGACGTCGTTCTCGAGCCCGGGGTCTATCTGGAGGGCACGACCCGCGTCGGTCGAGGGGCTGTCGTCGGACCGGACTGTCACCTTGTTGACTGCGTGGTCGGGGCGGGCGCGAAGGTCGCCCAGACCGTGGCGCGCAACGCGGTCATCGGCGCGGGGGCCGTCGACGGCCCGTTCGCCTGCCTCGACCGCGGGAGCCGCGTCGAGGCCCACGTGGTGACCGGGGCGTTTGCCATGATCGGGTTTGACGACGAACGCGGGTGACGCTTGCAGGGAAGGGGAGGAAGATGGAACTCGTACCGCGGAGGCGCCTCGAGTTGTTCAGCGGGCGTTCGCACCCGCAGCTCGCCGAGGAGATAGCCGACAATTTGGGGATCGTGCTCGGCGAGGCAAATCTCCGCAACTTCGCCGACGGACAGATTCACTGCCGCTACGACGCGTCGATCCGCGGTTCGGACGTGTTCATCATCCAGCCCCACAGCCATCCGGTGAACGACTCGATCATGGAGCAGCTGATCATGATCGACGCCGCGAAGCGCGCTTCGGCGCACCGGATCACCGCGGTCTGCCCGTACTACGGCTATTCCCGACAGGACCGGAAGTCGACGGGACGTGAGCCGATCACGGCGAAGCTCGTCGCCGACCTGCTGTCCGCGGCGGGGGCGGACCGTGTCGTCAGCGTCGACCTGCACTCGGGCCAGATCCAGGGGTTCTTCAACTTCCCCGTCGACCACCTCACCGCACTGCCGGTCCTTTGTGGTTACCTCGCCGAGCACGATCCCCACGAGCTGGTCATCGTCTCGCCGGACGCCGGTCGGGTGAAGGTGGCCGAACGGTTCAGCCAACAGCTCGGCGCCGACCTCGCGTTCGTCCATAAGCGGCACCTCGCGAACACAGCGAACGGCGTCGAGGCGCGCGAGGTCATCGGTGTCGTGAAGGGGCGCCGCTGTGTGATCATCGACGACCTCATCGACACCGGGGGGACGGTCATCGCCGCCGCCGAACGTCTGAGGAACGCGGGCGCGACCGACGTCTGGGCGATGGCGACCCACGCCGTGCTCACCGAACCGGCGCTCGAACGGTTGAAGGCCGACACGATCAGCCGTCTCATCGTGACGAACACGTTGCCGCTGGCGAAGGAGCGTTTGATCGACAAGATCGAGGTACTCTCCGTGGCGCCGGTGATCGCCGCGGCGATCGACGCCGTCTTCGAGGACACGTCGGTCTCGGGAATATTCGGCGGCAACAACCTCTCCTGAGTCGGTTTCCCCGTTCCCTGCGTCGGCACCGTGTCTCGGGCCCGGACACCCGGGTTCGCTGGCGCGTCCGACCGAGCCGTTCATTGTGGCGCGAAGGCTCGCCTAGACTCGGCGCCGGAAGATGCCGTGTCGCGGCCGCCTGCGGCGACCTGGAAGACGCAACCGCGATCGACCGGCTCGAGCCCCGAGGAGCGCTGCAAGATGGATGAGATCTCTCTCGTTGCCGAACCCCGCAGCGACAAGGGCTCGCCCGCGACCCGACGTCTCCGGGCGAGCGGCCGGGTGCCTGGTGTCGTCTACGGCCACGGCGTCACGCCGACCCCCGTGAGTGTCGACGAGCGGGCGCTGCGCGGCGCGCTCTCGACCGAGGCGGGGGCGAACGCCCTCATCGACCTGCGGATCGGCAGGTCGCGGCACCTCGCGCTGGCCCGCGAGCTGCAACGCCACCCGGTGCACCAGACGGTCTCCCACGTCGACTTCGTCGTCGTGCGGCGGGACGAGATCGTCTCGGCCGAGGTCCCCGTCACGCTTGTCGGCGAGGCGCTCGCCGTCTCCCGTGCCGGTGGCACGGTCGAGCAGCTGCTGCTCTCCGTCGACGTGCGCGCCAAGCCGGCCGACATCCCACGCTCGTTCGAGGTCGACGTCACCGATCTCGATATCGGGGACACCATCCGGCTCTCCGCTGTCGTCATCCCGTCGGGCGTGACGCTCGACGTCGATCCGGAGTCCCCGGTCGTCGTCGGGCACGCCGCCCGTGTCGAGGTCGCCGAGGCTCCCGCCGAGGAGGAGGGCGCTGCCCCGACCGAACCGGCAGCCGAGACCCCGACTGACGAAGTCGGCGGGAGCTGACGACGGGTCTCCTCGGTCGGCGCTCACTGCGAGCGCGGAGTGGGAGGGCAGCCGACCTCCTCGCGGTCGGTCTCGGCAACCCGGGAGCCGAGTTCGCCCACACCCGCCACAACGCCGGCGCGGACGCGGTGGCGCTGGTCGCGCAACGCCACGGCGTCGTTCTGCGCTCGGAGCGCGGAACTTCGTCACGGGTCGCCGAGGTTCTCGACGGCGACCGCCGACTCGCGCTCGCGATCCCGCTGATCTACATGAACGAGTCCGGGATCGCCCTCGCCGGGCTCGTCCGTCGCTACTCGATCGTCAGCCCGTCGTCGCTCCTTGTCGTCCACGACGAGCTCGACCTTCCGGTCGGAGTCGTCCGGGTGAAGCTCGGTGGCGGCACCGCCGGGCACAACGGCCTGAAATCGGCCGAACACCACCTCGGGACGCTCGAGTTCGTCCGTGTCCGGATCGGCATCGGCAAACCGCCCGGGCGCATGACCGGCACGGACTACGTCCTGCATCGGCCTTCGGCGGCTGAGGCCGAGGGGATCGCCGTCGCCGTCGAGCGAGCCGCCGACGCCGTAGAGCTCATCTTCGCCTCCGGGGTCGGCGCGGGGATGAGCGCGGTGAACGCCGGGGGATGACCGCCCCGCTCTCCTCGCTCGTCGGGATGCTCCGGGCCGAGCCGGTGCTCGTCGAGCTGGCCGAGGGGGGGGACACGGCGGTTGCCGTCGCCGACCCCGCCCGCGCCTTCCTGCTCGCGGGTCTCGCCGCGGAAGGTGACGCCCCGGTCATGCTCGTCGCCACGCCGACCGTCGTCGAGGCCGATCGCCTCGCCCACGACCTCGGCGTCTTCTACGACCCGACGAACGTCGCCGTTCTCGCCGCCTGGGAGACGCTGCCTTTTGAGCGGGTTTCGCCAGCGGCAGAGACGATGGGCAGCCGCCTGCGGACGCTCTGGCGGATCGACGAGGCGCACCGTCACCGCGACGGGCCCGAGTGCCAGAAGGCCGAGGCGACGTTCGTCGTCGTCGCGCCCATCGGGGCGCTCCTGCAGCGTCTCGCCGCGACCGCGGCCGACGCGGCGCCGGTTGTTATCCGCCGAGGCGAAAAGCTCGATCCCGCCCAGCTCGTCGCCGATCTCGTCACCGCCGGGTATCGGCGGGAATACCAGGTTGAACACCGTGGCGAGGTGGCGGTACGCGGGGGGATCGTCGATCTGTTCCCGTCGACCGCCGACGACGGCGTGCGCGTCGACTGCTACGGAGACCTCGTCGAACGGCTGACGATCTTCGAAGTCGCCGACCAGCGCAGTGTGCGCGACCTTGATGTCGTCGAGGTGTTCGGCTGTCGCGAGCTCCGCCTGTCCGAAGCGCGGCGGGCGGTTGCCGCGGGGCTCGCCAGCGCCGCGCCCTTCGCTCGGGAGCAGTTCTCCCGCATCGCCGATGGCGAGTTCTTCGACGGTCTCGAGTCCTTCCTGCCCTGGCTCGACGCCGGCGAACGCCTCGTCACCGACCTGCTCGGTCAAAACGACCGCATCGTGCTCGTCGAGCCGCGGCGGATGCGCGACCGAGCCGTCGAGATCATCGACGAGGAGGCGGCCCTGGCAACTTCGCTCGCCGAGACCTGGCGGCCGGCCGGCGGGAGCCTCGCGCCGCCGGCGAACCTCCCGGCCCTGCACGTCGGCTTCGACCGCCTGCTCCTCGAGACGCCGGCGCGGGTCATCTCGCTTCTCGCCACGGCCGAGGGGCCGGGCACCGAGACGGTCCGGGTGGGGGGCTGGCCACAGGCGCTCGGCGACGCGGCGCCGCTCGCCCGGCGGATCGGCGAACTCACCCGCGCCGGGTGCGTCGTCGCCGTCGCCGCCGAGGGGGCGGGGAGCGCCGAGCGCATCGCCGACGTCCTCGACGCTTCCGGGGTCGTCGTCGACCGGCTCTATCGCGCCCTCGACGACGCGCCCTCCGGCGCCCGGTTACTCGGCGGGCCCGGGACCCACGTCGTCGTGGCGTCGTTGGACCGGGGGTTCGTCTTGGAGAGCGCCCACGTCGCCGTGCTCGCCGAGAGCGACCTCACCGGGCGGCACCGTCCGCACCGTGTGCCGCGGGCGCGTACCCGGCCGGTCGAGGGATTCTTCGACGACCTGGTCGTCGGCAGCTACGTCGTCCACCACATCCACGGCGTGGCGCGCTACGGCGGCATGGTGCGCCGCGGGGTGGCCGGAACCGAACGCGATTACCTCCTCCTCGAGTACCGGGGCGGTGACCGCCTCTACGTCCCCTCGGACCAGATCGACACGATCACGCCGTACACGGGGGGAGAGCACCCCGCGCTCAGCCGGCTGAACGGCAGCGACTGGCAGCGAAACCGTGCCCGCGTCCGCCAGGCGGTGCGCGCCGTCGCGCAGGAGCTCGTCGTCTTGTACCGGCGGCGCCTCGCCTCGCCCGGTCACGCCTTCGCCCCCGACACCCCCTGGCAGGCCGAGCTTGAGCAGTCCTTCCCCTATCCCGAGACCGCCGACCAGCTGCGTGCCGCCGTCGAGGTGAAAAAGGACATGGAACGGCCGGTGCCGATGGACCGTCTCGTCTGCGGCGACGTCGGGTTCGGCAAGACCGAGGTCGCCCTGCGGGCGGCGTTCAAAGCCGTCCAGGACGGCATGCAGGTCGCCGTGCTCGTGCCGACGACGATCCTCGCCCGTCAGCACTTCCAGACGATCGCCGATCGCTTCGCGCCGTACCCGGTGCGCGTCGAGATGCTCTCGCGCTTTCTCACCCCGGGAGAGACCGCCGCCGTCGTACGCGGCGTCGCCGACGGCACGGTCGACGTCGTCGTCGGCACGCACCGCCTCTTGGCCGAAGACGTCCGCTTCCGTCGTCTCGGCCTTCTCGTCGTCGACGAGGAACAGCGCTTCGGGGTGAACCAGAAAGAGGCGATGAAGAAGCTCGCGATCGGCGTCGACGTGCTGACGCTGACCGCCAACCCGATACCGCGCACGCTCGAGATGGGCCTCACGGGGATCCGCGACCTCTCGGTCATTGACACGCCGCCGGCCGAGCGGCAGCCGATCCTCACCTATGTGGGCGAGGAGGACGAGCGCGCCGTCGCCGAGGCGATCCGCCGGGAGCTGCTGAGAGAGGGTCAGGTCTTCTACGTGCACAACCGGGTGGAGGGGATCGAACGGGTCGCAGCCCGCGTCTCTGGGTTCGTGCCCGAGGCGCGGGTCGCGGTCGCCCATGGCCAGATGGACGAGGGCAGCCTGGAAAAGACCGTCGTTGACTTCGCCGAAGGACGCTACGACGTTCTCGTCTGCACGACGATCATCGAGTCCGGGATCGACATGCCGGCGGTGAACACCCTCGTCGTCGACCGCGCTGACCTGCTGGGCCTCGGACAGCTCCACCAGCTGCGCGGCCGTGTCGGTCGTTCGTCGTCGCGGGCGTACGCCTACCTGTTTTTTCCGCGCGACCGCGTGCTCACCGAGCAGGCCTACGAGCGGTTGAGAACGATCGGTGAGCACACCGAGCTCGGCTCGGGTTTCAAGATCGCGATGCGCGACCTTGAGATCCGCGGGGCGGGGAGCCTCCTCGGGACGGACCAGTCCGGACACATCGCGGCGGTCGGCTACGACCTCTACGTCCGCATGGTCGCCGAGGCGGTCGCCGAGGCGAAGGGCGAGGAGATCCCCCAACCGAGCGAGGTCCGGCTCGACGTGCCCGCTGACGCTCACCTGCCGGCGAGCTACGTCGCCCGGGATGACCTCCGCCTTGAGGCCTACCGCCGACTGGCGGCGGTGCGCGACGTGGCCGAGGTCGACGACATCGGAGGCGAATGGCTCGACCGTTACGGGCCGTTGCCGACGCCGGCGTCGGCACTGCTTGAGATCGCGCGCCTGCGCGCTGAGTGTGTCCGCGTCGGGGTGACCGAGGTGACGGTCGTCGCCGTGCGGCCCGGCTCGCCTGGCCCGGCTCGCCCCGGCGAGGCGCTCGCCCGTCTTAGCCCGGTCCACCTCCCGGTGTCGGCGCGCCTGCGGCTT
>JBEKLG010000044.1:0-16936 GCA_050010315.1 Acidimicrobiales bacterium
CGCGTCTCCCGGCGTCGGGCGAGGCCGGCCTCGTCGTCGCCGAGCGATGCGAACTCCGCCTCGAGCGCCTGAGCCTCGGCGAAACGGCCGAGCGCGACCTCGATCGCTGGTAGGAGCTCCTCCCGCTGGAATGGCTTCACGAGGTAGGCCTGGGCGCCGGCGTCACGGGCACGCTCGATGAAGTTGCGCTCGCTGAAGGCCGTGAGGATCACGACGGCGGTGCGCACCGAGGCGTGGATCGCCGCGGCCGCCTGTAGCCCGTCCATCCCGGGCATCTTGATGTCGAGAATGACGAGGTCGGGTCGCAATCGCTGGACGAGCTCGACGGCCTCGTCGCCACGGCCCGTCGAGCCGACGACGGCGAAGCCCTCCTCGGAGAGGATCTCACACAGATCGAGCCGCACAACGGCCTCGTCCTCGGCGATCACCACGGTCCTGCCCACTTTCGCCCCCGTTCATCTCGTCTCGGGAATCTCGAGAACCGACCCCGCACCACCAGCATCCCGGCGCGAACTCGCCGCTCGGGACCTGACGCTAGGCGAGGAGCTCGCCGATCAGCTCATCCTGGGCGCGCTCGAGCTCGGCGATCGAGCGCCGCGCCGCTTCGCGGGTGTGCGCCATCCGGTCGACGTGGCGTTGCGCCTCGGTCCACGCCTGCACGGCGAGCGGCGTCTCGGCGACGACGGCACGCACCTTCGCCTCTTCGGCCTGCTCCGCGAGCGCGTCGAACTGCGCCTCGATGACCTCGAGCTCCTCGCGGGCCCGATTGAGCCGCGCCGAAACGTCGAACAACCGCCGCTCGGTGCGCTGGCGGCGATCGGTGAGATTCGGCCGCATCCCAGGCAGTCTACGACGGCCTGGAGACCCGACACCTCACGGTGGCAGCCACCGCCGCGCCGCGTCGACCTCGACGCCGAGACCGGACGCGTCGGCACACGAAGCTCGCCGTCTTCCTCACTACCGTCCGTCTCGACGTGAACGAGGAGGCCGGGATCACGCCGGTGGGTACCGGTCGCGGGCCTAAGCGCCGCCGCGAGCTCGATCTCGAGGCGGCGGAGCCCGACATCCTCGACCCTAAGCGCGCCAGGTTCGGACGACCGACTCATCCGCGTCGGCGAACGAAGGCTCCCCGGTCGATAACCTGATCGGTCAGTGGCGGTGACCGCCTGGCCTGGATGGCGGAACGGTAGACGCGGCGGCCTCAAAAGCCGCTGTCCGCAAGGACGTGCGGGTTCGAATCCCGCTCCGGGCACCGCGTTTTGGCAGGTCGGGCACGTAGGACCCCCCTTAGGGGCGCCCGTGGTCACAAGGGAGCGCGAGATGCAGCTCGATCGGATCTACGGTCACCTCCGCTTCTCCGTCTCGGCGACCCTCGCGGCGGCAGCGAAGCTTCGCTCCTACCAACACACCGAGTCCGCCAATCGATGGATCGACCGGGAGATCGACAAGTGGCACTTCGATACCGACGAGGACTATGTCTCCGACAACCGACAGGCCACGCCCTTCGTTCTCTCTATTTACGAGGTCTGGAGCGGCGGGAAATTCGATTCCAGGGTGCGCACGACGCCGCAACCCGGCCCCGCCGTGGAGCGCGTTCGCAGAGGCCCTGAGGAGTCCCGGAGGCGGCGTCGGCAACGCCAGCGTCGATTCGTAGCCGGCTCGGTTCGCTCAGGTCGCCCCCAAACGCGCCCGCCGATCAAACTGGACGCCGCCGACTAGGGCGAGCTCGTCTGAGGGCCGGAAACCGGCTGCGCCCGCGACGCCGAGACCGCATGATTAGGTCAGTCCAGGCCGCGGAGACGGGGCGCCCGCAGGCGCCCCGTCGTCCGTAGCCCACTTCTTGGAACCGTTACGTCACAACTTGCGCATCAGGGCAAGGAGGTGACGCACCTCCGCCCTGAGGAGCCGGAGTGTAGTTAGCCGCCTTGATCTCGGCCCGCAGCTTCAGAATCAAAGTCTCGTCGGCCATCCGCTGTACCCGCTGGCTAAGTGTTGCAGCCACCGAGACGGCATCGACCGTGTCTGGGGCCGTCGTCGTGCCGACGTTGCTGCCGCCGGGGTTGGCAACGGTCACGGGAGCCGGGGCCGCCACGACGGGCGGGTCAATGTTCGTCCACGTGACGATCGTCTCCGACGGGCCTTCGCTCATCGTGACGTCAACGGACGAGGTTGTGCCTGAGCTGCCGAGTTTGATTGCGGACAGCACGGGTTCGGTCGTCGGGACAAACATCGGCCCCGACTCCCACCTCGAGACATTTGTGAAGTTCGAGCTGATGGCGGTAGCCGCCCAGCCCGTCGTTGCCGACTCGGTGACGAGCTCGGTCGCGTTGTACGGCAAGTCGTTGAGGGGAGCCGTGAGCAGTGAGCAAGACCCGCCCACAACCGACACCTTGAACGACGCAGGGGCGATTGCGTCGGGCTCGCCCGTCACGCCCGTCACGTACTGCGGTCCTGCGACCGTGAACGTGAATGGACCGGAACCTGCCGCCGCGTCCTTGCAGATCTTCAACGTCGACGGATTCGCAAGTGTGTTGACGAAGGTGACGTCTGCCTCATTGCCGGGCACGCCGGTGGTGGGCGCACCGATGACGATGGACACCGTCGCGTTGGCGAGGTCCGGGTTCACCGCCGGGGCAACAGCAGCCACCTCAGATTCGGCACCGGAAGCGCTGATCAACGCAACCTTCGTCCCGGGCTGGGGGGCCTCGGTGATCGTGACCACCGTGCCAGGGGCGTAGTTGGTGATGAAGGAGCACTGTCCCGCCTTCAAGCTAAAGGAGGCCGGCGCCGTGCTCGGTCCGTTACCGGCCGCATTCTTCGCCGTTTCGGTGAACGTGTAAGTCGTCTTTAGCCCCTGCGGCTGCAACGAGAGGTTTGACTCCTGTGGGCCATACCAAACCTTGCAGACCTTGAGGCCGACGACGTCATCCACGTAGTTCACGACCGAAACTTCTGAAGCGTCGGTGTTGGGGACAACCCAGACCGTCGCCGTGCCGGCGGCGAGGCTCGAACCCAGAAGAATGTTGAACTTCGGGTCGTTGTCCTCGTACGCCGTGATACTCGTCACGTACAGGTTGGTCCCGTTTTCCGTGACGCACAGAGGTCCAGCCGGCACCTCAATCGGGTCGCTGCACCCGCCAACCGGAACCGTCACCGTCGACGTGTAGCCGTCTGCACCCGTGAGCGTGAACGTTTCGTTGCCCGTCAGCCCTGAGGTGGTGGTCTTGCAGATCTCGGTGTAACCGGTGACCAAGGCATTGGTGAAGGTGACGGTAGACACGCTGCCTTTTGTCACCGACACGTCGGCCCACCCGGCCGAAACTGGCTTGTCTGGGGTGCAGACGCCCTTGACGCAGCTGGACGAAAGCAGGTAGGTCCCCGGAGGGATCGCCGCTGTGATAGCGGTCACCGCGTACCACGTGTCCCAGACCTCGGTGATCGTGTAATCGGCCGAAGCGCTCGGAACCGCGATCGGGTCGCTACACGTCCCCGAGGTCACTGACACGTTCTTGGTCCAGTTGCCTCCATCTAGGCTGACCTTGAACCAGAAGCTCGCCGGCGTGGTCACGTTGATGGGCGGTGTCGTGAACACCTTGCAAATCTCGATGTACGGGGTACCGGGGTCGATGCTCGCCGGGAGCACGGATGCCCGAGCGATCGATGTCGACGCGAAGACCCCTACGAGCGAGAGAGACCCCGCGAGCAGTGCTACCACGGCTCCCGAGCCCCTCAGTTTCTTCAATGGGCTTTGCATACCTTCTCCTTTTTGCTGACAAACTTCATTCGAAGGGCGTTTATATGTTCCTAGCGCAACTTCACAATTGCTGATTCCCAGCGCCGGCAGTAAGCCTCGTGCCGCTCGCACTACGAGCCGCCCTCCCTTTTGCCAGCGGGGGGCAGGACTGGAGTGGCCTAGTTTTCGCCTACTTCCCCAATCTCCTCCTCGGAGGACGGTGGGCTGCACGCCAGGTCGCAGGTCCCGCCTCCAGGTGAGAAGACTAAAGAAGCACCAGTCGCAAGTCAGTGATGGTTAGCGAAATTGACCCGAGGCGGTCCGCGGAATCATTGCATGTGTCTAGCTAGTTCTGGGCCATATGTAGCGACCTCACCACAAAGGGTGCTGCAGATCATCGGTGAAGTAGCGCGCGCCTCGCGGCGCGGCGAACGCTCTTTGCAGTTGCGGCTGCTTCGTGGTACACGGGCCGTTACTTGCTGGGAATCTATCGCCGCGGGAGAGCGCCTAGCCCGTTGGCGAGCTCTCCGGGTTGCGCAGTCGACTTCCTCCGAGGCGACCGCGACGCTCACCGACCGAGATCGCCGACTTGTTCACAGACGAGTTCGTCGATCTTCGAGGGGAACCTCCCGCCAGGCCGACGCCACGGCTTTGATAACGAGGGCGATGGCTGGCATGCTGCCGATCGAGAGCGCGACGACTACCCGACCCGGCACGTGGTCACCAGCGAGGACGACGATCCGCTGGACATGAGCGCCAAAGAAGCCTTCGCTCTGATGGTGGCCATCGCCAACGCCCACCCGCTGGACGAGGACGACCGCGAGGGGTAACCGCGGGCGGGGCACGCCGCCGCGCCCGACTCGGTCGGCAGCGCCACTGTCGATTTGCAACTGGCTACGTCCGCTGAGGTCGTCCGCAAACGCGCTCGCCAATCAATAGGACGCCGCCTTTAAGGGCGCTTCGGAAATGAGCGGGGTGCGCCGCTCGCGACAGCAAGCACTTGACGCTCCGGGCCGAGGTGCTACCGAGGTCAGCGGTCCCGAGGCCCTTCGGCGGGCCCTGAGGCGATGGTTCGCGCTATCGGTGTTCGCCTCGGTGCCTCGGCCTGGGTAGCGTCTAATTCCACTAGCTGGACAGTCGGGTCCTAACCTCGGCTCGGGCGCGAGCAATGACCGCACACCCGAGATACGAGTGCCCATCGCCTCACAGAACGCGCTTGAATCCGCCTAAGCGCCCATGCGGGAACGCGCACCGGTTCGGCATTCGGTGTTCGCCGGCCCCGCAAGTCCCGTTACCAGTTGGAGATCCGCGACGTCGACCCTCCGACGGGACCCCCCCAACGCTCGCACTCCAGCGGCCGGGAGCTTCCGGTGAAGCTCGCCATCGCGCTGGAACCTCATGTGACATTCCGTGACCCTGGCAGCAGTCACACTCCCGCCGCCTGACCGCTTGGAGGCGATCACTTCACCTCCGAGGTGATCGCCGACTCCGTCGTCGGCGACAGTCCTTGGCAGCCCGCGTGTCCCACCTCGGTACTCATGTCAGACTGTCGGAGCAACCCGCCTCCCTGCGAAAAGGCGGATTGAGGTCATCGTTTGGCGTAGTCGGCGTAACCCTGCCAATCAATCACTACGCAGGGCTCGTCGCCGACGATCCACGCGTCGTGCCCGGGTGCCATGATGGCGAAGTCTCCCGGGCCGTATTCCATCTCTTGACCGTCGTCCATAACGACCTTCATGCGACCAGAAACAAAATATCCCGTGTGGGCAGCTTGACAACTGTCGGTCTTGGCGATCGGCCGCACATGCTCTGACCACTTCCAGCCCGGCAAGAAAGTTGCCCGCCCAACGGCACCTCCATCCGTGATTACGACTTCAAGTTGACCGGTCCCGCCCTCGAATGGCCGGGTCTCGTCCGGTGAATCAAGGCTCTTGCGAACTAGTCCAGACATCCTGCTCTCCTATTGGCTTGGGGCATTGGTCGAAGTGCAGTTCGTCACATCTCCTCGACACTGCGTACGTCGAGGTTGCGGAACAAAATCGGCCCCTCACAGAGCTGACCCAGACGCTCGGCGAAGGACGCCGTCTCGGGGAGGTCTGAGTTGGCCATGGCATCCTCGTAGGAAAGGAACTCCACGATCTGGATACAGGTGTTCGGTCGTTCCCTGTCCTGGGTGAAGGTACCCCGCTGGGCGGTCCGGCGTCCCGCTGTCTTCGTTCGCCACTCGCTAACCAGCGCTTCGACTTCGTCAGGCCGGGTCGTTGTGAACTCGATGATCTGGACGAATGCCATCGCAGACATCTCCTCCCGGGAGCCACTTTCCCGCGACAACCACGTCGTGAGAATCCCCTCTGGCACGCTAACGCCTCTTGCGGGCATCTCAATCAGTTCTTCCCATCTGCCCACCATGCGCCTCGCGCCACGAGAAGTGCTTGAGATGTGCTTTGCCCAGGGATCGATTAAGAGGGTGTCGCCGAGGTGCTGTACTGCCGCACCTACCCTGCGTTTCGGACACACCTGGCTGTTCGCGCCCGGGTGTGATCTTTGGCAAGGGAGTCAATACTGTGGATAGGAAGTATCCGCTCAGGAGGGTGCCAGCGTGGCAATCATTCGTCTTGCCTCAGTCTCACTCGATTGCTCAGACCCAAGCGCCCTGGCCGCGTTCTACGGCAGGCTGCTCGGGACAGAGGTGACCTACGACTCGGATGCGTTCGCCGCCATCAAGCTCGAGGGGTTGTGGCTCTCGACGCAGAGGATCGCGGATTACCGTCCCCCGACCTGGCCTGAAGGCGAGCTGCCCAAACAGGTTCACCTCGACATGGCGGTCGCCGATCTTGAGGCTGCGGAGGCCCTAGCAGTGGCGGCTGGGGCGACCAAGGCTTCGGTCCAGCCAAACCCGGAACGCTGGCGAGTGATGATCGACCCGGCAGGTCATCCGTTCTGCCTGTCGACGCTGATTCCTGACTGATGGCCGCCGGAATCCAATCCGCGGCCATCGATATCCTCAGTACAAGAAACATCCAGTAGAACGGGCGCAGTTAGATGGTGCGAACCACGTGACTTTCGGTGTCGGTCACCATCGGGAGATCGACGATCGCGTCGATAACACGATCGACTGTACTGAGGTCACTTCCGGTGACGATCGCAACCACCGGTGGTCCCCCGAACAAGGCGTCAGCTCGTACCACGCCGTCCAGCTTGCGGATCGCCTGGCACGCCACGCGCGGGCCCGGATTGGTCGTGGATATGAATACGTACGCCTCGATTGCTATGGCCAGGATGCTAGTTCGACCCGGACGGGTCCACTTACTTCCCTGCCTGAGCAGCCCCGAGGCGCATCTCCAAGCTCGCACGCCCGGCAGGCCGCACCTTCCACGTGGTGTGCTCCTCGGCACGGTCGAGCTGGTCGACTGCGTACGAGACACGGAGCGCGAATGGGCGATGGCCGACCGCTGTCACCGGCAGCTCGTCGATCGCCAGCCGTTCGAGACGCCGATACCGGCCACGGGTCGGCTCGGGCTTTGGACCTTCACCGTTTGACGCGTGACGCGCACCGACACGGCGACCGCAAGCCATGACCAACCGAACCCGCCGTGTGTCACACCGTGGTCACAGACGCTTGTGGATTGCTCCGGACAGCCGGTCAGAACGGCGTTCTGGCCGCCTCGATTAGCCTTCTACCTGGACCGCGGCGGACCAGCCGGATGGGGCGGAATGAGGATGGCGAGAGCTCGAATCCCGCTCCGGGCACACTGTGACCTTCGCCCCATCCAGCGGACCGGAGGGCACCGAGGGCTGATGTGGCATGAGAATGTCGCAATGCCGGCTGCCGACTAGTGAAAACAAGCCTCGATCATCGGCGCAGCTGTGGCGACAATCTTCTCTGGATCGCCCCGCGCTAGACGATCGACGCCGACGACGTGCCGCAACATGGCTATTCCGATCAACTGGGCGGCCACGAGCGCTGCCTTCATCTCCCCGTCACCGTCTCCGGTGAGTTCTCGCACGCTTCTCGCCAGTTCGTTTGCATGGGATTCTCTGAGCAGCGTTGCGGCTTGCTCGTTCGAGACGGCAGAGCGAACGAGCGCCAGGATGGCATTACGGCCCTCGTCGCTGTCGACCGCCGCCAGGTAGCGACGGACGAGCATCTCCGCTGCCTCGCGACGCGAGAGCGAACGCAGATCCCCCGACAGGACGAGCGGCGGGAAGGGAGGCTCCATCGCCGCGAGGAAAAGGCCCTGTTTGGTCTTGAAGTAGTGGATGAGCAGCGCGGGATCAACGCCCGCCTCGCTGGCGATACTCCGTAACGACGTGGCCTCATAACCGCGGGTCGCGAACCGTCGGCGCGTGGCGACCAAGATCGCGTCGCGAGTACCGGGAGCGCCAGGCCGGCGACCCGTCCGGCTCATCTCGTCACCGGTTCCCTACGAGCGCGACAAAGGTCTCCTCGAGGTTCGCCGTCACGACTTCGACTCGGGCGTCGAGATTCCCCTCGGACAGCGAGCCAGCGACCGCCGAGACCGGCCCGACGACACGTAACACCTCGGCGTGAAGCTGGACGGCGAAACCTGAACGCTCGAGCACAGCGAGCGCCTTGCTCCAGTTGCGGCAGCGGACCTCGATCACCTTGTGGTCGCCGACGATCTCCGCCGCCGTCCCGCTCAGGACGGCCCGGCCGTCGGCCATGATGACCAAGCGGTCACACTGTTCGGCCTCTTCGAGATTGTGCGTCGTCACCAGGACCCCGACACCGCGATCGGTCGTCTCACGGATCTCCTCCCACAACCGGGCCCGTCCGAGCGGGCCGACACCCGAGGTCGGCTCGTCGAGGATCAAGAGCTCCGGGCTGTGTGCCAGGGCGATGGCGAAGGCGACGAGTCGTTTGTCACCGAGTGGGAGGGATCCGACGAGACTCGCCTCGCGAACCGCGACGCCGTCCGGCATCGGGCCACATCGTCCGCCGAACGCGGCCGAGGCGAAGCGCCAATTCTCCCCGACGGTTAGGTCGGCGTACATCCCGAGGGACTGGGGGACGTAGCCGACGCGCCGTCGCGTGGCGGTCGAGGGAGGGGCACCGAAGAGCCGCACCGTGCCGGCACTCGGTCGCAACAGACCGAGGAGCAGGCGAATGAAGGTAGTCTTGCCCGCGCCGTTGGCTCCGATCAGGCCGACCACCTCACGCTCGTCGATGACGAGGTCGACCGAATCGACGGCGACAACTCCGCCGAAGCACTTCGAGATGCCGGCAGCCTCGGCGAGGAAGGTCATCTCGCCTCACCGACGAGTTCGGCGACGACGACGGCGTCTTCGAAGTCTGGCTGCAGCGGCGTAACCCCCTCCGGCAGCACACCCGACGGTGCCCAGATCCGCCAACCGGCCCCGCGTCGCCACGATTGCGGCGTGGGACGGCTGCCGCCCACGGCAGAGCCGAAAGCACCGGTGACACTGCGCAAGATCGCCTCGGGCGAACCCGCCGCGAGCACCTTGCCGGCTTCGAGCAGGACTGCGGAATTGGCGCGCGCCGCTTCATTCACGTACGTCGTGGCGAGGACGACGCTCGTTCCCTGCGCCGCGACACCCGAGATCAGCCGCCACAGTTCCGAGCGGCTCACCGGATCGACCCCCGTCGTCGGCTCGTCGAGCACGAGGAGCTCCGGGGAGTGCAGGAGCGCGATCACGACCGCCGCCTTGCGCTGCATCCCGCCGGACAGCTGCCCGCCGAGGCGGTCGCTCGCCGCGTTCAGGCCGACCTGTTCCAGAAGCTCGTTCTTGCGCCGTTCGCAATCCGCGCCACGGAGGCCATAAGCGCTGGCGGAGAACTTGCAGTTCTCGTCCACGGTCAAGTCGGCATACAGACCGGCGGTGGCCGGCAGATATCCAGTGGCGCGCTTGGGCGGGCGGCTGACGACGCCCGAGTCTGGCCGGACGAGCCCGACGAGCGTCCGGAGAACGGTCGATTTCCCGGCTCCGTCTCCCCCGATCACGACGGTGATTCCCGAGGCGTCGACCGGAACCGTCACCTCATCAAGCGCGACCTTCCGCCCGAAATGGACGCTCACCCCCTCAAGTCCCCACCTCATGGCGCAGAAAAGTCCTTCACCCGGCTCGCTACTGCGGGACCCGAGTGCTTGGCGCGAGATCCCGCCGGAAACGGGCGATGGCGAGCCCGAAGACGGCGGCGCCGAGGAGCGCGAGAAGCCCGATCGGACCCCAGAGCGAGGAGATGGGGGTTGCTTTCAGCATGACCCCGCGACTGATCTCAACGAAGTAGGTGAGCGGCAGCACGTAGGAGATCCAGCGCACGCCAGCCGCCATCGACGACACCGGAAAGATGAAGCCCGAGAGCAGGACCTGCGGAAGCAGGCTCATGATGGCGAGCTGGATGGCTTGGCCCTGGTTCTGCGACACCGTCGAGATCAAGACGCCGAGACCCAAGGTGACGAGCAGGAAAAGTGCCGCCCCGAGCGCGAAGACGGCGATATTGCCGCGGAACGGCACGTGGAAGATGCCCATTCCGATCAAGAGGATGACGATGAGATCGATGAGGGCAACGATCAGATAGGGCGCGATCTTCCCGGCGATGACGTCCCAAGCGCGAAATGGCATCACGGCAAGCTGCTCGAGCGTGCCGGCCTGGCGTTCCCGGACGACGCCGAGACTCGTGATCAGCGTGCCGACGAACACGAGGATCAGTCCCGCCAATCCGGGGACCATGATCCACGACGTTGTCAGCCTCGGGTTGAAAAGGACCCGCACCCGAACGGGCAGGCTCGCCAGGCCCGCCGCCTCCTCCGACACCCGGGCTTTCGCCAGGGCGCTCTCGGCGGTCTGGGCCGAGAAGAGCTGGGTCCCATCGATGAAGACGGTGATCCCGTGGTCGCCGGTCACGAGACCGACGACCGCCTTGCCGTCCCGCAGGCACGCCTCAGCGGTCGACTGGTTCCCGGCGCGGTCGACCTCGACGACATGGAACGGCGCGCGGAGCAACGACGCCGAGGCGCGGGCTCCGGGCCCGACGACGACCGTGGGGATGTTGTGCACGTCGAAGTTCGCGGCGTAGCCGAACACGACGAGCAGGAGAATGGGAAGCGCGATCATCATCGCCAGCGTCCGATGGTCCCGCCGCAATTGGCGGAATTCCTTGGCAACCATCGCCCACATGCCGGCCCCCGCACAAACTCTACGCTTGTTGAACTCTAGCAACGTCACCCGGTTCTCGATAGCGGCACGAAGCGTCGATCGGTCAGTCTCCGAGGGGAATTCCGGGCTCCCGACCGAGCCTCCTCGCGCCCTGACCGGGCGCCCACCGCCCCGGTCACGTGATGGCGAAAAGGCTCCGAGCCTCCCGAGCCACCCGCCGCGCCTCGGCCAGCGCGACCGGCGTTCGGGCCGCCGGAGTGGACGCCTCGAGCACCGCACGGGAGGCGGTCTCCGGGGTCGTCCGCCAGCCGGCGTGCGCGACGAGAGGGCGGGCACCCGTCCGCGTGCAGACCCAGAAGGCGACGCAGCGGCCGCCGAGGAAGATTGGCGCCACGCTGCCGCGACGCAGCTCCGGCTCGGTGCCGGCAGCGAGGAGCGGACGGCGGGTCACGCCCACCGTCGGCAGGCCCATGACGGCACCGAGGTGCAACGCCAGCCCGGCACCCCGGGGATGGTCGAGCCCGCTCGCGTTGACCAACACGAGCTCGGGAGACAGCTCGAGTGCCTCGAGCGCCGCAGCGAGGATCGGTCCCTCTCGACAGGCCAAGAGCCCGGGAACGTAGGCGAAGGGGACCGGCGCGGCCACCACACTTTGGGCCAGGACGTCGTCGGCGTGCCTCGGGCAGCCCGGCGTCGGCGCTCCCCGAAGATGGCGGTCGGCCTGGCGGCCACCCTGATCCGCCTTCCCGCCCCGCCACGCGACTGCGGCTCCCCACGCCCGGTCTCCGCGCCGTCCCGGGCCCGAGCCGCCCCGGGCGTAGGCGACGAAGCACCCGCCGAGGATCGGCCACCCACCCGGCCAAAACCACGGAACGGTGGCCAACGCGCCCGCCGCGGCGCCGGCAAGGCGGACCTGAACTCCGACGAGTTCGCCCTCGGTCTGGGGCCATCCCCAGGATTCGCCAGGCACACGGGAATCTTGGCTGACGCGCCGCGCCCGGCGCCCGCGCCTCAAGGACCCCCGCTCGCTACCCTGGTCAGGTGGTACTCGGTCGACCCGGAGTGGGCAGAAGCAACAAGTCGACCGGGTAACCGGCAGAGCAGCGGGGCCCTCGGCTCAGTTCAGAGTCGCTTCGGCGAGCTCTAGACAGGAGCCCTGACAGCTCCTAAGACAAGGAGACGAGTTTGCCCGAACAGCGATCCGCTGATCGGGACAGCGGGAACGCTGTCGCGCCCGAGGTCTCCCGATCAATGGAGATCGCCGTCGACTCGGTGAGCCTGCACGGCGATCTCACCGTGCCCGATTCGGCGCTCGGGGTTGTGCTCTTCGCCCATGGCAGCGGGAGCAGTCGCCTGAGCCCGAGGAACCGGGCAGTCGCCGCGGCACTCAACCGGGACGGGCTCGCCACGCTGCTCTTCGATCTCCTGACCGCGACCGAGGCTGACGACCGGCAGCTGGTGTTCGACATCTGTCTTCTCGCGGCGCGTCTTGAGTCCGCCGTGGAGTGGATGCGGCGGCAGGCCGCGGCCGCTCGGCTGCCGGTTGGGCTTTTCGGTGCGAGCACCGGAGCCGCGGCCGCGCTCGTCGCCGCAGCCGACCTCGGAGACAAGATCCGTGCCGTGGTCTCGCGTGGTGGCCGGCCCGATCTCGCCGGGCCGAGGCTCGGCGATGTCCGGGCGCCGACCCTGCTCATCGTGGGCGGCAACGACAGGGCCGTCTTGAGCCTCAACCTTGAAGCGCAACGCCAGCTGCAATGTGCGACGTCGCTCGAAGTCGTGCCCGGAGCAACGCATCTTTTCGAGGAGCCCGGCGCCTTGGAGTCGGTGGCGCAACTGGCGAGCCGGTGGTTCGTCGCCGCATTCGCCCGACCGGACGCAGCGGTGGGAAGCTCTCGCCGGGACCTTCGAGAACCCGAGGCTGACGATCCTTTGGCCCGTCGACGGTTGCGCCGCCGCGGCCGCCCGTCCCGCTGACAAGCCGCTGCTCAGGGCTTCCATGTAGCGGCAGCTGCCCCGATTCCTTAGAGTTGCCAACAGGTAACCAGCAAAAGGCGTGGGGAGTCGCGCTCCCCCGGTGCCTCGCCCGGCACCGTGGTCCGGAGTCCGAAGGGGGCGTTTGTGCTGGCGTTCACCTTCCCCGGCCAGGGCTCACAACGCTCCGGCATGGGGACGAGCTGGGTCGACCATCCGTCATTCGAGCTCGTCGGGCATGCGAGCGAGGTCGTCGGGCAAGACGTCGCGGCGCTCCTCCTCGAAGCCGACACGGAGACGCTGACGGCAACGGCCAACGCCCAGCTGGCGACGTTCGTCACGAGCCTCGTCATCCTCGACGCGGCGGAACGGCTCGGCCTCGAGCCGGCGGCGTGCGCCGGCCACAGCCTCGGCGAGTACACGGCCCTCGTCGCGACCGGTGCCCTTTCCTACGAGGACGGCCTCGAGCTCGTCGTCGAACGCGGGGCCGCAATGTCCGAGGCGGCCGAGCACAACCCCGGGACGATGGTCGCCGTCCTCGGGCTCGACGACACTGAGGTCGAACTCGCTTGCCTGCGGGCCGAGGGCGAGGTCTGGGTTGCGAACTACAACTCGCCGGGCCAGGTTGTGATCGCCGGCGAGAACGAGTCGCTCCAGCGCGCCGCCGAGCTCGCGAGGACCGCCGGCGCCAAGCGGGTCGTCCCCTTCCCCGTCGGCGGGGCTTTTCACACGCCGCTCATGGCGCCGGCGCGCGGTCGGCTCCGCAAGGCCCTTTCCGTGGCGACGTTTTTCGAAAGTGAGCCGGCCGTCGTCGCCAACGTCGACGCCAAGGCCCACGCCGACGGGGAGGACTGGCCGGGACTGCTCTCGGCGCAGCTGTGCGCCCCCGTGCGCTGGCGCCAGAGCCTTGAGACGTTGTTCGAGCTGGGGACGCGCACTTTCGTCGAACTCGGGTCGGGCGGGGTGCTGACCGGGCTCACCAAGCGGGTCCTTCCCACGGCGTCCATCGCCGCCTGTTCGGTCGCGACTCCGGCCGAGCTCGAAGCGCTCGTCGAGGTACTCGCCGGTGCCGCGGCCAGGCGGCCCCCCGCCGAGCGGCTCGTCGGCGAGCACTACTCGATGGTCGAGCGGCTGATCATCTCGCCGGGGACCGGCCCGTTCCGGCCGTCCGACGCCTTCGCGGGGGCGACGCCGAAGCTCGCCGGCCGGGCCAAAGCCGGCCAAGCTGACGAGGTCGTCCACATCGACGTCGGCGATCTCGTTGGCTGGGCGGGCGGGACGGAGATCCGCTCGGCGTTCGCCGGCACGCTGGCGGGCGTGCTCGTCCTCGCCGGCGAACGCGTCCTCCACGGCCAGCCCGTGGCGTGGTTGCGGGCGCTGCCCGGCGAGGGCGACGAGGTCCATTGATGGGAGCGGCGATCACCGGTTGGGGTTCGGCGCTTCCTGACAAGGTCCTCACCAACGCGGACTTCGAGGCGCGCCTCGACACCACCGACCAGTGGATTGTCGAACGGACGGGTATCAAAGAGCGTCACATCGGCGGGACGACGCGTGGGCTCGCCGTCGAGGCCGGGCGCGCCGCGCTTCGCCGCGCCGGGCGCTTGGGCGCCGACATCGACCTTCTCATCGTGGCGACGACGACGCCTGATCAGACGCTCCCCGCGGCCTCGGCCAGCGTGCACGAGGCGCTCGGCTGCCGTGGCGGCGCCTTCGACGTCAACGCGGCGTGCGCCGGCTTCACCTACTCGCTCGTCCTCGCCGACTCGATGATCGCTGCCGGAGTTCGCCGCGCCCTCGTCATCGGGTCGGACACCCTGTCGCGGGTCACAGATTTCGAGGACCGGGCGACGGCGATCCTCTTCGGCGACGGTGCCGGCGCCGTCGTCGTCGAAGCCGGCGCCCGCGACGACCTCGTCCTCGCCTACGACCTCGGCGCCGACGGGACCGCCGTGCCGCTCCTGTTCGCCGACCTCGGCGGTTACGTCGAGATGGACGGGCGCGAGATCTTCCGGCGTGCCGTGCGCGCCGAGGTCAACTCGATCAACAAGGTCTTCGCCGCGGCAGGCTGTCGCGCCGGGGACATCGCCCTCTTCGTTCCCCACCAGGCCAACATGCGCATCATCGAGGCGGTGAACGAGCGAATCGGCTTCCCCATGGAACGCACGGTCGTCGTCCTCGACCGCACCGGCAACACCTCAGCCGGGTCGATCCCGTTTGGTCTGTGCGACGCCGTGGAGGCCGGACGGGTCGGCGAGGGTGACCTCGTCCTGCTCTCCGGGTTCGGCGCCGGCATGACCTGGGCCTCGGTTCTCATCCGCTGGGGCCGGCGGGGTGTCGCGTGAAGCGGGTCGTCCTCGTCACCGGGGGCTCACGCGGGATCGGGCTAGCCTGCGCGCGCCGCTTCCAGGCCGGCGGGGACCGGGTCGCCATCACCTACAGAACGGCACCGCCCGGCGCGCTCGCCGGCCGATCCGGCACGGAGTCGCTCTGGCCCGTGGCCTGCGACGTCACGGATCCGGCGGCAGTCGACGCGGCCTTCGGTCGGATCGAGGCCGAGCTCGGTGCCGTCGAGGTCCTCGTCTGCTCGGCGGGCGTGACCGACGACGGGCTCGTGCTCCGCATGAGCGAGGAGCGCTGGTCACGCGTCGTCGAGACCGACCTCTCCGCGACCTTCCGCGCCGCCAAGCGGGCGCTGGGCCCGATGCTGAGAGCGCGCTCGGGCCGGATCATCGTCATCTCGTCGGTCGTCGCCTACCTCGGCAACGCCGGGCAGGCGAACTATTCGGCCGCCAAGGCCGGCCAGATCGGCTTCGTCCGTTCGCTCGCCCGCGAGGTCGCAAGCCGCGCCGTGACCGTCAACGTCGTCACCCCGGGATTGGTGGCAACCGACATGCTCGCCGCTCTGTCTGCAGAGCAGACCGCCGCTCTCGCCTCGCGGGTCCCGCTCGGGCGCGTCGCCACCCCCGACGAGATCGCCGCGGCGGTGCACTTCCTCGCCTCGCCGGAGGCCGGGTACATCACCGGGGCCGTCCTGGCCGTCGACGGCGGGCTCGGGATGGGACACTAGGTATCGTCAAAGAGTCTCTAGAGACCCGCGGGCGGATGCGGCCCGGGAATCCAACAACGACGTAACGAGGAGCGAGCCGTGAGCGACGCGACGTTCGAGAAGTTCAAGAAGTGCGCCGTGGATGTGCTCCAGGTGCCGGAAGACAGGATCGTGCCGGAGGCGAGCTTCGCCGACGACCTCAACGCCGACAGCCTCGACCTTGTCGAGTTCGTGATGGCGCTCGAGGAGGCGTTCGCGATCACCGTCGACGAGACCGAGCTCGACGGGATCGACACGGTAGGCCAGGCCTACGAGCTCGTCGTCTCGAAGCTGTGATGGACCGGGGGCGGCGGCACCGCGTCGTCGTCACGGGCCTCGGCGTCATCGCCTCCTGCGGCATCGGCAAGGACGCGTTCTTCGCCGGCCTGTCCGGTCCCGCCGCCGAAGGCCCCCAACGGGTCGACGAGTTCGACCCGTCGGTCTGGTTCGACGCGAAAGAGGCACGGCAAACGGACCGCTTCGCTCAGCTATCCGTCGCTGCCGCCCAGCTCGCCCTCGACGACGCCGGTGAGCTCCTCGCCGATCCGACCCGCTGTGGCGTGATCTTCGGGACCGGGACGGGCGGGCTCGCCACGATCCAGGAACAGATCATTTTGTTGATCGCCAAGGGCCCGCAGCGGGTCTCGCCGCGGCTCGTACCGATGATGATGGGCAACGCCGGCGCTGCGGCGATCTCGATCCGCTTCGGCTGGCGAGGACCGTGCGAGACGGTCGTCACGGCGTGCGCCTCGGCAACCCACGCCATCAGCAACGCCTTCCGCCTCGTCGGTGACGGCCGTTGCGACGCCGTCATCACCGGCGGCGCCGAGGCCGCGATCACCGCCTCCGGCGGCCTCGACGCGATCGGCCTCGCCGCCTTCGCAAACATGACTGCACTGTCGACATCGGGCCACTCCCGTCCATTCGACCGGCGGCGCGACGGCTTCGTCATCGCCGAGGGCAGTGGCGCCCTCGTCCTCGAGGAGCTCGGACAGGCGCGTTCCCGG
>JBEKLG010000045.1:0-12555 GCA_050010315.1 Acidimicrobiales bacterium
GGTCGAGATGAAATCCTCGGTAATCCGCTCGGTGTCTCCGCAGATGTGCAGGTGCAAGGTGATGCCGTGGTCCTTGAGCTCGGCGACCATGCGGCGTTCATGAGCCCAGGGATACCGCCGGTAGTGCCGCGGCGAGATCATCCGGGCCCGGCCATCGGTTCGCCGATCGAGGTCGAGCGGCCGCCGCACTCGATCAGGGCGTAGGCGTAGCGCGTCGCGACACGCCTCGCATAGTCGAGCAGCGCCTGGATCAGCTCCTCCTCTTCGCCAGTGGCCAGATCCATCATGAATTCGCTCATGCCGCGCAGCTGTGCCGCGAGGTCCATCGGCCCCTGGTCCGCGCGGGCGCAGATCCAGGCCTTGTCACCGATCTCGCGCGCGAGGATGCGGGTCGCCTTGAGGATCTCGGACATGGGGAAGGTGACATAGGGATCTGGCACCTGGAGATCGCCCACCTTGACGAGGGAATCGAGAATGGGACGACCGGCCACTGGCGCGGTGTCATCGCGGTAGTGGACCTCCACGCCGCAGGCCTCGGCGCTGCAGGCGGTGCCGTTCTCGAGAAGGATCATGTCGTGGCCGAATTCGCGCCAGGCCGTCAGCATGGCCTCGGCGAGAAGCGCTCCGTCACGGAAGACCTGCGACATCGGCAGGCCGCTGGCGTGTGCTGCGAGCTGGAAGTTGTGGAGGTCTACCGGGACGCGATCCGGCTCACGCAGCGCGATCGTGGCCCCGACCCGCTCGATCGAGTTCATCAAATCACCCCCGTTGCTCGTCCGGCCGCCGCCGACACCGACGATCCGGCGCGGCGATGCGGCCACGAAGCCGAGCCGCTGGCTCTTGTCTCGCGGTCACGTGAACTCCGCGAGGTCGTATTGATCGAGGCGTAGCGTCTGCCTGTCGATCTGGCTCACCGTCTTTTCGATGAAGAGATCTTCGTCCTCGGGCAGTTGTTCAGCCTGCGCCGAGAGGCGTCCCAGCCAGCGCTGCTCCGCCGGCGACAGTGTGAAGGCGCCGTCGCTGGCACCGTCGCGCAGCGCCTCCAGTCCTGCCAGCGCGGCGCGCCGTGTGCGCAGGTAGGGCGTCGGTTCGGCGATGATCGCGGCCGCCAACCCGAGCACCAAATCGGGCCTGAGGATGTATGCCTGCGGGTCCAGTCCCGCATCGGACTCGACGAGCAGGTCGCGCAGCTCGACGGCCTTTCCGTGCGCGCTTGCCACGTTCATCAGCCTGGTGGCGTAGGCGAGCTGCTCCATCGAGACGGTGGGCGCCATGCCGCCGAGGAGCTTGACGTTCTGCACCGACTCGTTGCTCCACAAGTCGGCGGCCGCCCTGGCGATGTTGCCGACCGGTGACAGGTGCGCGCAGGCGGCCTCGGCGCCTTCCATCGCGATCGGGTAGCCGGTGATCGCCTTGAGGAACGGCCCTTCGTAGGCGCAGTCCTTGCTCGGGCCGGTGGCGCCGCGCTCGTAGGCGACGAGGCTGCGCGCCACGGTCATCACCCGGATCACCGCCGCCCAGACGCGGGGGATGTATCCGCTCTCAGCAAGGATCATCGCGGTGTTTCCGAAGCCACAGGCGGAGTCGCCGGCCGCGATCACCCGCCGTCGGGCGGCCACGTCGACGACCGCGTCCCAGAGGAACGCCATATCGCGACAGGCGAGGACACCGAGGGCGAACAGCGCCCCCACCAGGTCCCCGTTGAGCAGCGCATCGTCGTGGATCTCCTTGCCCCCGGTGGATTCGATCGCCAGCATGTCGGCGCCGGCCTGCGCACACAGATCGAAGCTGCGCACCATCTCCTCCCATTCCTTGCCCTTGCGCATGAGCGGAGGTCGCAGGAAGTCGCGCACGTCGTTCGGGGTGACGCGCAGCGCGGCCAGGAGCCCGTGGCTCGCGCGGAAGGCGTCGAGACGCTCGCGCAGAGTCGCTGTGATCTCGGCGCCCCATTCCGGCTGGCGGGTCAGCTCGGGCAGTAGCTCCAGCTCGAGCACGAGGCCGGGCACCTGGAGGGCGACGGCCCGCGCGCACGCCTCGTCGGTCATCTGCCGGTACTCGTCGCGCACCTGGGGCATCGTCGCCTCGTTGATCGCCATCGGCGGCAGGGTGAAGTTCAGCTCCGGAAAGACGACCCCTCCGCCGATCGTGAGGCCGCCGACGCGCAGCGGACGCGGGCAGCGGCCGAACACGAGATCGTCGGAGTGCGAGATGCTGAGCTTGTCATACCGCTCCATCTGGCCTTCCTCTGTCGCCCAGGACACCGCTTACCACCTCGACAACCTTTCGCACCGCCTTCGAGGCGTCGGGCGCGTAGCCGTCGGCGCCGATCTCGCCCGCGTACGCGGCCGTGATCGGCGCGCCGCCGACGACGATGCGGACCCGGTCGCGCAGACCGGCGAGGCTGATCGCCGCCACAACGGCTTTCATGCTGGTCATCGTCGTCGTGAGCAGCGCTGACATCGCCACGACGTCGGCCCCGTCCCGGATCGCGTCGACGAAGCGTTCCGGCGGGACGTCGGTGCCGAGGTCGACGACCTCGAAGCCGGAGCCCTCGAGCATCATCGCTACAAGGTTCTTGCCGATATCGTGCAGGTCGCCCTGCACCGTGCCGATGGCGACGGTGCCGCTCGACTGAACCTCGTGGTCGACGATCAGTGGCTTCAGCAGCGCGACGGTGTCCCTCATCGCGCGTGCGGCGACGAGCATCTCGGGCACGAAGATCTCCCCCTCCTCGAACAAGCGGCCCACCTCCTTCATCGCCGCGATGAGCCCGTCCTGCAGCAGTGTCTCGGCGGAGATGCCCTTCTCGAGACCCTCGGCAGCCTTCGCCACTGCGAGCTTCGCCTGGCCGTCGATCACCGCTTGGCGGAGCTCCTCGAGGACCGTCACGGCTCGCCTCCTTCTCGTAGGTCATCGGATCCCGCACGGATCCTCTCGGGTTCGAGATCCTCCGGGCGCTGCCCGAATGCCAACTCCTGGGTGAAGGTATCGGCAAAGTCCGGATGGATGGTCAGTTCGACATAGCACACCCGGCGGGCGATGTCGTCCGCCATCTTCCTCGACTGCCGGGAGACCAGCAGTTGCCGGGCCCCCTGGCCGGCCGCGTTGCCCACCTGGCGATAGCGCTCCGGGGGCAGCCGGGGCAGCATGCCGACAGCGATTGCGCTGGCGATACTGAGATACGTGCCGAAGGCCCCGGCGATGATGATCTCATCGAGGGCGTCGGCTTCGATGCCTGCCGCCCCGATGAGCAACTCGATGCCGGCCCGAATGGCGGCCTTGGCAAGCTGGATCTCGCCAACGTCGGTGCGGGTGAGCAAGATGTCGCGGCCGTGTGCCGTCAGGGTGGCCGGGACAAGGATGCACGCTGGCCCCTCCGGGGACCGGGTGACCGCCGGGTGCGTCCGGCAGACCCCGCCGCGCCCGTCGACGATCCCTGCCTTGAGGCAGGCGGCGACCGCGTCGAGGATGCCCGAGCCGCAGATCCCTGCCGGCGGCCCCTCACCGATCGTGTGGACCTCGAACCTGCCATCGAGGTACTCCACGCGCTCGATCGCTCCTTCCGCCGCCCGCATGCCGTCGCGGATGTGGGCGCCCTCGAACGCGGGGCCCGAGGCGCACGAGCAGGTCCACAGCCGGCCGCGGCGTGCGACGCTGATCTCGGTGTTCGTGCCGATGTCGAGGACAAGAACCGTGCGCCTCGTCTCGGCGGCACCACTTGCGAGCAGCACCGCCGTGTGGTCCGCCCCGACGAAGCCGGCGATGTTCGGCGGGAGGTAGGTGAGTGCGCCCGGCGCGAGGTCGAGACCGACGTCGGTGCTGCGCAGCTCGAGCGCCTCTGTCACGGCGGGCACGTACGGAGCCAGGCCGAGCTGGCGGAGCGGCAGATTGACCAACGCGTGGTGCATCGCCGTGTTGCCGACCGCCACCGCGTCAACGAGCTGCCACGAGGCCGCGCCGATCTGGCCCCGCAGCTCACCGAGCAGCTGGTTGATGCCGTCGACGAGCCGCGCGTGCAGATCCCGGGCGCCTGACTCGTCTGCGTCGGCATAGGCGATTCGGCTCATGACGTCCTCGCCCACAGCGATCTGTGGGTTCGGGGCGGCGCCCTTGGCCACCGTCTCGCCGGTCCCGAGATCGACGAGGTATGCCGCCAGCTTCGTAGTGCCGACATCGATCGCCGCGCCTAGCGGCACTTTGCCCTCGGGGAGGAGGGCGACGATCTCGCCGGCGCCGTCAGCGGCGGCGCCGCGGTGCACCGCCACCCGTACCGCCCAGTGTTCGGCGCGCAGGGTGAGGGGTGCCGAGGCCAGTACGGCGAGACTCACCCGCGCCACCCGCTGACCGGCCGCGGTGACGGCGTCACGCAGGCGAGTCGCGTCGCCACGCAGATCGTCGAGCGCCGGCGGCGGGACCTGAACGTCGAGGGCGACCACCGCCGGGTCGAACACCGCCACGCTCGTCGCGTAGCCCTCGAACTGGAGACGCTGCGGCGTAGTCAGCGATTCGGGCGGAACGTCGACGCGCCCGTCCGCCATCACCACAGCCTGGCAGGCCAGGCGAATCCCGGCGGAGAGTTCGGCGGGGCTCAGTTGCTCGCGCTCTTTATCGGTCGGCGGCGTGAACCCGCCGTTGGCGACGAGCACGCGGCACGTACCGCACAGCCCAAGGCCACCGCAGACCGCGACGGACTCGAGGCCGCCAGCCCGAATGGCCGCGAGCACGGTTGCACCGCGCTTCATTTCGACCCGCCGGCCGATCGGCTGAACGTCGACCCGCACGAGGGAGGCGCTGGCGGGGTCAGCCGCAACCGTCGTCGCACCCTCGAGATCCTCCTGCCGTGCGCCGTGCACTTTGATCCGCCGCGGCTCAGGACAGGCGGGCACGGCCGGTGACCGCCTCGACCATTGCCCAGAAGTTCTCGAGCGGCGTATCGAGCTGCAGGTGGTGGGTCGGCGCCAGGATTAGCCCACCGTCTGTGCCGAGGGTGGCGATCCGGCTTGCCACCTCCTCGTGGACTTGGTCGGGGGTGCCGAACGGCAACGTGTACTGCTCGTCCATCGATCCCCAGAAGCACAGCTCCTTGCCGTACTCGCGCTTCAGCCGGGAAGGGTCCATCGCGGCGGGCTGGATCGGGTTGAGCACGTCGAGCCCGATCTCGATCAGCTCCGGAATGATCGCGTAGACGCAGCCATCGGTGTGGTAGGCGACCTTCACACCCGGGTTGATGGCCTTTAGGCGCTCGATGATGTGCGCCATCCGCGGCTTGAAGAAGCGCCGCCAGTGGCGGGGTGAGATGAGCATGCCTTGCTGGTGCCCGACGTCGTCACCGAGCCAGATCATGTCCACTCCCATTCGCACGAGCGTCTCGGCGGCAGCGAGGTGGTAGCGGTACGGGATGTCGAGGATGGCGTCGGCAAGTTCGGGGTCTTCGACGAAGTCGGTGAGCAGCTGCTCGAGGCCGCGCAACGCCCAGGCCGTCTCGAAGATCGTGGTGACGGTGGATCCAACGATCCAGTACCGGGCTCCGTGCTCGGCGATGAGCCGTTCGGAGTCCGTGTAGAGCTCCGGCCTGCCAGGGTCGGGTGGAAGGTAGCGCGCGACATCGTCGGCGTCGGCGAGCGGATGCAGGCGCGGCTCGGTGTAGTGACCCACACCAAAGGGCGTGGTGTAGGGCATCGACACCCAGCCAACGCCCCACTCGTCGACGTACTCACTGCCCATGCCGTAGTAGGAGTTCGCCCAGCCCACCGACGTGATGAGAATGTCTTGGTCGAGGGCGATCTCGAGGTCATACGGATTGCCGCCGCCGTGCGGGTTGTGCACGCTCGCTGCCGCACCGAGGTGCAGATCGCCGCGCAGACGTTCGGCGAACTCGGGGGTGAAGGTGCATTGCCATGGACAGCGGTCCGGGGTCTCGTGGCTCAGCGCGGCGAGCACACGTACGCGATGGAGGTGCCCCTCGTCTCCCGATTCGCCCAACACCGACCTCGCCATCAGCGAGCCGGGACGCTTAGGAAGACAATGGGAACGAGACCGAAGGCGAGCGAACTTAGCCCGTTGAGCCCCATTTCGACCCTCAGTACATCTCACCCGCCCGTGCTGACCAATCGAGCGGAGAGGATGCCGGCTCCTTGTGAACGCTAAGCGAGGCTGACGCGGCAAGCAAGGGCCGAACAGCTCGAGGTTGACGTGCGCGCCGACGACCCAGCGGCCTCGAGTTACTCGATCGAGAAGGCGGGGCCCGCCTGGTCGCGAGATGGCGAGAAGATCTGCGCGGCGGCCATCGAAAGGCGCTTCTAGTTGAAGTGGTAGGCGAGTAGCGGCGTCTTTTCCCGCGGCAACGCGCCGTCCCTCACCCAGGTGGCGACTGCCTCGTCGTCGCGCTCGAGGGCCTTCCGCCGGTCACTGACGCGACGACACGAGGCGCTGGCGCAGGATCCAGCACGTCTGGGCCGTTGAATACGAGACGCCGGTCGTCGTCTCGATCACCCGCGCAACGCGGGCGAGCGTCCACAGCTCGGCCGGAAAGCCGACCTTGCGGCCACCCCGGTCGAGGGCCCGCTCGACGTCTGCAAGCTGTCGATCGGTAAGCAGGGGCCGGCGCCCGGCACGCCCGGCGCCGGCGAGGGCCCCGAGCCCACCTTCCCGATAGGCCGCTGCCCGCTGCGAAGCGGTTTGGCGCGAGACGCCGAGCTTGCGAGCGACGTCGGCCCGGGAGGCTCCTCGTTCGAACACCGCGCCGGCGCGCATCCGCCGCTTCTCGAGCGCCCCGAAGTGACGACGCGATGCGCGTCAATGAGGACGGCTTCGCGTTCGCGGCTTTGTTCTAAAGCGAGGAGAAGAGGCCTTGGGAGCAGTCTCCCATGGTTGCCAGAGATGTCAGTGTGTTAGCAAAAGGTCTTTAGGAGGCGCGGCGCCGTTCGGCGAGCCAGACCTTGCGCAGCTTGCGGCGCTCCTCCTCGGATGCCCCGCCCCATACGCCGGACTCCTGGTTCGTCGACAGCGCGAACTCGAGACATTCCGGTTGCGCCGAACACTGGGCGCACACGGACTTGGCGGCCTCGATCTGCTCGACGGCCTCTCCGGTGGTGCCGACCGGGAAGAACAGGTCGGGGTCGGTGTCCCGGCACGCCGCCCGGGTGCGCCACTCGGCGCAGTCCCATTCGATCGTTCTGTACCAGGTGAGAGCCACGCTCGCTCCTCGGCGACTCTCCGTCGACATCTGGCTCTCCAGTCGTGCACATCTTCACAAAGCGAGACGACCGGCTGTCGCACTCGTCCCCGGAAGTATTGGTCGTTGACCGACCGTGGCCCGATCGGTGGCGCCGATCGTAGGCGGGCCCGGGCCGAGTGACAAGGGTCCTGCCAGAATCGCGGTCGGCCGGTCCTCCCCGCGAGCAGGCAATCCGGCGCGATTTCCCCCCCGATCTGCCCTTGTCCCGCCATCACGGGCCAGTATCCTGCGTGCAACCGCGGGCCGGGTTCGGCCCGGAAAGGCGTCGAAGTGCTTTTCCCGACCACCGACTTTGCGATCTTTTTCGGGATCGTCTTCCTCGGGAACTGGTTGCTGCGGCCGTTCGCCACGCCCTGGAAGCTCTTCATCCTCGCGGCGAGCTACGTCTTTTACAGCTGGTGGGACTGGCGCTTCGTTCTTCTGCTCGCGGCGTCGACGCTGTGCACGGCGTCGGGCGGATTCTTCGTCGACCGCGCCGCGACCGAACGAGGCCGGCGCGCCTTCCTCGTCGCGACGCTCGTCGCCGAGCTCGGCCTGCTCGGCTGGTTCAAGTACTACGGGTTCTTCTCGGTCTCCGTCGACAACGCGCTGCACAAGCTCGGGGTCCACGGCTCGCCGCTGCCGCTCCTGTCGATCACGCTCCCGGTCGGGATCTCGTTCTTCACCTTCATGGGCCTGTCGTACGTCCTCGACATCTACCGCCGCAAGCTGCGCCGGGCCCGGTTCTTGGACGTTGCCGTCTTCGTCGCTTTCTTCCCGCACCTCGTCGCCGGGCCGATCGTGCGCGGCGCCGACCTGCTGCCCCAGGTCCAGTCGGCGGAGAAACGCGACCCGCGCCGACTGGAGTTCCCGGAGGGCGCCTACCTGATCTTCGCCGGGCTGTTCAAGAAGGTCGTCATCTCGAGCTACGTCTCGTCGGCGATCGTCACGCCGGTCTACAACAACCCGTCGCTCCACTCGGCTCCGGAGATCCTGCTCGCGACCTACGGCTTCGCCGTGCAGATCTACTGCGACTTCTCGGGCTACACCGACATCGCCATCGGCTGCGCGCTCCTGCTCGGCTTCCGCTTCCCCCAGAACTTCAACGCCCCCTATACGGCGCGGTCGCTGCAGGACTTCTGGCGCCGCTGGCACATGACGCTCAGCTCCTGGCTGCGCGACTACCTCTACATCCCGCTCGGCGGCAACCGCGGCTCGCGCTCCCAGATGTACCGCAACATCATGATCACGATGCTTCTGGGCGGGCTCTGGCACGGCGCGGCGTGGACCTTCGTCATCTGGGGCGGATTCCACGGGCTCGGACAGTGCGCCGGGCACTTCCGGCGCGCCCGGCGCGAGGCGCGGGGCCTGCCGGCGCAGCCGAGCGGTCCTACCGCCGCGGCCTGGCAGCGTTTCGCGACCTTCCAGTTGGTCTGTTTCGGCTGGATCTTTTTCCGGGCGAACACGTTCAACGACGCGATGACGCTCATCGGCCGGCTCTTCACGACCTGGGGCCAGGCGGCGCCCCTCGTGCGCTGGCCGGTCGTCCTCGCCATCATCGGTGCGCTCGCCATGCAGTACCTGCCACGGGACCTCCCGCGGCGCGCCCAGGAGGCCTTTGGCCGGCTCGGTGTGGTGACGAAGGGCGCGGTCTTGGCTGGGAGCCTGCTCGTGATCACGACGCTCGGCCCTCCAGGTGTCGCCCCGTTCATCTACTACCGCTTCTAGGGCGGGCGGCAGGCTCGTAGAAATCTTCCGGAGGTGACACCGCGGCCGACGGCAACGGTGCTTGACTTGGCGCCGAAGCGGACGAGGCGAATCGGCGGATTCCATGGCGAATACTGAGGCTTTCCCGGGCCAAAGCCGCGGTGCCGCGACCGGTCACGCCGCCCCGACCGGCCGGCGGCGCTTCGTGTCGGCCGGCCAGGCCCTCGGGGTCGGGCTGGTGTGCTTCGCCCTGTGGACGTTCCTCGACGCCCGCCAGTTGTACAACTCGGCGAACTCCTCGCCGCTCGGCGTGCGGCGCAGCGTGGCGATGTCGATCCTCCGCCCGATCGTCCGCGTCGAGGAGTTCCTCGGCTTCGACCGGATCGTCAGCGGGGGCAACCGGGCCCTCGGCCGAACGGGTCCCGGCACGCCCGGGGGGGTCGTCGTGCCGCCGACGACCCTGCCGGCGGGCTCGAAAGGCGGGCACCGCACGACGCCGCCGAAGCATCCGGTGGGCCCGCCGGCGCTTGTGTCGCCGACGGTGGCGAAACCGCTGACAATCCTCGAGATCGGTGACTCGATCGGCGAGGACCTCGGCTTCGGCCTCGCCGACGAGATCGGCGCCGACCGGCGCGTCCACCTCCTGCGGAACTCGGTCGGTGACACCGGGCTTTCCAACGCGAGCTACTTCAACTGGCCCGCCGCGTTATACCAGCAGCTCCAGCGGTACCACCCGAAGCTCGTCGTCGTGATGCTCGGCGGGAACGACTGGCAGAGCTTCCTTGCGAACGGTCAGGTGGCCTATACCGACACGAGACTCTGGGTCAGCGTCTACACCAGCCGCGTCGACGAGATGATGGCGGAGACAACGGCGGCCGGTGCCCACCTGCTCTGGGTCGGGCTGCCGATCATGATGACCCCGACTTTCAGGGCGCACATGGCGTTTCTCAACTCCGTCTTCTCGAGCCAGTCGCGCCGCTACCCCGGCGTCGTTTACCTGTCGACCTGGAAGCTGTTCTCGAACTCCTCCGGCCAGTACGCCGAGTTCCTCCCGGATAAGGGCGGCAGCCTTGTCCAGGCGCGCGATTCCGATGGGGTCCACATCGATCCCCCTGGCGGCACCGACCTCATCGGTGACTACGTCGTCAACCAGATCGAAAGGATCTGGCACATCAAGCTCTGACCCCCTCGCGCTGGCGGGATCCGCGCCGCCGCGGCGCCGAGTTGGCTAGCCGCTTCCTCGTCGATCGGCTCGCTGCGGTTCTCAGCCGGGATCCGGCAGCCGGGAGGCCGGGTCGACTAGGCGGTCGGCCGGGTGGCGACGGCGCCGGCGTCGTGTCCCGCGACGGGCGCCTCGGCGAAGGATTCCGTCCTGCGCTTGGAAAAGGCGATGGCGGACAGGAGCACGACCAGGGCGACACCGGCGATCGGGAAGCGGACCGCCGGGTGGTAGTGGGCGGTGATCACCGCCGGCAGGATGAGCAGCGAGACGAGGTTCATCACCTTGATGAGCGGGTTGAGCGCCGGGCCGGCGGTGTCCTTGAACGGGTCGCCGACGGTGTCGCCGATCACGGCGGCCTTGTGGGCGTCCGAGCCCTTGCCGCCCTCGTGGCCGTCCTCGATGTACTTCTTGGCGTTGTCCCAGGCGCCGCCGGAGTTCGACAGGAACACGGCCATCAGCTGGCCGGTGAGGATCGCGGCAGCGAGAAAGGCGCCGAGGGCGAGGTAGTTGATCCCGAAGCCGATGATCACCGGGGCGAGGATGGCGAGCAGCGCCGGCGTGACGAGCTCGCGTTGCGCCGCGAGGGTGCAGATGCTGATCACCCGGCCGTACTCGGGCTTCTCGCTGCCGTCCATGATCCCGGGGTGCTCGCGGAACTGGCGCCGCACCTCCTGGACGACCGTGCCGGCGGAGCGGCCGACGGCGCGGATGGCGAGGCCGGAAAACAGAAAGGGGATCGAGCCACCGATCAGAACGCCGATGAACGTCGTCGGGTTGGCGACGTTGATCTGGGTGGCGGCCTCGTGGAACAGCGCCGAGCCGGTGGCGCGCAGGTTCAGCTGGTTGCCGATCGTCTCGATGAACGAGGCGAACAGGGCAACGGTGGCGAGCACCGCCGAGGCGATGGCGACTCCCTTGGTGATCGCCTTGGTCGTGTTGCCGACCGCGTCGAGGCTGACCATGACGCGCTCGGCGTCGCCGCCGAACTCGCCGGCCATCTCGGCGATCCCGGCGGCGTTGTCCGCCACCGGCCCGAAGCTGTCCTCGGAAACGACCATGCCGGTCGTCGAGAGCAGCCCCATGCCGGTCAGGGCGACGAGGTACAGCGTGAGCTCGATGTTCCCGTGGGCCGTCGCCAGCGAGATGACGATCGACAGCCCGATCGCGGTGGCGATGGCGACGATGGCGAGGACCGAGGACTCGAGTCCCGAGGACAGGCCGGCGAGGATCGTCGTGGCGGGCCCGGTGCGGGCGGACTCGGCGATCTCGCGCACCGGGGCGCGCTGGGTCGAGGTGTAGTACTCGGTGATCAGGCTCGCCGCCTGGCCGAGTGCCACGCCGATCACGACCGCCCAGAAGACCCTGAGGTCGCGCACATAGAACTCGGCGACGAGAAACGCCGCGACGAGCACGGCTAAACCGGCGAGGCGGTAGCCGCGGTTGATGGCGCTCATCGCCGTCTTGTCGCGGGCGCGGGCGTGCACAGAAAAGATCGCCCCGATCGAGGCGATGATACCGAAGCTGGCGATGATGAGCGGGAAGACGACGCCCTTGGCCGGGTCGATGCCGATCGAGCGGAAGGCCGAGTAGCCGAGGATGATCGAGGCGATGATCATGATGGCGTAGGACTCGAACAGGTCGGCGGCCATGCCGGCGCAGTCGCCGACGTTGTCGCCGACGTTGTCGGCGATCGTCGCCGCGTTGCGCGGATCGTCTTCGGGGATCCCCGCCTCCACCTTGCCGACGAGGTCGGCGCCGACGTCAGCGGCCTTCGTGAAGATCCCGCCGCCGACACGCATGAACAGGGCGATCAGCGAGCCGCCGAAACCGAAACCGACGAGGACGGCGGCAGCGGTGTTCTGGAAGATGAGCGTGAGCCCGGCCGCCCCGATCAGGCCGAGCCCGACGCAGAACAGGCCGGTGACGCCGCCTGTGCGGAAGGCGATGCGCAGCGCCGTGGGCAGCTCGCCGGAGCGGGCCGCCGCCGCGGTGCGGACGTTGCCGCGCACCGAGAGGTTCATGCCGATCACCCCGGTCAGCCCGGAGAAGGTGGCGCCGAGAAGGAAGGCGATCGCCCGGTAGAGCCCCGACTGCCCGAAGGTGAGGGCGACGCGGCCGTTCGTGCTGTTCACCACCTTCGTCGCCGTGAAAAAGACGAGCACGGCGAGAGGGACGACGATGATGCCGATGGCGCGGAATTGCCGTTTCAAGAACGCCACGGCACCTTCTTGGATCGCGGCGGCGATCTCGCGCATCGCCGACGTGCCCTGGTCGGCCAGAAGCACGTGGCGCATCAGGCTGACCGCGGTGAAAAGCGACACGACGCCGGCGGCGAGGGCGAAGTACAGCCACCCCCGCTCGGCGTTGCCGAGTGTGAACGCCTGGTAGCTGCACTCGCTGGCGAGGATGG
>JBEKLG010000046.1:0-16635 GCA_050010315.1 Acidimicrobiales bacterium
GCCGACGCCTACCACATCACCGCCCCCGCTCCCGGCGGCCAGGGCGCCGTCGCCTGCATGGAGCTCGCCCTCGAAGATGCCGGGATCTCGCCTTCCGAAGTCGCCTGCATCAACGGGCACGGCACGTCGACGCCGCTCAACGACCTCGCCGAGGCGGAAGCGATCAGCAAGGTCTTCGGCCGGCCGGGACCGCCGGTCACCTCGATCAAGGGAGTCACCGGCCACTCGCTCGGGGCCGCCGGCGCGCTCGAGGCCGTGGCGTCGATCCTCTCCATCGAACATGGCCTCATCCCGCCGACCGCGGGATTGGAGGAAGAGGATCCCGAGATCCACCTCGACATCGTCACCGGCGCCGCCCGCCCCTTCACCCCGGGTCCCGTGCTCTCGAACAGCTTCGGTTTCGGGGGACACAACGGATGCCTCGTGTTCGGCCCCCCCTCCCCCTGAGCACGCCCCCACCTCCTGTGGACCTGTCGGTCGGGGCCTTCTCGGACCATCCGCCGTGGCTCGTCGAACCCGACGACCTGCCCTGGCGGATCGGCCTCGATACCGTGCGCGAGCAAACGCGCGCCGCGGTGCCCGCTCTCGTACGGCGGCGGCGCTTCCCCCCGTGGCGGCGGATCGTGCGGGTCTCGGCGGTCCTCGGCTGGGCGCTCGCCGGCTGGGCGCTCGTCGACCGGCGCAGGCAGGCGGGGGAAGGGCGCTCCGGCCTGTCGCGCCGGTTGCGCCTCGCCTTCCAACTCCTCGGTCCGACCTACATCAAGCTCGGCCAGATCCTCTCCTCGGGCGAGGGGATCTTCCCGCCCGAGCTCGTCGGCGAGTTCAAGCTGCTCCGCGACCGGGTACCCGCAGAGTCCTTCGCTACGGTGCGCGAGTGCATCGAGACGGACCTCGGCTGTCCGCTCGAGGAGGTGTTCACTGAGTTCTCCCCCGAGCCCGTCGCCGCGGCCTCGATCGCGCAGGTGCACCGGGCGCGGCTCCACTCCGGCGAGGAGGTCGTCGTCAAGGTGCAACGCCCGCAGATCGCCGCCCGCGTGAGAAACGACCTCGCGGTGATGAGCTTCCTCGCTCCCCACCTCGTCGGACGGATCCCCGTCGCCGTCCTCGCCAACCCGCCGGCCCTCATCGAGCTCTTCGCCGAGACGATCGTCGAGGAACTCGACTTCCGTCTCGAGGCCGAGAGCATGCTCGACGTCGCCGCGGCCCTCGCTGCGACCGGCCAGCGCACGATCGTCGTGCCCCGGCCGCACCCCCGGCTCGTGACAAGGCGGGTCCTCGTGATGGAGCGCCTGGACGGCTTCACCTGGGACGACGTCGGGGGGATGAAGGACGCCGGGATCGCGACCGAGAAGGTGATGCGCGCCGTGATCGTCTCGTTCCTCGAGGGGGTGATGCTCTTCGGGGTCTTCCACGGCGACCTCCACGGGGGCAACCTCCTCGTCCTGAACGACGGGCGGGTGGCGCTGCTCGACTTCGGCATCACGGGGCGTCTCGACGAGGACCACCGCCGAGCTTTCCTCCGCCTCGTGATGTCAGCGACGATGAACGACGTCCGAAGCCAGGTCACGGCGCTGCGCGACCTCGGGGCGCTCGCGGCGGACGCCGACCTCGACGAGGTGATCGTCGACCTCGGCCTCGACGCGCCGCCCCAGGACCTCACGGAGATGAGCGCCGAGGAGCTGGCGCGCCAGATGCGCGAGCTCACGAAGCGGCTCCTCGCCCACGGGGCGAAGCTCCCCAAGGAGCTGATGCTTTTCGTGAAGAACATCCTCTTCCTCGACGGGGTGATCGCCGCCTTCGCCCCGGACGTCGACCTGCTCGGCGAGGTCGTCGAGGTCGCGGGCTACTTCGCCAGCCGCCACGGGGACAGGATCGCCCGCGAGATCGGGATCGACCCGGCCCAAGCCGGCACCGACCTCGACGCGGTGCGCGCCGCGATCGGCGTCTCGGCTGCGACCGAACGGATCAGCCACCGGGAGCTGCAGGCCCGGCGCGAGGCGGTCCGGCGGAAGTTCGGGCGTAATCGCTGAAAGAGCGGCCCCCGGTTCACCGTGTGGGGCGCGCCGCGACTCCAAGGCCGAGCACGACAATCGCGCCGGCAGCTAGCAGGCCGCCTGCGCCGGAGCCTTGCCCCACGCGGTCCTCGCCAGGCGGGCAGGGAGAAACCAGCACAGCGCGCCCGCCTACGAATGGCATGCCGCGCTCCACTCCCGCGTCGCCTGCGCCGCGTCCACGGGCAGGACCCGGGCAACGGCGTGTGCCAGGGCGCAGTTCCCGTCGTAGAGGGGCTGCATGCTTCGGCCATGCACGGTGACCACGACTTCCCTGTCGCAAGCCAAGCCGTCGGCCTCGAACGACACCGGCGAGCCCCGCGACGGGCGGATGCGGATCTTGTAGACAAGGTCGTTCTCAAAACAGCCGTAAGAACTGTCGGGACCAGCCCCTCTCGGGCCAAGAGGCACGCCGTTGAGCACACCGAGGAGCAGCTTCGCCTGGACGCGACCCAACGTGAAGGTCACCGGACCCGAGGAGGGAAATGCCAAGCCCCTCATCTCGGTGTAGCCGGTCACCTGGACGACGCCTGTCGTCGGGGCGAGCTCGGCTGCAGGTCGGCTCGACAACCAGATGGACGCGGCGTCGACTCTCAGCTCCGTGCGGTTACCGGTAACCGCCCCCAGTGCGTAAAGAAGCGAGGCCATGTAGTCGTGCGGCCCGGAAACCGCAAGCGAGTACCGAAGCGCGCCCGCGAAACAGCCCGGCGGGAGCTGCCGGCTCATGGTCATCGTCTCACTGGCATTGGCCGGCGCACGCGACTTCAGATAGGCCATGACCACGTCGGGCACTTCGTCGACCAAGTAGAAGCGGCGGAGGTCGATTATGCCTGTGAACTCGCCGGTGTTCGGGTCACCGCTGAGGCCCGTCAGCGACCGGTCGCGGCAGCTCCCCATGTCCGTCGGCCGGGCACCGGGCGGGATGGTCGCCTCGGCGAGCACACGGAGCGCGAACACTCCGGCGGGGGACGCCGGCGCGCCGGCGGCGGAGGCGGCGCCACCTCCGCCTGCGATCGACCCGAGCAGCGCCACGATGGCGACGGCGATGGCCCCTCGCGTCCCGGCGAGCTTGCGGGCCACCGACGATCGAGATTCCCGGTTTCCTTCTGGTCCGTCCATCTGGCCACCATTCCGGGAGTCATCAGGACACGATCGTCCCAGCAACAAAGCGTAGTGAGAAGGCCTGGTTTCTACGGTGCGACAATCGGCCGGGTCGCCGGGATCCCTCGTGACTCTCACCGACGGGCCCGGCACTCGAGGGCCACAGCCGGCTTTGGCCCGGCGCGCCAGCCGAGCGCCGCGTCGAGGAGGTACCGGTTCGCTTGCCTTTCACGGGGTTTTCTCACCGCACCCGACCGGCCCGCTGGCTCCCTTCCCCCCGCACGAAACCAGCGCCGGCCGGAAGGCCGCATCCCAGCGAGACTGATCCCCTAGGCGATCCGCCGGCGGACCCGGGGCCAGACGCTGCGCCACAACCCGAGGACAATGAGGACGACGACGATGAACGACAGCACGCCGAACAAGATGTCGCCGAGATGGGCGATGAGCGCCTTCACGCCGTTCACGAAACTGGAGATCGCCTCATGCCAGGCGTGGCCGAAGCCGTTCGCTGTGCCGACGTGCGGCGGCCGAGGGACGACGAGGTCGACGGTGAGCGCCGAGTAGCTCACCTGCGTCGCGATCGTCCGCTGCTCGCCCCGGATCTGCTCGATCTGGGACTGCACGTCCTCGATGGTGTCCTCGACCGAGAGCAGGTCTGAAACCTTGCCGGCCCGGCCGAGCAGCACCTCGTGCTGGCTGCGCTCGTCGACGCCCGCCGCAAGCTGCGCCCCGAGGTCGACGACCCGGGCGGTGACGTCGGTGTCCGAGGTCGCGAGGCTCTTCACCTTGGCGATCGCTTCGGCTTTGGAGATGAACGCCGAGAACGACCCTGCCGGCACCTTGGCGACGAGGGTGCCACCCGGGTTCGCACCGGTCTCGGCGAGGTCGGCGGCCGACACGTAGCCCCCGAACGCGCTGGCGAGGGCGTCGAGACGGGCGATGTCGCGGCGTAGCGCGAGCCGACTGACATCGAGCCGGAGCGTCCCGGTAGCGATGATGTCGCGCCCTTTCGCCGCCGCCGGGGAGGGGTGCTTGACGGGAAGGGCCCCGCCCGACGCCTCGGCGAACAAACCATTCCCCGCCGCCGTCGAGGAGACCGGGGCGACCGGCCCACCGGACGAGGTCATAAGGACGACGACGAGCGCCACGACGGCGGCCACGCTCGCGCCGGCGAGCACGAGCTCGCGGGGGCGGAACCGACCCCGTGCGATCTCCGCCTTCTCGGCCGGCGGTGCCGCGGCAGCGAGGACCGTCGCCGGGCCCCGGGCGGGAATAGCGAATTCCCCTCCCGCCTCGTGCAACAGCGCCTCGAGCTCATCGTCGGTGATCATCGGGTCCCCTCTTTGACTGCGAAGTTGTTGAGCGCGGCGTCGGCGCTGAGCAACCGGCGGGCCTCGTGCAGGCGGGACTTCACCGTTCCCGGGCGGCGGTGGATCGCCACGGCGATCTCCTTTTCCGACAGGCCCGCGTAGTAGCGAAGGACGACCGGGACCCGCAGCGCCTCGGGAAGGCGCGCCAGGGCGGCACGTACCGCGGCGGCGCGGTCCCCGGCCACGATGATCTCGTCGGGCCCAGCTGAAGGCTCGCGGATCGCCTCGAGCGACGATTGCGGCGCGCGCCGCCCACCTCCACCCCATTCCTTGCGGGCCCAGGAGTAACAGGAGTTGACGACAACGCGGTAGAGCCACGGGCGCGCCGATTCACCTTGGGGCATCGCGTCCCGGAAGCGCCACATCCGCAGGAAGGCCTCCTGAACCGCTTCTTCGGCCCCGTGCGCGTCGTTGAGCACAAGACAGGCGGTGCGGTACGCCGGCGCGTACCACGACGCCATCCACTGCTCGAGCTCTGGCGAGCCCGGCCTCACCCGGCGCACCGAGCCCGTCCTCGAGATCTCACGTATCTATGACTCCCCGGGTCGGCGTTCGGTTCGTTCCCGGCCCTGAGCTGGGGGCGAACCGGGCGTCACGACCTTAGGCGGGCGGCCCACGCGATTCGCCCCGCCCCGTCGAAGGATCGCCCCGCGAAAAGCAGGCCCATCGACACCTGCGAGCACATTCGGCACCCGCATACGCTCGAGCGCCCCGAGCACCGCGACAAGCCGGCCCGGACGACGGAGATGCTCGACCGGGGCACGAAGCTCGAGCGCTTCAGCTCCTGGCTCGCCGTGCAGACAACCTCGGGCGTTGGCACGATGGCCTGCGCCCACGTCTTCGCGTCATCGCCCGCGTGGCCTGGGGCGATCCTTCGAGGCGGGTGTGCTCCACCAGAGCGACGTTCCGCACTTTTTCACCAAGCCCGGGCTCACTTGATCGTCGCCTGGATCGCGCAGACGATCCTCCTGCTCGTGCTGTGCTCGATCGTCATCGGCGGCCAGAACACCGTCGCCGAAGCGAGCGACAAACGGGCCGAGGACACCCACAAAGACGCCGAGTCAATCCTCGCCGAGCCACTCGAGACCCAAAGCACCTCCGCAGGCTGGACGACCCGCTGATCGGCGCGCCCCGAGCGGCCCTCGCCAAAGGCGGAACCTGAGCGATCTTCGGCCGGAGTTCGCAGCATCAGCCGACGTCGGAGTCCTTGGCGCGCCGTCGTGCCGCCGCACTACCTTCGGGGTGTGGCCCCGGTCTCGCCGTTCGTGGATCTTGGTAACCGGTACCTGGTGACGACGGGTTCTGCCGCGCCAACACAGGCGGCGGGAGGCTGCCACCCGGCCCCGCCGTGTCCGGCAGCCGCCGACTGGGACCGGATTCGTTGACTCTCGAATTCGTCGGACTCCGCCGTCGCTACGGCGAGGTGCTCGCGCTCGACGACCTCTCGTTCTCCGTCCCCGCCGGCCAGGTCTTCGGTTTCCTCGGACCGAATGGTGCTGGCAAGACGACGGCGATGCGGGCGGTGTTCGGATTAGTCGAGCTCGACGCCGGGTCCGTTCGCTGGCGGGACGCCCCGATCGGGATCGCCGAGCGCCGCAGTTTCGGCTACATGCCGGAAGAGCGGGGCCTGTACCCGGGGATGCAGATCCGACACCAGCTCGAGTACCTCTGCGAGCTCCACGGGAAAAGCGCCGTTGACGCCCGCCGCGCGACGGCGCGCTGGCTCGAGCGCCTGGGGATCGCCGACCGGGGGCCGGACAAGCTCGAGTCGCTGTCGCACGGCAACCAGCAACGCGTCCAGCTCGCCGCGGCGCTCATCCACGAACCGGAGCTGCTCATCCTCGACGAGCCCTTCGCCGGCCTCGACCCGGTCGGCATCGACGAGGTCACGGCGATCCTCGCCGAACAGGCCCGGGACGGCCGGGGGGTGCTCTTCTCCAGCCACCAGCTCGACCTCGTCGAGGACATCTGCGAATCGGTGGCGATCATCGACCGTGGTCGGCTCGTCGCCGAGGGGAACCTCAACGAACTGGAACAGCGCGGCTCTCGTCGGCTCGTCGTCAAGGTCGAGGGCGACCGCGACGGCGCCTGGGCGCGGAAGATCCCCGGCATCACGATCTCGCGCACCGAGGCCGGCGAGTCGCGCCTCGTCCTCGAGGACTCGGTCGACAGCCAGGCGCTGCTCGCTCGAGCGATGGCGGCCGGTCCCGTGCTGCGCTTCGACTTCGAGCGGCGCCGGCTCTCCGAAGTGTTCCGGGAGGCGGTCCGGTGACCGCCTACCTCGTCGCACTCGCCGTCGTGCTCGTCGCCCTCCGCCTCTGGCGGCACCACTACGCCCGCCGGACGGTCGACGGCGGTGCCGAGGCCGACCGCCCGACGCGGCATCGGGGCGACGTCGAGCTCATCGCCCGGCGCGAGGTACACGAGCGCACAACGAGCCGCGTCTTCCGCGTCGGCACGGTGGTCGTCCTCCTCGGCGTCGCCGCGGCAGTCGTCGTCCCGGTCATCCACAAGGGCAAGACACCGGTCACCGCGGTCGGCGTCGTCGGTGCGACGACGCCCCTCGCCCGCGGGACACTACGAGCGGCCGGCGCCGGCCTCGGCGTCCCGGTCAGGATCACCCCGGAGCGCTCGCTCGGGTCCGCCGAGCGCGCGCTTAGGAGCGGACGGGTCGACCTCGTCCTCGTCGGCGGCCGCTACCTGCTCGTCGAGCAGGGCTTCGCGGCCTCCGACACCGACACGCTCGCGCTTTTCACCACCTCCGTCGCCCGCTACCTCGGCGCCGAGGCCGCACTGGAAAAGGCGGGCATCCCCACCTCCCGCGTCGCCGCGCTCACGAGTCCGGCACCCTTGGCCGTTTTAAGCCTCAAGCCCGCCCAGCACCGCAACGCCAACCTCGTGACGGCGCTCTACGTCCTCATCCTCACCTATGTCCTTTTGACCCAGTACGGAACGTGGGTGCTGATGGGGGTCGTCGAGGAGAAGTCGAGCCGCGTTGTCGAGGTGCTCTTGTCGGCCGTCTCGCCTTTGCGCCTGCTCGTCGGCAAGGTCGTCGGCATCGGCCTCGTCGCCCTGGCGCAGGCGGCGGTGATCGTCGTCTTCGCCCTGGCGCTCGCCGCCGCCGTCGGCTCGAACCTCGTCAAGGGCACCGCGGCGACACCGCTCGTCGTCGGGCTCGTCTGGCTCGTCCTCGGCTACGCCTTCTACTGCTGGCTCTTCGCCGGCATCGGATCGCTCGTCGAGCGCCAGGACCAGGTGCAGAGCGTCGCCTTCCCCGTCCAGCTGCCGCTGCTGTTCGGCTACATCATGTCGTTCACCGCGCTCGGGGCCTCGAGCCCCTCGCTCGTCAACGAGGTGCTCGCCTACCTGCCGCCGACGGCGCCTTTCTTGATGCCCGTGCTCTTCGCCCTCGGCCAGGTGACGTGGTGGCAGATCGTCATCTCGGGCTTGGCGACCGCCGCGGCAACGATCGGCATGGCGCGGTTCGCCGGCAAGATCTACCGGCGGGCGATCCTCCGCACCGGGCGGAGCGTTAAGCTGCGGGAGGTGCTCCGCTCCGAGCCACGGCCAGCCTCGTCCTGACCGCGGGAACGACGGGCGGATCCCGGCGAAGCCACCGGCTCAGGCGCTCGCCCTGCCGAGGACCTCGTCGACGGCGCCTGCGAGCACGTCGAGGCCCTCGCGCAAGAGCTCCTCGGAGATGACGAACGGCGGCAGCAGCCTGATGACGTTGTTCCAGGCCCCACAGGAGATCACGATCACCCCGGCTGAGTGGCACGCAGCGAGGATCTCCCGTGTCGACGCGGGATCTGGGTCCTTCGTCCCCGGACGGACGAGCTCGAGGGCGAACATCGCGCCCCGCCCGCGCACGTCGCCGATCCCCGGGTGGCGGCCGCGCAGTTCACTCAGCCGTGCGCTGAGCACGCCGCCAATGCGGCGCGCCGCCGCGGGCAGGTCGGCGGCACGCATCGTCTCGACCGCAGCCAGCGCCGCGGCGCAGGCGATGGGGTTGCCCCCGTAGGTGCCACCGAGCCCACCGGGGTGCACGGCGCCCATCAGCTCGGTCCGGCCGGTGACGGCGGCGAGCGGCAGCCCGGCGGCGATCCCCTTCGCCGAGGCCACGAGGTCGGGCACGACCCCCTCGTGCTCGCAGGCGTACCAGTCCCCGCTGCGGCCGAAGCCGGACTGGATCTCGTCGGCGACAAAGACGACGCCGCGCTCGGAACACCAGCGGGCGAGGCCGGGCAGGAAGCCCGCGGCCGGCACGATGATGCCCCCCTCGCCCTGGATCGGCTCGACGACGAGGGCGGCGACGCTCGCCGACCCGACGAGCACCTCGATCGCGTCGATCGCCCGGCGCGCCGCCTCGGTCCCGCTCATCCCCTCGGGGTCGCGAAACGGGTAGGAGACCGGCACCCGGTAGACCTCGGGCGCGAAGGGACCGAAACCCGACTTATACGGCATCGTCTTCGCGGACATCGCCATCGTGAGGTTCGTCCGGCCGTGGTAGGCGTGGTCGAAGACGACGACGGCCGGCCGCCCCGTCGCCGCGCGGGCGATCTTCACGGCGTTCTCGACTGCCTCGGCGCCCGAGTTGAAAAGCGCCGACGTCTTGGCGTGGTCCCCGGGGGTGAGTGCGTTCAGCGCCTCGCAGACCGCGACGTACGCCTCGTAGGGGGCGACCATGAAACAGGTGTGGGTGAACGCCGCGACCTGGGCGCGCACCGCCTCGACGACCGCCGGCGCGGCGTGGCCGACGCCGGTGACGGCGATCCCCGAGGAAAGGTCGATGAAGCGGTTGCCGTCGACGTCCTCGACCACGGCGCCATACCCCGAGGCGACGTAAGCGGGGAATGAGGACGCGACCCCCGGCGCGACGGCGCGGCGCCGCCGGGCGTCGAGGGCGCGCGAGCGGGGCCCGGGGATCTCGCTCACGATCTCGCGCCGCTGACCTACCCCGGGAGAATGGCGCGCCCCGTCGTTGCCCACCTCGTTCCTCCTCCTCGGGTCATCTCCCCAGGTAGTGCATGACGTGCTTGAGGCGCGTGTAGTCCTCGAAGCCGTAGACCGAGAGGTCCTTGCCGTAACCGGAGGCCTTGAACCCGCCGTGGGGCATCTCGGCGACGAGCGGGATGTGCGTGTTCACCCACACCGCGCCGAACTCGAGTGCCTTCGTCATCCGCATCGCCCGTCCGTGGTCGCGCGTCCACACGCTCGAGGCCAGCCCGTAGCGCACCCCGTTCGCCCGCGCGATCGCCTCAGCCTCGTCGCCGAAGGTCTGCACGGTGATCACCGGGCCGAAGATCTCGTCCTGGATCATCTCGTCGGACTGTTCCAGCCCGTCGACGACCGTCGGCGCGAAGAGGTACCCCCGCCCGTCGACGCGGCCGCCGCCGACGAGCACCTCGGAGTGGCACGGGGCGCGCGCCAAGAACCCCTCGACGCGGGCCAGCTGGTCGGCGTTGTTGAGCGGCCCGTAGTCGGCGTCGAGGACCTCGATCCCCCCCACCTTCGTCGCGGCCGCCTCGTCGACGAGGGCGGCGACGAAGTCGTCGTGGACGCGCCGGCCGGCGAGCACCCGCGTCGCCGCCGTGCAGTCCTGTCCGGCGTTGAAATAGCCGGCGACGGCGATCCCGGCGGCCGCGGCGGCGACGTCGGCATCGTCGAAGACGACGACCGGCGCCTTGCCGCCAAGCTCGAGGTGGACACGCTTCAGCCCCGGCGCCGCGGCCGCGGCGACCTCGATTCCGGCGCGCACGCTGCCGGTAATCGAGACCATCGCCGGCACCTCGTGGGCGACGAGCAGGCGGCCGGTGTCCCGGTCGCCACAGACGACGTTGAACACCCCGGGAGGGAGGTGCTCGGCCATGAGCTCGGCGAGGTACAAAGTCGAGGCTGGCGTCGTCTCCGAGGGCTTGAGGACCATCGTGTTCCCCGCGGCGAGCGCCGGCGCCCACTTCCAGACAGCCATCATCGCCGGGTAGTTCCAGGGGGTGACCGCGGCGCAGACGCCGACCGGCTCCCGCCGCACGTAGGACGTGTGGTTCGCGAGGTACTCGCCGGCCGACCGCCCCTCGGAAAGTCGCGCCGCGGCCGCGAAGAAGCGGATCTGGTCGATTGTCGGCGGGATCTCCTCGGTCGTCGTCAGCGCCAGTGGCTTGCCGGTGTTCTCGCACTCGATCCGCAAGAGCTCGTCGGCGTGGGCGGCGACGCTGTCGGCGATGCGCAGGAGCGCAAGGCTCCGCTCCGCGGGGGTCGCGTCCCGCCACCCCGGGAAGGCGGCCGCCGCCGCGGCGAACGCCGCGTCGACGTCCGGGGCGCGCGACAGCGGTGCCCGGGCGTAGGCCTCCCCGGTCGAGGGGTTGACGACCGCCGTCGTCTCCCCGCTGCGGGCAGCGAGGTGGCGGCCGCCGACGAAGTTCGCCAGCTCTTCCGGCGACGGCGTCCCAGACGGCACGGGCCCTCTCTTTCGGTCGGCAGGCGAGTGTATAACTGGCCGACCCGCCGTTTCGTGGCCGGGTTGGCGGGCGGGCGCGAATCGACGGGGGTGGAGATGGCGAAGACCACAGGCAACGGGCCCGAAGCGGTGGCCGAGGCGTCGGCGCCCCGCGCCCCGCTCGCACCCGGAACACGGGTTGTCGTCACCGGAGCGAGCGGCTTCATCGGCTCGGCGATCACCCGCGCTCTCGTCGCGCGCCAGGCCGACGTCGTCGCGGCGATCGAGCCGGGCGCCCCGCAGACGAACCTCGACGGGTTACCGGTCGAGCGGCTCGAAGCGGACGTGCGTGACGCCGCGGCGATGCGAGCGGCCGTTGCCGGGGCCCGCGTCGTTTTCCACGTCGCCGCGGTCTACCGCTTCTGGGCCCCGGACCCGGCGATCTTCTACCAGGTCAACGTCGACGGCACCCGCAACGTCCTCGAGGCGGCGCGGGCAGCCGGTTGCGAGCTCGTCGTCTACACGAGCTCCGTCGGCACCTTGGGGCTCGAGCGCGTCGCCGAGCGCGGACCCGCCGATGAGAGCTGCGCGCCGGCGATCGACCACCTCTTCGGCCTCTACAAGCAGTCGAAGTACGTCGCCGAGCACGAGGTGCTGCGCGCCGCGGCGAACGGCACGCCGGTCACGTTGGTGTTGCCGACGACGCCGCTCGGGCCCGGCGACCACACGCCGACCCCGAGGGGGCGGATCGTCCTCGACTACCTGACCGGCCGGATGCCCGGCTGGTTCGACACCGCTTTGAATGTCGTCGACGTCGACGACCTCGCTACCGGGCACCTGCTCGCCGCCGAGCGCGGGGTGATCGGCCGGAGCTACATCGTCGGCGGGGAGAACCTCGAGCTGCGCGAGATCCTCGGCGAGCTCGCCCGCGCCACCGGCCTCGCCCCGCCGCGCTTTCGGGTCCCCCGCCCAGTCGCGCTCGGCGCGGCCTACGTGTCCGAGGTGCTCGAGGGAAGGCTGCTCCGGCGCGCCCCGCACGTCCCCCTCGAAGGGGCGCGCATGGCCTCAACCCGGATGGTGTTCAGCGACGCCCGAGCCCGCCGCGAGCTCGGCTACCGCTCCCGGCCCGCCGCCGAGGCGATCGAACGCTCGGCGCGCTGGTTCGCCGAGAACGGCTACGTCTCCGACCGACGTCTCGCAGCGATCCAGTGGACCTCGGAGTCGATCAAAGCGGCTGGGGTGAAATGCGTCTAGTGCCGACGCACCGATGGGCGCGTGAGGAGAAGGCACGGGTCGGCCGCGCGTGCAACGGGTGTTGGGGACCGGGCTATGCGGCGGCTCCGCGCGTGCAACGGGTGTTGGGGACCGGGCTATGCGGCGGCTGGTGTGATGCTGACCTTGAAGCCGAGATCCTCAATCCTGCGTTGGAGCCGCCTCGCTTCGACCGCGGGATCGTGGCGGAGCTCGAAGAATCGAGAACCGGGGTCGTCGTAGAGGGCGCCGTCGGTGAGCAAGTACCAGGCGACGTCCAGAATGGAATGGGCGACTGCGATCACGGCCTTGTTGGGCCCTCTCCGTCGAGCGATGCGGGAGTACTGGGCGGAGAGGTACGTGGCTTTTGTCCGCGAAGCCCCCCTGGCTGCTTCGACGAGAGCCCGCTGCAGCCAGGTGGAACCTTTCCGAGTGCCGGCCGGGTGGCGCTTGCCAGCCGACTCATGACTGGCTGGGGCTACTCCGGCCCATGCACACAGGTGTCCGGAGGTCGGGAATCGGGCCATATCGATCCCCATCTCGGCGATCATCACCTCGGCGGTGGTCCTCGACACCCCGGGAATCGAGCACAGGATGGTGACCGCCGGCTCAAAAGGGCACAGTCGCTGCGTCACGTCTGCTGTGAGTGTCGCGATAGAGCGGTCCAAGAAGTCGATGTGGTCGATCACCTGACGGCAGACGAGGGCATGGTGGGAGCCGAAGCGGCCGCTGAAGGCCTCTTCGAGCTCGGGGATCTTGGCTCGCAGGCGCGACTTGGCCATCTGGGCAAGGACTTTGGGGTCACGTTCGCCGTCGATCATCGCCTCGATCATCGCTCGTGACGACTGGCTCCAGACCTTGGACGTCACCGAGGACAGCTTGATGCCAGCATCTTGGAGGGTCTTCTCCAGGCGCTGGATCTCCTTGGCGCGCGCTTCGACCTGAGTCTTCCGGTAGCGAGTGACATCGCGGAGCTCGCGAATCTCCGGCGGGGGCACGAAGCTCGGGCGCACCATACCGTGGGCCGCTACGTCGGCAAGCCACTCGGCGTCGGTGAGGTCGGTCTTGCGTCCCGGCACGTTCTTCACGTGTTGTGCGTTACAGAGCCACAACTCGTCGAACAGCCCTTCGAGGCAGTAGTAGACCGGCTTCCAATAGACACCGGTGGCCTCCATCGCCACAGTCTCGACGCCGGCATCGCTCAGCCACGCCGCCAGCTCACCGAGACCCTTGGCCGTGGTGGAGAAGGCCTGCTTCGTCACCTCCACCGACCGGTCAGACTGTTGCACCAGACAACACGCCACGACGGTGTCGCGATGCACGTCCAAGCCGGCAACTCGTGCACGTATTCGTTTCACTACGTCACCTCCCAAGTACGGATTGGAGGCTGCCGGGGAGGACCAGGTGAAGCGGATGCTGGGGTTCGTGCTCGTAGCGACAGTCCTTGGTCCCCCAGGGCCCTCGCGTCAGACTCTTCGACGCACTCGGGGTTGCAAGCCGAAACCGACGACCGCACCGACAGCCACCGCGAGCATTTCATTCGTCGCGGGTGACCACAACGGTCATGCAGACTCTTCAGAAGTGAGCGGGGTGCGCCGCCGCGACAGCAAGGACTTGACGCTCCGGGGGCCAGAAGGTGCCCCACCGAGTCGGCGGTGAGGCGACGCTCATCGTGCCCATCGGAAGAATCCCGCTCTCCAGCGTGAGGCGACGGGGACAACAAGCGCTCGTGCCGTTCCAACAGCGCTTTGTCGACCGCCAGCTCCGTCGCTGGGGACAAGCACTGTAGCCATTCCAACAGCGTCTGACTGATCGCCGGTGCCGCCGCTAAGGAGTCTCCGACACAGATCGGCCGATTCCGGCGCGGTGCTGGTTCGCGACGCCCAGCAGAATCGGATTCATTCTGTCGCCCTTGCGTGTTGTGGGGATAGGGCCTCTTCCATGGTTGCTGCTGTTCCTGTCGACCGGCTGCTCGGTCGCCCCGGACCTGTCGGCACGCGGGCGGTTGTGGAGGCGACGATCGCTCGGCGGTCAGGTCCACGTCAATGACCGCAGGGGCGCGATCGGCAGCATGGAGGCGTGACCGGGGCGGACGCGAACGCATCCAACGTCCAGGCGTCGCTCGCGAGTGCCGCGGAGCATCTCAGGGTGAGGCTTCGAGCAGCACGGGATATCCCTTCCGTCTGGCAGCACCCATACGGTCCACGAGCAGCAGGAGCGCTGCTTAGGGTGGAGTGGACACACCTGACTGACTTGGAGTCGGCGCCGCGATTGTGACGGAGAACCCTTCCGCTGGGTCGGTTGACCGCCTAGGTTCGATGTGTGGCTCTGCGGCGTCGCCAGGCTCAGGTTCCTCTGTTGCGCTTGTTCCAGACGATGGCAGAGGTCCGCGCCTTCGAGGAGGCTTTGGGTGACCTATATCGTCGGGGTTTGATCTCCGGAGAACTCCATCTCGGAATCGGGGAGGAGGGGGCGATCGTCGGGGTGGTGGATCACCTGCGAGACGGTGACAGCATCGCCATCGACCATCGTTCGACTCCGCCGCTGGTCGCTCGCGGCACCGACCTCCAAGCATTGGCTCTCGAAATGCTGGGACACCCCGAGGGGCTGTGCCACGGCCAGGGCGGGCACATGCACCTCTTCGATCCTGATCGTCTGGCGGCGTCTTCGGGGATCGTGGGCGCGGCGGCTTGCACCGCCTGTGGGTTCGCGCTCGCCCACCAGCAACAGCGTGCCGGAAGCGTGGCCGTCGCCTTCTTCGGCGAGGGCGCCGCCAACCAGGGCATGTTGCTCGAGGCGTTGAACCTCGCCTCGGTCTGGCGGCTACCGGTCTTGTTCGTGTGCAAGGACAGCCGGTGGGCGATCACCACCCGCTCGGCGCGCATGACCGGGGGCAGCCTGACGCGACGTGCCCGGGCTTTCGGGCTACCGGCGGCGGAAGTGGACGGTCATCGGCCGTGGGCGGTGTGGAAGGCCGCCGCTCGGGCCATCGACCGCGCCCGTCAAGGTCGGGGAGCTTCGTTCCTGGTGGTTCGGGTCAAGCGCCCGCGGGGCCATTTCGAGGACGACGAGCTCGTGCGCGTGGCCCGCCATCCCCGCGAAGCTTTGCGCGAGAGCCGGAGGCTGCTGGCGGGGACGCTCGGCTGTCGGGGCAGCGAGGCCGGGGAGCGGGCGCTTGGACTGATGGAGGTGACGCGCACCATCACGACCGCGATGGGTGAGCAGTTGACGCCGAGCCACGACCCGCTCGTCGTCACCGCTCGTCGGCTCGCCCCCCAAGATGTGGCAGCGATCCGATCCGAGGCGACACGAAAGGTGGACGAGGCCATCTCGGCCGCCCTCGCTATTGCCGGAGCGCCATCATGACCGGCGCTCGTCGGGGACGCGAGCTCGGGCTCGGCGAGGCCGGGGACTTCGCCATCGAACACGCCATGGCGGACGACCCCCGTGTGATCGTCTTCGGCGAGGACGTGCCAATGATCCGCCGGAACCTCCTGGTCCGGTTCGGACCGAATCGTGTGCGAGGCACCCCGATCAGCGAGAGCGCGTTCCTCGGAGCTGGTGTGGGCGCGGCCATGGCCGGGCTCCGGCCGATCGTGGAGGTCATGCTCGTGGACTTCCTGGCGGTCGGCTTGAGCGCACTCCAGAACGAAGCGGGGAAACTCGAGACGTTTTCCGGCGGTCGATGGAAGGTGCCGATCGTCGTTCGAGCGACCTGCGGCGGGGGCTACGGGGACGCCGGCCAGCACGAGCAGGCTCTGTGGGGCCTTCTCGCCGGTATCCCGGGGCTCTCGGTCGTCGTGCCCTCCAACCCGGCTGATGCGGCCGGGTTGATGCGAGCCGCGATCGAGGCGGAGGGCCCCGTCGTCTACCTCGAGCACAAGCTGCTCTCGGCGATGTGGCTCGAGTGGCTCGCCGGCTCCCGGCGTGGAAACGTGACCTTCGACGTGCCGCCGGCCGGTGCGACAGGCATGGTCCCCGACCCGCCGGAGGTCGTTCCGATCGGCAAGGCGCGGGTCTGCCGCGAAGGCGCGGATCTGGCGATCATGTCCGTGGGCGTCGGTGTGCACCGCTCGCTCGCCGCCGCCGAGCGCCTGGCAGCCACGCACCACCTCGAGGCCACCGTCATCGACCTTCGGACGGTCACTCCCCTCGACGTCGCCGCCATTCGCCGAGCGGCGGCACAGACACGCAGGGTGCTGGTCGTCGACGAGGACTTCATCGCCTTCGGACTCTCCGGGGAGATCGCAGCCGTTATCGCGGAAGCCGAGCCCGTCGTCCGATTTGCGCGCGTGGCGACCGAGCAGACAATCCCCTATGCCCGCGCACTCGAGGCGGCGATCCTCCCGTCAGCCGAGCGGATCGTCGCACGGTCGCTGGCGCTCTGCGCCTAAGCGGTCCAAGGTCTCGCGGTCTGCACGTCAGT
>JBEKLG010000047.1:0-11644 GCA_050010315.1 Acidimicrobiales bacterium
GGCGGCGACGCCGACGGCACGCGCAACGGCCGGGGAGAGCCCCATCCCGTCGGAGAAGTCCTCGCCCTCGATGCCGACGACGACGACACGGTCCGGTGCCGTCCCCAGCACCTGGGCGAGCCGCACGACGCGGTCGAGACCGACGGCGTGGGTGCTCGCGCTCGATCGCCGATTCGTGGAGCCGAGGTCGACGACCTTCACCGTCCCCGGTGGGGAGCCGGAGCGGGTCGCGTCGACAAGGACGGCGAAGCTGGCAGCCTCCCAGCGGCCGAGGAGGTCGAGGGGTTCGGCGATGGGGCCGATGTCGAGCGCCGGCGTCGAGGCGGCGACGAGACGGGCGACCGCCGGGCCCGCCCCGTCGTCGTGGCGGAAGTCGTTGCCGATCCCGGCGACGACGACGTGTGCCGTCATAAACGGTCGATCGAGAGCGTAAGAAAGTGGGCGGCGCAGGAGATGCACGGGTCGTGGTTGCGGATCGCGAGCTCGCAGCGCGCCGTCAGCTCGGCGTCTGTCAGTTCGAGGCCCGCTTCGACGACCTGGCGGACGTCGGACTCGATCGTGAGCTGGTTCTGCGCGGTGGGGGGCATGATGCGTGCCGACTCGATCGTCCCGTCGGCGGCGAGCTCGTAGCGCTGCAGGAGCATGCCGCGCGGTGCCTCGGTCGCCCCGGCGCCGGAGCCGGCCGCGGGTCGAACCACGACCGCCGGCGGCTCGGGCGGTTCGTAATCGGTGGCGAGCCGGAGGGCCTCGTCGCAGGCGAAGACGAGCTCGACGGCGCGCACGATCACGCTCTTGAACGGGTTCCGGCAGACGGGGCCGAGCCCGGCGGCGGCGGCGGCGTCGCGGGCGATCTTCGGCAGCTTCGCCTCGTTCAAGGCATAGCGGGCGAGCGGTCCGGTGAGGTAGGGGTCACGCCCGCGCAGGCGGGACTGGAGAGCCGACGACCGGGCGACGTGCTCCTCGACGGCGAGGGCGGCGAACTCCGCCGGCGTCGCGTCGATCCCGTCGGACGAGTGGACGCGGCCCGCCTCGATCGCGTAGTGGTCGGGATGGGACAGGGCGACGAAGCGGTAGTCCGCCTCGAGGTCGGGGAACTCGAAACCGGCGACCCAGGCGACGGTCTCGAGCGACTCGGCGCGAGCGCGCCGCAACGGCTCGATCAAGGAGGCGATCTCGTCGGCCGTCGGCGCGCGGTAAAAACCCCCGACCCGGACGTTGACCGGGTGGATCGCCCGGCCGCCGACGACCTCCATGAGGTGGTTCCCGACCTTTTTCAGCCGCAAACCGCGCTCGACGGCAGCCGCGTCGAGGGCGGCGAGCTCGACGGCGTCCCGGCAGCCGAAGAAGTCGGGGGCGTGGAGCAGGTAGATGTGGAGCGCATGGCTCTGGATCCACTCGCCGCAGTACAGCAGGCGCCGGAGCTTGCCGATGCGGTCGTCGACGCCCGTGTGGCAGGCGTCTTCGATCGCGGCGCAGGCAGACATCTGGTAGGCGACGGGGCAGATGCCGCAGATGCGGGCGGTGATGTCCGGCGGCTCCTCGTAGCCCCTGCCGACGAGGAACGCCTCGAAAAAGCGCGGCGGCTCGAAGATCTCGAGCTCGACCCGTTCGAGGACCCCGTCGCGCACCGCGACGTGGAGCGATCCCTCTCCCTCGACGCGAGCGAGCCCGTGGACGTCGACCGTGCGGTTCGCCGCCGCTCCGCTAGGCGTCATGATCGAGACTCTCCTTTGAGAACTCGGCTGCGGCGGAGTTGAACGTCCGGAAGATCCGCACCAGGTCCCGCTCGGACATCCCGTCGGCGACGAGCCGTTTCGCGAGCGAAGCGGTGTTCGTCGTGTTCGCCGGGCCGAAACAGCCGTAGCAGCCGCGGTCGACCGCCGGGCAGAGGGCGCCGCACCCGGCGCGGGTCACCGGCCCGAGGCAGGGCGTGCCGTGGGCGACGAGGACGCAGAGGTTGCCCCGGATCTTGCACTCCTCGCAGACGCTGTAGGCGGGGATGACCGGCCGCCGCCCGGCGAGCAGCGCCGTCACGACCTCGATGAGCTGGACACGGTTGATCGGGCAGCCGCGCAGCTCGAAATCGACCTTCACATAGGCCGAGATCGGGCTGCTCTCGGCGAGGGTCGAGATGTACTCCGGGTGGGCGTAGACCGTCGACGTGTATTCAGCGACGCTCGCGTAGTTGCGGAGCGCCTGGATGCCGCCCGCGGTGGCGCAGGCGCCGATCGTGACGAGCAAGCCGGACGCGGCGCGCACGGTAAGGATCCGCTCGGCGTCGTCGGGTGTCGTGATCGAGCCTTCGACGAGCGAGACGTCGTAGGGCCCGTCGATGACCGCGCTCGTCATCTCGGTGAAGCTCGCGATCTGCACCGCCCCGACGAGCTGGAGCAGTTCGTCCTCGCAGTCGAGGATGCCGAGCTGGCAGCCGTCACAGGAGGCGAACTTCCAGACGGCGAGGGTCGGTCGGCTCGTCATCGTTCGGCCTGGGTGATGAGCTCCGCCGCCAAGGGCGCGTAGGGCACGACGGGTCCGTCCCGACAGAGCAGGTACGGCCCGAGCTGGCAGTGCCCGCACAGGCCGATCCCGCACTGCATGTTGCGCTCGAGCGAGACCCGGATGTTCTCCGGCGCGATGCCGAGGTCGCCGAGCGAGCGGGCGCTGAAGCGCATCATGATCTCCGGGCCGCAGACGAGCCCGACCGCCGTCGAGCCGTCGAAGGGGAGCTCGCCCAGGATCTGGGTCACGACACCGACGTGCCCGGTCCATCCGGCGTCGGCGACGTCGACGGTGATCTCGGTGTCGATCCCCATCTCGCCCCAGCGGGCGATCTCCTCGGGGAACACGATCTGGTCCGGCAGGCGGGCGCCGACGCGCAGGGCGACCCGGCGCCCCGGCGAGGGGTTCTCGGCGAGGTAGCGCATCGCACCGCGCAGCGGCGCGAGGCCGATCCCGCCGACGACGACGACGACGTTGACGGCGTCGAGGCTCTCGAGGCCCCAATCGGTGCCGAACGGGCCACGCACGCCGACGATGTCGCCGACCTCGGATGAGCCGAGGGCGTGGCTCACGGCGCCGACGTCGCGCACGGTGTGCTCGATCGGCCCCGTCGCTCCTGGCGCCGAGCTGATCGAGATCGCGATCTCACCGACGCCGAAGACGGTGAGCATGTTGAACTGTCCCGCCTTGTAAGCGCCGATCGCCTCGGCCACCGGCTCGAGGTACAGCGTCGTGATGTCGAACGACTCGCGCTTGTGATCGACGACGCGATAGGCGAAGGGCACGAACGGACCCGGTGCCGGCAGCACCGCTTCAGTCGTCAAGGCGGTCCCCGTAGAGGTCGAGGAGGCGGACGCGGGTTGCCTGGAGGCGGCTGAGCAGCACGGAGCTGATCCGCTTCAAGAGCGCGTAGCCGAAGACCGGGTCCTCGTCGGCCTTGGCGCGCAGGCACGTGCCGTCGATCGCCACCGCGCCGACCGGGTCGATCGCCACACCGTCGAACTGCCAGCGGTAGGGCGGCACGAGCCACGACCAGCCGAGGACGCTGTTCGGGCCGATCGTCTCGATGACGAGCGGTTTGCCCGAGGGGCGCTGCACCTGGAGCGAGACACGTCCGCGGCGCAGGAGGTAAAGCGTGTCGGCCGGCTCGCCTTCGGCGAGGATGCGCACGCCGGGGTCGAAGGCGACGTTCTGCGCGCAGCCGGCCGCGAGCTCGATCGTCGAGTCGGGGAGACCGGCGAACAGCGCGTTCTTGGCGATGAGATCCCGCATCTCTTCCATGGGCCTACCTGTCCCGAACCACCGCGGGTTCGTTTGCCACCGCGCCGTCGCTCGCCGCGATCGCCGCGAGTTCTTCGGTGATGTCGATGCCGGCCGGACACCAGGTGATGCAGCGTCCGCAACCGATGCAGCCCGAGTTGCCGAACTGGTCGACCCAGGTCGACAGCTTGTGGGTCATCCACTGGCGGTACCGCGACTTCGTCGAGACGCGTACCGACCCGCCGTGGAGGTAGGAGTGGGCGAGGTCGAAACAGGAATCCCAGCGCCGGGTCACCTCGATGGCACCGGCGAGGTCGGTCCGCTGCTCCACCGCGGCGCAGAAGCAGGTCGGGCAGACGAGCGTGCAGTTCGCGCAGGCGAGGCAGCGCCCGGCGACCTCCTCCCAGCGGGGGTGGTCGAGGTTGCGGGCGAGCAGTGCCGGTGCTGCCGCGGCGTCGAGCGTCCGGACGATCGCGGCCTCGGCGCGGCGGAGGACCTCGGCGCGTGAGGCGCGGTCGGCGTCGGTCGCGGGAATCGCCGAGATCGCCTCAACCACGGCGGCGCCACGTTCTGACCCGACGCGCACGAGGAAGCGGTGATCGGGGCCGGGCAGCTCGGTGAGGGCGAGGTCGAAGTTCGGCCCGGCGGCGGGGCCGCTGCCCATCGAAGTGCAAAAACAGGTCGCCGCCGGTGCACCGCATTCGGCGATGACGACGAAGGCGGCGTCTCGCCGGGCCGAGAAGACCGGGTCGGGATGGGCACCCCCGGCGAGCACGCCGCCGAGCACCTCGAGCGCCGCGACCTCGCACGGGCGGGCCCCGAAGAAGGCCTCCTTCGGGGCATCGTCGCTGAGCCCTTCGACCACGACGTCGCCCCCCTGCCGCCGGCCCCGCCAGACGACGGCCTGCGAGGGGAAGACCGACTGCCGCAAGGACTCGGGACCGACCGCCCAGCCGAACAACTCCCCGTCGTCGGCATGAGCGAGACGGTACGAGCCGGGCTTCTGCTCGTCGTGCCAGCCGGAGGGGAGATCATCTACCGAGGTGATCTCGCGCTGGACGACCGCACCGTTGCGCACGATCGGCCCGACGACCCGGTAGCCCTGGGCGCGCAGCGAGGCGATGAGCGCATCGATCCCGTGATGATCGATGACGAAGCCGTCGGGGGAGGGCACGCCGCCACGTTAGGGCCCGGCCCGCCCCGACGGAAGGGCCGGTGGACCCATTCGTTCCGACGGTTCTGCGGGCGATAGGCCCGCCAGGCTTGTGACCATCGGCCCTGGTTGCCACCGCGGGCAGACGCGAGCATCGCGACGAGGCGAGCGACCAGGTCGACGACGGGCTCGCGGCGATGTCCCGGGCGAGTGGGCGAGGCTGCGGATGTTCCAGGTCCGGATCCATGGGCGGGGCGGACAGGGCGTGGTCACGGCGGCGGAACTGCTCGCTGTCGCGGCGTTCAACGACGGCCGCCACGCCCAGGCCTTCCCGAGCTTCGGTTCGGAAAGGACCGGTGCACCGGTCGTGGCGTTCTGCCGGATCGCCGAACGGGAGATCAGGACCCGCGCCCCGATCGACGAGCCCGACGCCCTCATCATCCAGGACGCGACGCTGCTCAATCACCCGGGGCTGTTCTCCGGTCTCAAGCCCCAGGGCTACGTCGTCGTCAACACGAGGAAAACCTGGGACGAGATCAGCGTCGCGAGCCGGATCAGCGGGCTCCCGAAGAATCACGGGCTCGTCGTCGGCGCGACGGAGATCGCGCTCAAGCACCTCGGCCGGCCGCTGCCGAACGCCGTTTTGCTCGGCGGCTTCGCAGCCCTCACCGGGGTGGTCTCCCTCGCCGCGGCCGTCGCCGCGGTTGAAGACCGCTTCTCGGGCGCGATGCGTGACGGCAACGTCGCGGCGGTGACCGAGGCGTTCAACGAGACCCACGCAGTACAAGCCCGGGTGAAGCGGGAGAAGAGGCCCGTCGGTGCTCCGGCAGATTGAGGGCTCACGCGCCGTCGCCGAAGCCGTGGCGGCCTGCCGGCCACGGGTCGTCTGTGCCTACCCGATCTCGCCGCAGACCCACATCATCGAGGGCGTCGGCGCCCTCGTGAAGTCGGCGCGGCTCAAGTGCTGCGAGTTCGTCAACGTCGAGTCGGAGTTCGCCGCGATGTCTGTTGCGATCGGCGCCTCCGCCACCGGGGCGCGGGCCTACACCGCGACGTCGAGCCAGGGGCTGCTTTTCATGGCGGAGGCCGTGTTCAACGCCTCCGGGCTCGGCCTGCCGATCGTGATGACGGTGGCGAACCGTGCTGTCGGCGCACCGATCAACATCTGGAACGACCACAGCGACGCGATGGCACTGCGGGACGCCGGTTGGATCCAGCTCTTCGCCGAGTCGAACCAGCACGCCGTCGACCTCCACATCCAGGCCTTTCGCCTCGCCGAGGAGCTGAGCGTGCCGGTGATGGTTTGCATGGACGGATTCATCCTCACCCACGCCGTGGAACGGGTCGAGATCCCGACCCAGGAGCAGGTCGACCGTTATCTGCCGCCGTTCGTCCCACAAGAGGTCCTCGACCCCGCGTCTCCGGTCTCGATCGGCGCGATGGTCGGTCCCGAGGCGTTCACGGAGGTTCGCTTCTTAGCCCAGGCCCGCCAGCTCGAGGCCCTCGTCCGCATTCCGGAGCTCGCGGCCGAGTTCGAAGCCGTCGTCGGCCGGCCAGGCGGCGGTCTCGTCTCGACCTACCGCCATGAGGACGCTGAGACGATCGTCGTCGCGCTCGGCTCGGTCGTGGGGACGATCAAGGACGTCGTCGACCAGATGCGCGAGGAGGGCACGAGGATCGGTGTCGTCAGCGTCACGACCTTCCGGCCATACCCGGAGGCGGCTCTCGCCGCGGCGCTCGAAGGTGCCCACCGGGTCGTCGTGGTGGAGAAGGCGTTCGCCATCGGGGCGCGGGGCCTTCTTGGTGCCGACGTCGAGGCGTTGGTCTCGGGCCGCGGGACGAAGACCTCCACCGTTGTCGCCGGCCTTGGGGGAAGGGCGATCCCCGAGGGTTCGCTCCGGCGGGTCTTCGGCGAGGCGATCCGGGGCGAACTCGAGGCGGTGAACTTCCTCGATCTCGACCGGGCTGTGGTCGACCGGGAGCTCGCCCGGATGGCCGGGGACCCCCGGACGTCGCCGAGCGCTGCGCGGGTGTTGCGCGAGGTGGGCGAATCCGCGGCGCGCCCCATCTAGGAGGTCCGTCGTGACCGAACAGACGATCAAGTTCTACCAAGTCGGCAGTTTCGCCGTCGGCAACCGCCTCCTCGGCCCGCAGCTGCGCACGGTGCAAGCCGACCGCACCCGTTCGAACGCGCTCACCTCGGGCCATCGGGCCTGCCAGGGCTGCGGTGAGGCGCTCGGTGCCCGCTACGTCCTCGACGCGGCGATGCGCGCCACGGAGCGCCAGCTGATCGTCGTCAACGCCACCGGCTGCCTCGAGGTCTTCTCGACGCCGTACCCGGAGACTTCGTGGCAGATCGCCTGGATGCACTCGCTGTTCGGCAACACCGCGGCCGTCGCCACCGGGGTCGCCGCCGCCCTGAAGGTCCGCGGCGACACGAAGACCCGCGTCGTCGCCCAGGCCGGCGATGGGGGAGCGGTCGACATCGGCTTCGGATGCCTCTCGGGCATGTTCGAACGCAACGACGACGTGCTGTTCGTCTGCTACGACAACGAGGCCTACATGAACACCGGCGTGCAGCGCTCGGCCTCGACGCCCGCCGCGGCGCGCACGGCGACGACCGAGGCTGTCGGGCGCGAGCCGGGCAACGCCTTCGGCCAGGGCAAGAACCTCCCCTTGCTCGCCGTCGCGCACGAGATCCCCTACGTCGCGACGGCATCCGTCGCCGACCTCCACGACCTCGAGGCGAAGGTCGAACGGGCGATGGAGCTGCGGGGTGCGCGCTACCTGCACGTCCTCGTCCCCTGCCCGCTTGGCTGGGGCGCGGCGTCCCGGGACACGATCCGCCTCGCCCGCCTCGCTTGCGAGACCGGCCTGTTCCCACTGTTCGAAGCGGCGTACGGGGAGATCCTCCGGACGACGCCGATCCGCCACCTCGTCCCGGTCGAGGCGTACCTGCGCCTCCAGCGGCGATTCGCCCACCTCTTCGGCACGCCGCCGCGTACCGAGGACATCGCCCGCATCCAGGCGATCGCCGACCGGAACATCCGGCGTTTCGACCTCGTCGACGGGTCGGTCGAAAAAGAGCAGCGGTGAGCGAGCACCCCTTCGCGATCACGCTCGATGTTGGGTCGAGCCGGGCGAACCGCACCGGGTCCTGGCGGGTCGAGCGGCCGATCTACGTCGACCGCCTGCCCCCCTGCAACGACGCCTGTCCGGCCGGCGAGAACGTCCAGCGCTGGCTGTACGACGCCGAGGCCGGGGACTACGAGGCGGCGTGGCGCGGGCTCGTCGAGGACAACCCGCTCCCGGCGACCTGTGGCCGGGTCTGCTACCACCCCTGCGAGACGGCCTGCAACCGGGCGCAGCTCGACGAGGCGGTCGGCATCCACGCCGTCGAACGGTTCCTCGGCGACTTGGCGATCTCCCACGCCTGGCGGCTGCCCGTTCCGAGGCCCCCGTCGGGCCGCCGGGTGCTCGTCGTCGGGGCCGGACCGTCGGGCCTCTCCGTCGCCTACCACCTCGTCCAGCTCGGGCACGAGGTCGTGATCCACGAGGCGGCAGCGGCCCCCGGCGGGATGACGCGCTACGGCATCCCGAGCTACCGGCTGCCCCGCGAGGTGGTCGACGCCGAGATCCGCGCCATCTGCGACCTCGGCGTTCGCATCGAGCTCAACCATCCGGTGAGTGACGTCGGAAAGGCTCTGGCAGAGGGCGGCTTCGACGCGGCCTACCTCGCGACCGGCGCCCAGCTCTCCCGCCGGGCGGACATCCCGGCGGGCGACGCGGCGCGCTTGCTCGACGCCCTGAGTTTCCTCGCCGGCAGCGAGGGTGCACAGCCGGCCGAGGTCGGCCGGCGCGTCGTCGTCTACGGCGGAGGCGACACCGCGATGGACGCGGCCCGCAGCGCGAAGCGTCTCGGCGCGACCGAAGCGGTGATCGTCTACCGCCGCACCCGCGAGAAGATGCCCGCCCACGAGGTCGAGGTGGAGGAGGCGCTGGCCGAGGGCGTCGTCGTGCGGTGGTTGTCGACGATCTCGCGGGTCGACAAGGGCAAGATCGTCATCGAGAAGATGGAGCTCGATAAAGATGGCTTTCCCCAGCCGACCGGCGAATTCACCGAGCTCGGCGCGGACTGCGTCATCCTCGCCCTCGGCCAGGAGGCGGACCTCTCGCCGCTCGACGGGCTCGCCGGCCTGGAGGCGCGAGGTGGGGTCGTGGTCGTCGACGAGCAGCTGATGACCGGGCGGCCAGGGGTCTTCGCCGGTGGCGACCTCGTCCTTGCCGAGCGGACGGTCACCGTCGCCATCGGGCACGGCAAGAAGGCCGCCCGCAACATCGACTGCTGGCTCGCCGGCCGAAACGAGCCGCCAGGGGCGCGCCACGAGCTCGCCACGTTCGACAAGCTGAACACCTGGTACTACGCCGACGCCCCGCGCACGGTCCAGCCTTTGCTCGAGGTCGTGCGGCGCCAGACCGGTTTCGCAGAGGTCGTCGGTGGGCTCGACGAGTCGAACGCGCTGTTCGAGGCGCGGCGCTGCCTGTCCTGCGGTAACTGTTTCGAGTGCGACAACTGCTACGGGGTCTGCCCCGATAACGCAGTGTCTAAGCTTCCGCCCGGTGAGCGGTACGCCTTCGACTACGAGTACTGCAAAGGCTGCGGCATCTGCGTCGCCGAATGCCCGTGCGGTGCGATCGTCATGGTGCCGGAGCTGATCTGATCGAGGCTCCGGCTGCGGCACAGCCGCTTGGGATCGTATGAAGGGGGGTCGGGGCGCACCGTGCGCCACCGGCCCGAGTGGTGGGTGCCGCGGTATTCGGCCACCCAAGGAGGGAGACGATGGCAGATCGGGCGGAACCGTCCGCGGTGTCACCGATGGCGGAGGCGGGCCCGGCGTCAGGCGGCGGAGGGTCCGTCGCCGTCGTCGTCGAGCCCGGCGAGGGTGAGTGCCGGGTCGCGCTCGTCCCCGACGACGTGGGGAAACTTCAGTCCGCGGGCTTCACCGTCTGCGTCGAGCACGGCGCGGGCCGCAAGGCCTTTTACTTCGACGACGCCTACACGAAGGCGGGCGCGACCGTCGCCGATCGAAGCAGGTGTCTCGAAAAAGCCACCGTCCTGGCCTTTGTCGGCCGGCCGTCCGACGCTGACTTGGAGAGGCTGCGGCCGGGCCAGGTCGTCGTCGGGATGCTCGCGCCGCTCGTCGACCCGGCCTTCGCGACGCGGCTCGCCGGCCGCGGCGTCACCGCCGTGAGCCTCGACACCCTGCCACGCACGCTGAGCCGTGCCCAGTCGATGGACGCCCTCAGCTCGCAGGCGAACGTCGCCGGCTACAAGGCGGCGCTCGTGGCCGCCAACGCCTTCGGCCGCTTCTTCCCGCTGCTGATGACGGCGGCGGGTACCGCCCGTCCCGCCGACGTGCTCGTCCTTGGAGCCGGGGTCGCCGGACTCCAGGCGATCGCCACCGCCCACCGGCTCGGTGCGATCGTCCGGGGATACGACGTCCGGCCCGAGGCGAGAGAACAGGTGGAGTCGCTCGGCGGACGCTTCATCGAGCTGCACTCCGTCGCAGAGGCTGTCGGCGAGGGCGGTTACGCCCGCGCCTTAAGCCCGGAGGAGGCCGCCGCGCAGCAGGAGGAGCTGAACGGGCATATCGCCCAGCAGGACGTCGTCATCACGACCGCGCAGGTTCCCGGGCGCCGCCCGCCACTGCTCGTCACGGCGGACGCGGTCGGCGCGATGCGCGCCGGGTCGGTGATCGTCGACATGGCGGCGAGCCCGCTCGGCGGCAACGTCGAGTTGTCTCGACCCGACGAGACGGTCGTCTCCGACAACGGCGTCACGATCATCGGGGCCGGCAACCTCGCCTCGGCGATGGCGAACGCCGCCTCCGCGGCGTATTCCCACAACATCTGCGCCCTCATCGCCCACCTCGCCAAGGAGGGGAGGGTGGCGATCGACCTCGCCGACGAGATCCAGGCGGGCGTCGTCATCAGTTTCGAAGGCAAAGTGGTCAACCCTGCGACGGCAGAGCTCGTGGGGTCGGGCGCGAGCGAACCTCTAGTGAACGGAGCCTGAGCCGATGGATACGAGCCTGATCACTGATGTCACGATCTTCGTGCTCAGTCTTCTCGTTGGCTTTGAGGTGATCTCCAAGGTCCCCCAGACACTCCACACGCCGTTGATGTCGGCGGCGAACTCCATCCACGGCGTCGTGATCGTCGGGGCCTTCCTCATCGCGTCGACGGCACACTCCACGGTCGGCTACACGCTCGCGTTTATCGCCGCGGTGTTCGCCGGGATGAACGTCGTTGGCGGCTATACGGTCACCGACCGGATGCTGAAGATGTTCCAACGCCGTCCGGCCGCGGCCTCCAAGGACGCGAACGCGGACGGAGGTCGGCCGTGATGGGTGCTTTCCGGGTGGTCCTCACGCTCGCTCCCGTCGCCCTCGATCCCGTCGGCCGTGCCGCCCCGTCCTATGCCTTCGAGGACGGCATCACGCTGATCCTCCTTCTCGCCGCGACGTGTTTCGTCGTCGGCCTCCATCTCATGAACGCGCCGCCGACGGCGGACCACGGCAACCGGCTCTCCGCGGCCGGCATGGTCGTCGCCGTCGCGGCGACCCTCGCGCTCATCGCCCACGACGGGACGATCTCGACGACGGGCTGGCTGATGCTCTCCCTTGGCGGTGTCATCGGCTCCGGCTTCGGCCTCTACCTCGCCCGGACCGT
>JBEKLG010000048.1:0-11338 GCA_050010315.1 Acidimicrobiales bacterium
CCAAGCGGAATCGCCTCGGTGCGCGCCCTGTGGCGCGGCGGTGAGGCCCTCGAGATGACCCTTGGCTGCGGGCGAGCGACTACCTCCGGCAGCGGTGCGCGCGGCCTCTCGCTCGTCGTCGCCGGTCGCCCGGGATCGTGCACGGTCTCGATCGCCCTCGCGGGGAGTCAACGCGGTTCGGTCTCCTACACCCTGGACGTTCAGGTCCCTCTGGCGGATCCGGCTGCCGCGGCCGGGCGATGAGCGCCCCGCGGACCGGCCTCGGCGCGGGCTTCGCCGCACTGGCGAAGGCTGCGGTGCTCGTCGTCGGTGTGCCGCTAGCGCTCGCACGGCTGTGGTTCGTGGCACCACTGCCGCACCACCTGCTGGGGCTCGCGGCTATGCGGTCCGTCTCCACCTGGGCTCACCTCATCATCGCCCTCGTCGCGATCGTTTGGGCGCTCGCCGCGGCGAACCTCGTCCGTGACGTCTGGGGGGCGCTGCGCCGCCGGGAGACGATCGACACCAGCTCTTGGTCGGCGCGCTGGGCAACCGCGATCGCCGGGCTGGTCCTCGTAGCGACCGCCGGGACGTCACTCGCGGCCTCGACCTCGACCCACCTCGCGCCGGCCCCTGTTGCCGCGGCGCCAGCGCGCCCGCGCGTCCGACCCAGTCCGGCGGCGACTGGACAGCCGATCCATCGGATACGGCCCACGGCGATCGTCGGCGAGCGCGAATGCCTCGCCGACGTCGCGGCACGCACGACCGGCTGCGTCGACGACTGGCCGCTGCTCGCTCACATGAACCTCGGTCACCTCCAGTCCGACGGGACCCGGATGCTCGATCCGGCGCGGCTGCGGCCCGGCTGGCGACTCGACCTGCCCGACGGCTCCGGTGAGCCGACGTCGGTCGTTCCGGCGGTCCGGGCGGCATCACCCACGGCCGTCCCGCTCGACCGGCGCCTTTCCGAGCTCGCCCTCGTCGGGCTGGGCGTCGTCACGACCTGCGCCCTGGCACGGCGTGTCCGCAATCTGCGCCGGGCCGTTTCGAGCGCGCGCCGCCTCGGCGAGCGCCGGGCCTGCGCCCCGCCCCCGCTCGGCGAGACACGCGCCGCCCTCGAGCCCTTCGCCGAGGCACCGCTCGTCGACTGGATCGACTTCGCCAATCGCCTCCTCTGGCGGCTCGTCCGCGACGAGGACACCGAACCGCCAGACGTCCGCCTCGTCCGGGCTGGCCCGGACGGAATCGAGTTCCTCCTCGCCCAACCCCGACCCCAGGCGCCGTGGCCCTTCCTCGCCCGCCGCGCCGGTCACTGGTGGGTGCTCGACCCCGCGGTCGAACCCGCTGACCTCCGACTCTCGGCCGCCGAGGCCTGCCGCTTCGTCCAACCGCTCGTGCCCCTCGGCGACGACGAGCGGGCCTCGTATCTCCTCGCGGTCGGTCGGGGTCGGCGGCTGGGGATAGACGGCGGTGGCGAACTCGTCGACCGGACGCTCGACGCCATCGTCGCCTCGCTACGCACCGTGCCGTGGGCCGAGGAGCTCGAGGTCGAGCTCGTCGGGATCGATCCGCCACCGGCCGACGAGCGCTGCTACCAGCTCAGCTCGTCGACGACGGCAGTGCTCGAGAGCCTCGCCAGCGAGACCAACGCGGCGACCGCGTCCCGGCTCGTCGACCGTTGGCGGCGCGAGCCGCTCATCGTCGTCGGTCGCGCCGCGACCGGCCCGGAGTGCGAACGCGTCCTCGCCGCCGCGACGGCGGTGGCCGGCATCGTCGCCGCCGGCGGCCGAGGCACGGAACGGCTCGGCGTCGGGACCGACCACGCCGTCCTCTGGCCCTACGGAATCGAGCTCAGACAGGTCACGCCGTCGCCCGGTCAGTCCGCCCTCCTCGACGGACTCTTGGCCGAAGCGCGTCGGCCGGCCGTGGTCGTGCCGATCCGTCCCGGGATCGCGACGGATCGCGCCCGCCTGCGGGCGGTTCCCGTCGCCGGAGCGATCGAGGTGCGAATCCTCCGGCGCGAACCGCTCGTCCTGGGACTCCACCGAGAGCTATCCGACCGGGACGCCGCCCGGGTCATCGAGCTCCTCGTCTATCTCGCGCTCCACAGCGGCAAGGCGCCTTCCGAGGAAGTCGCGAACGCGCTCTTCTCCCGGTCTGAACGCGCCGTCCGTCGGGCTCGAGCCGACAACGTCATCTCGGCGGCGCGTGCTGCCCTTGGCCCCGGACCGGGGGGCCGGGCGCTCATCGCCCGGCAACACGACGAAATCGTCCTCGACCCCTCGGTCACCTGCGACGCCGTGCGGGCGCGACGCGCCTTCGCCTCCGCACCGTTCGCCGAGCCAGCCATCGCCGAGGACCTCCTCGTCGGGGCGCTGCAACTCGTCGAGGGACCGCCGCTCGCCGACATTGCGGCCGGCTACGCGTGGTTCGCGGCCGAGGCCCTCGACGAACAGCTCGCCGCCGAGATCATCGACTCTTCCCACCACCTCGCGGCGCTCGCGCTCGCCTCCGATCGAATCGACCTGGCACGCTGGGCGATCGGCCGCGGCCGGCTGGCGGACGCAAGCTCCGAGATCCTCGCCCGCGACCTGATGACGGTCGCCCGAGCCGAGAACGACGACGCCGCGGTGCGCCAGGCGTTCTCCGAGCTAGAGCGCGCCCTCGAACGCCTCGGCGCCGGCGAGCCCTCGCTTGAGACCCGAGCCCTGCTCGAAGCGCTCGACGCCCCCCGTAGCTGCCGAAGGTAGCCCCGGGACCCGCGACCACTTGCCGGGTCCAATCACCCCTGGCACGATGCCGCTGACGATTCGAGGAGCAGCCATGCATGTCGGCATCCCCCGGGAGCTAAAAGAGAGCGAGTACCGCGTCGCGATCACGCCCGCGGGCGTGCGCGAGCTCGTCGCTAGCGGCAACACCGTCCTCGTCGAGCACCTGGCCGGAGAGGGGTCCTCCCTCCCCGACGCCGACTACGCGCGAGTCGGAGCGAGGATCATCGCCGACCCCGACGAGCTCTGGGGCGAGTCCGAGCTCATCTGCAAGGTGAAAGAGCCGATCACAGAAGAGTTCCACCGCCTGCGCGAGGGACTCGTCCTGTTCACCTACCTCCACCTCGCCGCCGAGCGCGCCTGCACTGAGGCGATCCTCGGGAGCCGCACGACCGCGATCGCCTACGAGACGGTCCGGCTGCCGGACGGCTCGCTCCCGCTTCTCGCCCCGATGAGCGAGATCGCCGGCCGCATGGCGACGATCGCCGGTGCGGCCCACCTCCAACGCCCCGCCGGGGGTCGCGGCGTGCTCCTGAGCGGTGTGCCCGGCGTCCGGGCCGGCCGGGTCGTCGTGATCGGCGCCGGTGTCGCCGGGTCGAATGCCGCCGCGATCGCCGTCGGCATGCACGCCGACGTGGCGGCGATCGATCGCGATCTCGCCCGGCTCGCCGTCCTCGACAGCATCTACCAAGGACGGCTCACGACCCTGGCGACGAGCGAACACGTTATCGAGGACGCCTGCCTCGACGCCGACCTTGTCATCGGCGCCGTCCTCGTCGTCGGAGCAAGGGCACCCCGGCTCGTGAGCGACGAGCTCGTCGCAGCGATGCTGCCGGGCTCCGTCCTCGTCGACGTCTCGGTCGATCAGGGTGGCTGCTTCGAGTCGACCCGGCCGACGACCCACTCGGACCCGACGTATCGCGTCCACAACTCGCTCTTCTACTGCGTCGACAACATGCCCGGTGCGGTGCCGCATACCTCGACTCACGCCCTCACGAACGCGACGCTCCCCTACGCGATGGCGATCGCAAGTCGCGGTTGGCGGGAGGCGATGCGCGAGAACCGAGCGCTGGCGTTCGGCCTCAACGCCGTCGGCGGCGAACTCGTGTCGGCCCCCGTCGCGGAGGCGCACCGACTCGCCCACGTCGAGCTCGACGAGGTCCTCGCCTAGCGACCCGGCGGACAAAGAGTCGGCGAGGGCGGCTGCGCCGCGCCAGGCGGGGATCGCCTCGGATTGCCACCACCGGGTGGGCGCGAACCGCTACCGTGCACTGCGTGCCAGCTCACCGTCACAAGTCCGCTCGCCGCCAGATGAGCTTTCGCGCCTACCTGCGCAGCCTGAAAAAGGGACAGCTGATCGCCGCCGGGATCGTCATCGTGCTCGTCCTCGCGGCGGTGGGGACGATCATCGCCACACAAAACCACAGCCCCCACAAGAACAGCCGCCCGAAACAGACGAGACAGACCCAGCCGACGCTGCCCTCGAAGTACTGCCCGCTCACCGATCTGCCAGCACCGGGCGGGGTCGCGCCGCAACGCCAACCACTCGCCGTGAAGATCGGCAACGAGGAGGCGGCGCGTCCCCAGAGCGGACTCAACGAGGCCGACATCGTCTACGACACCCCCGCTGAAGGTGGTATTCAGCGCTACATCGCCGTCTTCCAGTGCAACGAGGCCGCCGAGGTCGGGCCGATCCGGTCGGTCCGTTGGGTCGACTGGCACGTGGTTGCAGACTTCCGTCAGGTCGAGCTGGCCTACGTCGGTGGAATCACGCCCAACGAGGACACCGTCGCCTCCAAGAAGTGGATCGACAACGCCAACGCCTTCGTCCACTACGGCGCCTACACCCAGAACCCTGACCGCGCCGCGCCGGACGCGACCTACTCCTCCACGGCTGTGTTGTGGAAACTCTTCCCGGCGCGACCGGCACCGCAGCCGATCTTCGCCTACACCACAGGGCCGCTGCCGACCGGGGCCAAGCCCGCCGCGGAACTCGGGATCAACTTCTCCGGAGGAACAGACGTCATCTGGAAATGGGACGCTTCGACCGGGGTCTGGGTCCACACCTATTCCGGCGCGACCGACACCGACGCCCTCACCGGCCGGCCGGTGACGACGACGAACATCGTCGTCGAGGTCGTCCGCTACTCGATCGGCCCGCTCGACGAGGGCCGGCAGCCCAACTCCGGCGACGTCGAGAGCCAGACCGTCGGCACGGGCCCGGGATGGGTGCTGCGCAACGGCGAGGAGATCCGCGTCACCTGGCACCGCGCCTCGCTCGCCTCGCCGACGACGTACACCTCGGCGAGCGGCAAGCCCGTCGCCCTCGCGCCGGGGCGGACGTGGGTCGAGCTCGTCCTGAATGCAAAGGCAAACCGCGGCGCCATCACCTTCGCGCCCTAGCCAGGCTTGCGGGCGGGGCGTCGCGCCAGAGATTCAGCCGAGGGCGGCCAGCGCTCGGCGAAGCGCAGCAGGCGGACCTTCGCCGGTAGGTACGGCGGGTACAGGACGCGCAGATCGAAGTGCCGGGGACGAACGAGCACGCCGCGGCGCTGGCTCAGCCGCTCGAACCCCGTCCTGCCGTGGTAGGCGCCGATCCCGGAACGGCCGACACCGCCGAAGGGCAGCTGCGGCACGGCGATCTGCAGGGTCGTCCCGTTGACGCAGACCCCTCCCGAACGGGTCCGCCGAATCGCCTCCCGCACCGTGCGGCGCTTCGCCGAGAAGACGTAGAGCGCGAGCGGATCCGGGCGGCGGGCAATGAGCCTGAACGCCTCCTCGAGACCGTCCACGGCGAGGACCGCGAGGATCGGGCCCAAGGTCTCCTCCGCCATGAGCGGCGAATCCCACGCTGGATCGCGCACGACCGTCGGCGCGATAAAGCGCGTCGTCGGGTCGCTCGCACCTCCGCACACGACCTCACCGCCGTGGGTCGTGAGCAACGTGGCGAGCCGGGAGTAGTGACGCTCGTTGACGATGCGCGCGTAGTCCGGACTCGAGCGGGGCTCGGCCCCGTAGAACTCCGTGATCGCCACCTGCAACTCGGCGAGGAACCGCCCGGCGACCGCACGCTCGACGAGGACGTAGTCGGGCGCCACACAGGTCTGGCCGGCATTGAGGAAGCGCCCCCAGGCGATCCGGCGCGCCGCGACGCGAATGTCGGCGTCGGCGGCGACGATCGCCGGATTCTTCCCTCCGAGTTCGAGCGTTACCGGAGTTAAGGTGCGCGCCGCGGCTTGCATCACGAGCCGGCCGACCGACTCACCGCCGCTGAAGAGAAGGTGGTCGACCCCGGCGGCGAGCGCCGCCTCGACTACATCCGGCCCGCCCTCCAGAACCGCGACCGCGTCCCTGTCGAGGTGCTCGGCGGCGAGCGCGGCGAGGGCGCGGGACGTCCCGGGGGCGAGCTCGGACGGCTTGATCGCGACGCAGTTGCCGGCGGCGAGCGCCCCGACCACCGGCGCCAGGGAGAGCTGGACCGGGTAGTTCCAGGGAGCGACGACGAGCACGACGCCGAGTGGTTCGCGCCCGACGTAGGCCCGGCCCGGGCGCAGCAGGAGGGGAAGACGGACGCCCTCGTCGCGCATCCACCGGCCGAGATGGCGCCTTGCGTACGCGATCTCGCCGGTGACGAGAGCGAGGTCCGTCAGCCAGCCCTCGACCGCCGGCTTGCCGAGGTCGACGGCTAGGGCCTCGGTGAGGCGCGACTCGCCGGCGGTGAGCAGTGCACGCAGCCGGGCGAGCTGGACGCGCCGCCACGACGCTGAACGGGTCGCTCCGCTTTGGTAAGTGCTGCGCAGACGGGCGATCGCCTGCTCGGGATCCCCCGGCGGGCGGGACCCGCCGGGCGCCGGGTCGGTCACGTGCCGGCCTGCCCGCCACCGTCGCGGCGGCATGACGCCGGAAAACCCTGTCCGCTGCGTTCCATCCGGCGGGGAGCGTACCAACCGCGCGCCGGGACGAACCGGTCCCGGCCCGTGGCATGTTCGCCGGGCGACGCCGGTTACCGTGGATCGACGAGGACGAGGAGACGGTGCCGTGGTCGAAGTCGAGGTCATCGAGACCCCTGAACTGGGCGACCGCAGCTACGTCGCCCACGACGGCGAGAGCGCCGTCGTCGTCGACCCGCAGCGGGACATCGACCGCGTCGAAGGACTGCTCGAGGCGCGCCGGCTGCGCTGTGCGTTCGTCACCGAGACCCACGTCCACAACGACTATGTCTCGGGCGGGCTCGAGCTCGCCCGGCGGTCGGGAGCGACCTACCTCATCTCGGCAGCGGAAGAGCTCGCCTTCGAGCACCGCGCCGTCGCCGACGGGGATGTCTTCTCGACCGGCCGGCTCCGGGTGCGAGTCGTCGCCACACCGGGACACACCTTCGACCACGTCGCCTACGTCATCGACGACGGGAGCGCCTCGGCGGTCTTCACCGGAGGCTCGCTCCTCTACGGCAGCGTCGGACGCCCCGACCTCGTCGGCGCCGAGCACACCGAGACCCTCGCCCGTCTGCAGTTCCGCTCGGCGCGTCGGCTCGGCGGGCTGCTCGCCGACGAGGTGCCCATCTATCCGACGCACGGCTTCGGGAGCTTCTGCTCCTCAGGCGACACGACCACAACGGCCGTCGGAACGATCGGCGACGAACGGCGCCGCAACGACGCCTTCGCCAGCCCGAACGAGGACGCCTTCGTCGCCCGTCTCGTCGCCGGCCTGACCGCCTACCCCGCCTACTACGCACACATGGGCCGACGGAACCGGGAGGGCGCGGCGCCGGCGGACCTCTCGCCGGTGAGAAGGGTCGACCCCGACGAGCTGCATAAGCGCGTCGCCGCGGGCGAGTGGGTCGTCGACCTGCGCAGCCGGGTCGCGTTCGCGCCCGCGCACCTCGCCGGAACGATCTCCATCGCCCTCGACACGGCCTTCGCGACCTACCTCGGCTGGCTGATCCCCTGGGGCACCCCCCTCACCCTCGTCGGCGCGAGCGAAAACGAGGTCGCCGAGGCGCAACGCCAGCTCGTCCGCATCGGCATCGACCGCCCCGCCGGATCGGCGGTCGGTGCGATACGCGACCTCGCCTCCGACGAACCGCTCCGCAGCTACCCCGTCATCGGCTTCGCCGACCTCCCGGGGAGCCCAGACCTCGTCGTCGTCGACGTCCGCCGGGCCGACGAGCGACAAGACGGCCACCTTGCGGGTTCGTTCCACCTTCCCATCCACGATCTCCTGGCGCGCCTCGACGACCTCCCCTCGGGCCGGCTGGCCGTCCACTGCGCGAGCGGCTACCGAGCTGCGATCGCCGCCAGCCTGCTCGATGCGTCCGGGCGCGACGTCGTGCTCATCGACGACGACTGGGCCAACGCTGCGCTCTCGGGAGTCCCGGTCGTCACGCCCGGCTCAACAGCACGACCCGGGGGGTCGGCCGCTGCGCCGGCCTGACACGGCCGTCGAGGCCAGCTCCGGCGAACGGATCGAGCTCACACTGGCCTGCAGCACGCCCGTCGCCGAACGCTGGGCGGGGGACGGCCCGAGCGTCGTCCTTCTCCATGCCGGTGTGGCGGACCGCCGCGGATGGCATGGCGTCGTGCCGCTGCTCGCCGGACGGGCGCACGTCGTCACCCACGACCGTCGCGGTTTCGGCGATTCGGCGATGCCGCCGGGTCCGTTCTCTCATCTCGACGACCTCTTCGCGCCGCTCGACGAGGCCGGGAACGGGCCGGCGTGGCTCGCCGGCAGCTCACGTGGCGGCGGTCTCGCGCTCGACGCCGCGCTGGCCGCGCCCGGGCGCGCCGCCGGTCTCGTGCGCTTCGGGCCGGCCGAACGCGGCACGCCGGAGCGTGGAAGCCTCGATCCGGACACGCGACTGCTCACCGACGCCTGCGCGGCCGCCGAGCAAACCGGCGATCTCACCGAGATGAACCGCATCTCGGTCAGGTTGTCGCTCGACGGACCGTCGCAGCACGAGGGCCGGGTGCACGGGTGGCGCGCGAGCTCCCGCTGGAGATGAACGCCCGCATCTTGGCGAACCATCTCGCCTCGGACGCCGGCGCGAGCGGGGTCGAGACGTGGCGCCGTCTCCCGGAGACCACCTGCCCGGTGACGATCGCCTGCGGCGACCTCGACGTCCCCCAGGTCATCGAGACCGCACGCGCCGCGACCGACCGTATCCCGACGGCTCGCCACGCGGTCCTCTCCGGGGCGGCGCACCTTCCCTATCTCGAGAAGCCCGCGGCGGTCGCGGATCTCATCATCGGGGCAATCCCCTAACGACGAAAAGGCGACGATCCTTCCGGGAGGTCACCGCCACGAGCGCCGGCTCCCCGGGCGAACCGGTCTCGGGACCCGGCGGTTAGGTTCGTCGCCTGGGAGCTGGCCTCGGCGCACGAGCCGGACGAACTCCCGACAAGGAGGCGCCAAGATGCCCGGCATCACCGCAATCGTCGCACGCCGCCGTGGCCCGCGGGCACGACCCCACTGCACCGGGAAATCGAGCGCGGCACGCGCCAATCGGGCTGCGGGGTCGCTTCTCCCCGGAGTGGTGATGCTTGCGGCCTGCGCCTTCCCTGCGCTCGCCGCGGGCGGCGCTTCTCGTGCCGACTCGGCCGCACGAGGCCAGCCGCAGCACGCCGCATCCCGGCGGGCGGATATCGGGAGAGCATCGGGAACCGTCTGGCTGTGCCGACCGGGGATGCCCGATGATCCGTGCGCCGCCGACCTCACGACCACCGTCGTCGGATCGTCGGGGTCGATCTCGGTCACAAGAGCGCAGGATGACACCGCCTCGAAGTTCGACTGCTTCTACGTCTACCCCACGGTGAGCACCGAGGAGGCGCCGAACGCTGACTCCCGCGTCGAGAAGACCGAGGTCGAGGCGGCAATCGCCCAAGCGTCCCGCTTCTCCACCGTGTGCCACGTCTGGGCGCCCATCTATCGCCAGATCACCTTGTCACGGCTGTTCGCCCCGCCGTTACCGAACGCCACCTCGGCGGCGACGGTCACCGCCTATAAGAGCCTGAAAGCTGGGTTCGAGGACTACCTCAAGCACGACAGCGACGGGCGTCCAATCATCTTCATCGGACACTCCCAGGGTGCTTCGATGCTCATCATGCTGCTCCAGCGCGTCGTCGACCACGACCCGGAGCTCCTCAGGCGCCTCGTGCTCGCGATCATCCTTGGTGGGAACGTCGTCGTGCTCACCGGCGCGCCGAGCGGCGGCAGCTTCTCCCACATCCCGGCGTGCAGCTCGCCGGGCGAGACTGGATGCGTCATCGCCTATTCGAGCTTTCCCGGTCAACCGCCGGCCACGTCGTTCTTCGGACGCCCGGGACAAGGCGTCTCGCTCGTCGCCGGGCAGACCTCCCGACGCGGTCTGTCGGTCCTGTGCGTCAATCCCGCGGCGATCGGCGGGCAGAGCGCGACCCTCGAGCCGTTCTTCCCCTCGGAGGGGACGCGCCCGACCCCATGGGTCGAGTTCCCCCATCTCTACGCGGCGCGCTGTCGAACCGCCGGAGGCGCGGCCTGGTTGCAGGTCACGAAGATCTCCGGCCCCTCGGACAAGCGACCGGCAATGACGGAGACGGACGGACCGGACTGGGGCTACCACGACTACGACGTCAACCTGGCCCTCGGTAACCTCCTCGCCGACACCGCCGCCGCCGAAGCGACGTGGCAGAAGGGCACCCGCCGCTAGCCGGATCCGACCTCGCCTCGCCGCGACAGCCGACAGGATCCTCCCGCTCGCCGCCGTGGGAGCGGAGCCCCTCGACCCCAGCCGACCACGGGTGTCTCCGGCCTGGAACGCCCAGCCGCGCGGCGTCCCAGGCCGCCACCTCCTCGCCATCGCGCTGCGGGGCCACGAGATTCCCGAGCAGCCCACGGATATGGGCTAACCTCCTCTAGCCGCGTCCGGACGGTGCGTTTTCGCGGCAGGTTGCGTTTGCACTCCGCACTCCCTGAGGATCGCGATGGGGAAGCGTCCGAAGTCGAGTCCAGACATCCCACGCGAGTTCGGCTCGCGAGAGGAGATCGACCGCCTCTGCATGCGCAATCTGCTCGACACGACGAGCGAGCGCATCTTCTTCAAGGACCTCGAGAGCCGTTTCCTCCTCATCAGCCAAGGGTGGCTGGAAAACCTAGCCCCGGGGCGGTCCGCCTCCGAGGTAATCGGCAAGACGGACTTCGACTTCTTCAGCGAGCCGCACGCCGTCGCGGCCTTCGAGGACGAGCAGCGGATCATCCGCACCGGGGAGCCGCTCGTCGGCAAGTTCGAGCGCGAGACCTTCCGGAATCGCCCCGACATCTGGGTCTCGACGACGAAGTTCCCGTTGCGGGACGCGGAGGGCCGGACCATCGGCACCTTCGGCATCTCGCGGGACGTGACCGCCCAGGTCGTGGCGGAGCAGGCGCTCTCCTTCCAGTCCCTCCACGATTCCGTGACCGGCCTCGCCAACCGGGTGGCTCTGCGGGATCGGCTCTCCCAAGCCCTCGCCCTCCTCGAGCGACAACCCGGGCGAATCGCGCTCTTGTTCGTCGACCTCGACAACTTCAAGACGATCAACGACTCCTATGGGCATGAGGCCGGGGACAAGGTGCTGAGCGAG
>JBEKLG010000049.1:0-11331 GCA_050010315.1 Acidimicrobiales bacterium
CGTCGTCGAGGCTCCGATGGGCGGGCTCAGCGTGGAAGCAGAAAGCTGGGACCCTACTCGGATCCGCGAGTCGGAGGAGGCGACGGCCAGGCGCGGCCGGATGCGGGCGGCCACTGGAGCGCGCCACGTCGCCTCGCGCCGGCTCGTCGCCGTGACGGAGATCGCCGTCTCGCGTTCCCGGCCGCAGATCGCGTACCAGTGGGGCACCATCGTCGAATCGGAACACCGCGGTCACCGGCTGGGAATGCTGGTCAAGGTCGCGAACCTTCGGCTGCTCGAGCGGGAACTCACGGGTGTGGAAACGGTCGAGACGCAGAGCGCGACGGTGAACGCGCCAATGATCGCGATCAACACTGCGCTTGGTTATCGGGCGGTGGAGAAGTACGCGGAATGGCAAGTGGAGATCTGAGAGCCCGGGCTGGCGAGGTCTGGAGTAAACCGCCGATAAGGTCCGTTATGTAAGTTTCCGGGATACGGTGTCGCAGAGCTGCGACGGGGCGGGGTACGACTCCCCGACCCGCCAGACCCGGGGGGTACGGTTTCAGTCGCAGGTGTTGAGACTAAAACGGGCGAGAGGATGAGTCGACGGGACGAAGGGGACGTGGAATTCGGTACGAGAACTCGCCCCGGAGGGCTTGTCGCCGTCTACCGGCGTCGGAAGTTAAGAGATTCGGAAACCGTGAAGACCGTGGTTTCACGGGTTGTGAGAGAAGCATTGGAGGCGTTCGGTCGGGATGCGGTGTACGAACTCGGGGAGCACGGGCGGCGAGGCGGGACGGCCTATGGCGCTGCGGTGGTGTTGAGGCGGGTCGGTCGAGAACACGGGGTTCCTGATTCGGCGGGTACACCACTCCCCCGCCCGACCCGGGCCGAGAGGGAGGCGGTTCGTTGGGGAGGCGGCTGAGGAACAATTTTGGGGACTGACAGAGATCACGCACCCCTGCTCGAAATTGGATGGATGTGTTTCCGCGTATGTGGGTGTGGGGGGTTCGTGTCGCAGAGCTGTCGGCGCGGATCTGCGACTGGGCGTAGCGCCTGCAGTAATGGGGTAAGTACCGCTGAGGTGGACGAGCGCGGGTTCCTCTCGCTTTGCGTGTCCGGACAGGGCTGACCGCGGCGAACCTTCTGTACCTGTCGAAGGGTGTGAATTGCAGCCCTGGCTCTCGACTTGGACTCGCTGAGCGCCGCAGCGTACGACAATCCGCGTAAGCGCGCGGGAGGAATCGTAAAATTGTCCGCGGCACTCACCGGGCCGACTGGCTATTGAGTGCGCGAAGGAGGGGACATGAGACCCCTGACGAAAAGGATGCATTTGCTATCTATTGGCGCCGTCGCTGGCCTGACCCTCGGCCTCGCTGGCACAGCAGCCGCCGTAACAAGTAACGACTCCCCGGTGGCACCCTACAGGTCATGCTCGAACGCGAAGTCGGTGTTGTCTGCCGAGGTGAATGGGAAGTGCCCGGCAGGTACCGTCCTGGTGGAAGTCGGAGCGAAGGGCGCGACCGGAGCCAGAGGTAAGACCGGAGCCAGAGGTAAGACCGGAGCCACTGGTAAGACCGGAGCCAGAGGTAAGACCGGAGCCACTGGTCCTACTGGTTCGGCCGGTGACACGATCAACTGTTCAGCGACTCCCTACCCAGGGATCGACCTTGCTGACTGTGTCTTGACCACCCTGCCTAGCAGCGTCAACCTGACCGGTGCCGACCTGGCCGGCGCCACCATCACCGGCACCCTGTACGATGCCACCCTGACCGGCGCCAACCTGGGCGGCGCCACCATCGACGCCAGCCTGTACAACGCCACCCTGACCGGCGCCAACCTAGCTAGCGCCAACCTGTTCGACGACAACCTGTTCGACGCCAACATGGCCGGCGCCGACCTGGCCGGCGCCAACTTGTTCAACGCCAACCTGAACGACGCCAACCTGGCCGATGCCAACCTGACCGGCGCCAACCTGACCGGCGCCAACTTGGTCGGCGTGGGTTGGTCATACACCACCTGCCCGGACGGCACGAACAGCGGCGCCGGTGTTGGTGCGACGTGCGTCGGCCACCTCATTAGCTGACCGCTACTCAACTCGCGACGGCCCCCGCTTCCGGCCGGGGAGCGTCGCATGTAACACAGCACCCTTGAGTTCAGGTGGTCGGCCCGATGTTCAGTCCTCTGCTGAACGAGACCCGGTCAAGGCCAGCCGAAGGCTGCCCATAGGGGAAGCCTTGAGGGGGCGGTCATCTCCGCGGAAATCCTGGTGGAAGAGCCCGCGGAGCGGACTCCTGGGGGCTGCTTCCCACTCCGCGCGTCGGAGATAAGAGCGTATCTCGTGAGCGGGCGTGGGTCGCGGTCTCAGTACGGGAGACCCAAGCGGTAACGTGAGTTTGTGACCGAGTCGCGTCAGGTGACCTGGCTCGAGGTGGGTTTCTCGAACGCAGGCTTTCGCACGACGTTGCGCGCCTTCGTTCGCGGTTGGCTGGGGTCTTACGACGGCGGTGCTGGGCCGGCGACCGGAGTCCGTCGAGGAGTACGCCGACGCGACGCGCACCAGTCGGGCGACGGCCTTTCGGGATCAGCAGGCCTTTCGTGCCGCGTTTCCTCTCGAGGACGGTCCCGAGAGGATGAATGCGGTTACGGGTGCTCAGGCTGCCTATGGGGAGATCTGGTGCAGGGTGGATAACGCGGAGCGGGCGATGCTCGAAGCGCAGCCGGTGATGGTTCGCGTCATCGTCTCCCCCGCCGTTCCGTAGCTGCGGGCGTCGGCCAAGGCGGGCGCTCCCGGCGGGGAGCCCCGTAGGGGCAGCGCCGGGAACGCCCTCGGTCGGCACGCTGGCCGCGGGCAGGGTGAAGCAGCGTCATGACGAGCGTGGTCCCTGGCCGACGAGCGATGAGGTCGCGAGCGAGGTTGTGGGAAAGAGACGCGGGCGTGCGATCCCCGACCGCCGCGGGCTGGGAAGAGATTGAGGGCGCACGTGAGAGGTGTGGCGCCGGGTCCCGTGAAGCGCCAAGGGTGGGGATATCGGTTCAGGGTTGCGGGGCGATGGTGGCTGGTTGATCCATTTTGAGCCACAATCGGTGCCAGAGAAGGCCGCAGTTTCGGTCGCAGTGGCCCCCCCGAGGTTGGCCCGAGCAACGGACGCCGTCGAGGATGAAGAAGGCGGCACGGGCCCGCTTCCAGTTCGGAAGTGGGACCCTTACCTCTTCGGCCTGGCGCACGACTGGGAATTCGCGGCCGGCGTATGCGGCCATTTCCGGGGAGAAGCTGATCCCGTCGAGGCGTCCTTTGGCGTCCAAAGTCGCGGCAATTTCGGCATACGGTTTCACCCTGGCAATTTGGGGGAACGCACGGGGCTCGGTCTCTTCTGCCCGGGATGGCTCCAGCCATTCGTCCAGAAAGAACAGCGAACAGGCGTGACCACAGCCGACAGAACCGTCTGGCGCGTCACAGATCGCGCCCTCTAGTGCGACCGTCCTGGAGAGCTTCTCCATGCGATGAGCATGGGTCGGCCGCCGGCGAATGACCCGTTCGACCCGGTAGGTCCCGCCCGAGTAAGGCCGGTGGTAGGAGAGGAACTTCCGACCGCGGAGCTCGTCGTTGCCATCGAGCGTTGCCTGGATCGCGGCGGTGTCCTTGACGCGGACCCAGTCGCCGACCTGGAAGCGGGACGGTTCCCCGAGCTCGATGCCGTCCCGGTCCTCGGCGCGGTGGCTGGCGAGGAGCTGAAGCGTGTGGACGACTCCGCGTATGAGGTTGAAGGGAAACGCGTAGCGATAGAACGAGTTCTCAAACTGGCAGCGTTCAAGGGTGCGTCGTCGAGGTGCTGGTACCGCGGTGTCCACCGGGTCAACGCTAGCCAGAGCTTCCGTTTGTCACATTCTGCGGAGTTCGCGTCCCGGAGTTCTGGATCGGGGAATCGGGGATTCGTCGCCGGCTCACGAGACGCAGAAAGGGTCGCCGCTCACCACTCCACTCCCCCGCGTGTAGCTCGGCGGAGGTTCCGGCAGCCGTTCGCCGCGGAGGGCCGGTGCGGGAAGACGCGGGGCTAGGACACGTCCCAGAGGCGCACGGTCGTGTCTTCGCTCGCCGAGGCGAGCACGTCTGCCCGGGGGCTGAAAGCGACCCCCAAGACCCAGCCCGTGTGGCCCGCGAAGATGCGGCGGCACTCGCCGGTTTCCGGGTCCCACACCCGTGCCGTCTTGTCGTCGCTCGCCGAGGCGAGCAGGGTCCCTTCGGAGTTGAAAGCGACGCTGTAGACCCATCCGAGGTGCCCCTCGAGCGTTCGCAGGCACTCGCCGGTTCCCGGGTCCCAGAGCCGGACGGTCTTGTCCGCGCTCGCCGAGGCGAGCACGCTGCCGTCGTGGTTGAACGCGACATCCCAAACCGGGGCGAGGTGCGCGTCGAGGGTCGCCAGGCACTCGCCGGTTCCCGGGTCCCAGAGCCGCACTTTCCTGTCGGCGCTCGCCGTCGCGAGCAGCGTTCCCTGAGGATTGAAGGCGACGCCCAGGGTCGAGCCGGTGTAGCCCGGGAGCGTTTGCCGGCACTCGGCGGTTTCCGGGTCCCAGAGCCGCACCGCCCGGTCCTCGCTCGCCGAGGCGAGCAAGGTCCCTTCGGGGTTGAAGGCGATGCCGTAGATCGAACCCGAATGGTGCACGAGGGTCGCCAGGCATTCGCCGGTCCCCGGGTCCCAGAGCCGGACCGACCTATCGGCGCTCGCCGAGGCGAGCAGCGTTCCCTGGGCGTTGAAGGTGACGTCGAAGGCCCAGCTGGAGTGGCCTTCGAGCGTGTGTAGGCACACGCCGGTTTCGGGATCCCAGAGCCGTACCGTCTTGTCATGGCTCGCCGAGGCGAGCACGGTCCCCTCGGGGTTGAAAGCGACGCTCGTCACCCAGTTCGTGTGTCCGACGAGCGCCATCGATTTCTCGTCGACCCTCGCCTCGGCGATCCATGACAAGATCGCCTCATCGTGCTTTCGCCGCCGATGTGACCGTTGATCCCCGAGTCGCACTTTGTTGTCCTCTCTGATTGAGACAGGAGGCTTGTCTCAAGCCGGAAAGCGACGCCAATAGGAACCCGGAGCCGAGGATAGTTGCTGCCCAGCTGCTGCTGAAGGATGCGGCTTGGCCCCGGCGGGCGATCACCTATCTGCGCCGAGCGCTGAGAGTGTCCTGGAGCGCGGAAATCTCGGGCTGTCGACACCCCGTTGCGCTGATCGTCGTCTCGCCGGCGGCGGCCGACTTCGCGCTCGTCCACTTCGTGCCGTAGACGGCAGCGACCTCGTACCAGAGTTGTAGCCGGTGGTTAACGTGCCCGTCGTCCACGAGGTGCCGGTGGCACCGTTGACCGAGGTGTAGCTCCCAAGGGTCGTCGTTGTCGATTTCGCCTGGTAGATCGTGTAGCTCGTGGCCTGCGTGCCCGCCGTCCAGGAGACCCTGATCGTGTCTCCTATGGTCGAGGTGCATGCCGCGGCGGCGCCAGTGGGGAAAGAGGCGGCCATCGAGGCCGCCTCTCCCCCACTGCCCGCTGCAAGGGCCACGGACCAGTTGGTCCCGGCGGCTGGTTGGACCTGGTCGAGGAGGTGACAACCAAGATGCCGACGAGGACAAACCACCGAGGTAAGACCTGTCTGGCGATCGGATCCCTAACCCTTTAGCTGAGCTTTAGGCGCGGAGCGGGTATTACGTGGTCCAGGAGTCCGTGGCTGGACTTATCGTCGCCGTCGCCGCCCCACCCGTGGCCGTGATCCCGGTGAGCGACGGCATCGAGAAGTACGTCGCTTCACAGGCGGCTGGGGCGGCGCTGGCCATGCTGGCGTCGTTCGTCAGCGTGACGGTCAACGGGTTGTTCCCTTGGCCGGAAGCCGCGACGGTAAGCGCCGTGGTGAGCGTGTGCGAGCTCCCACTGGTAGCGGTGGAGTAGTTCCACGTCACGCCGCTCGGCGTGGCGGCGAGGCATCCGGTCTGGGTTGTGGTAAGCGCGCTCGTCGTGTAGCCCGTCGCGTAGGTCGTGTTCGTCGGCAGCTGCACCGCGGTGATCGTCACCGGGTAGGGGTTCGGGTTGGTAATCGTCAAGACGACGTCACCCGTGCCGCCGGGATAGAGCAGGTTGCTCGGCGAAGGCGTCGCCACCGCGCTGATGCTCACGTTCGAGACCGTCGCGGACTGGCCTTCCCCGCTCGATCCCGTACCGAGACCAACAACCCAGCTCGACGCGGCGTACGCTCCGCCGCCGGCCAACAGCGCACCGATCACGACTGAGACGAGGATGGAACGGCGGGAGAAGAATTTGCTCCGCCGATGGAGCTCTTTCGGTTTCGCAACGACTCTCGAAGACACTCTCTGCACCTTTCTCGTTTACGACGACCTGTCGAGGTCGCCCTGTGCTGGGCACCTTCATTCCACTCTCGTTGCATTAGCAACAGCAGACACGGATCGCACTCTGAGAACTGTCAGCGCAACTACCGCACCTGTCACTATTAACGACGCTTGTGCAGCAGTTCTTTAGTGACCTGGTACCGCGTCTGGGACGGAAGGGAGGCATGGTCACTTTTCGTGATGAAGTCGCCACGAAGAGTGGAGCATCGACCGCGGTCCGGGCCGCGAGTCCACGATGAGCTCGCCGAGGGCTGATCGCCGTGCGGCCGGGACTCGCCGGGCGGTGAGGCGGTGCTAGAGGGCAGCGGTCGCCCGGCGGCGTCGCGCTTCCGATTCGCCACGGCCAGAGCCGAACCCCGGCCGGGGACGTGGCGCCGGCGTGTCAGGCAGCCGTTGGGCGGCGGCGGTTGATGCGGATGAGTAGCACCAAGCCGAGCACGAGCGCGGCGAGGGCGGTTCCAATTGCGGGGTCGAATGGCGTGTCGGCACCGGTGAAGGGTATCTGCCAGATGACGCGGTCCCCGGCGCCGCTGTCGCTGTAGGCGGTGAGCGTCGCCGTATAGCGCCCGTTCTCGGAAAGCCCGGTCGCCGGGATCCTGAACGTGAGCCGCCACAGGCAGTCGGGGGCGCCGAAGACGCAGTCGGCCGGGTAGTCACCATGAACGGCCGCGTTCGGGCGCTGGCCCCCGTGCCCTGGGTTGTAGGCGACGAGCCCGCCCGGCGGGAGCACCATGATCGGAGTGGCGCGCACGAAGAGCGATTCGGCTACGCCGGAGCCGGTGACGACGAGGTCGAACGGAGCCCCGATCCCGTACTTGGCGAGGAAGTAGACGGTCGTTGTCGCGCCAATCGTCGGCGTCGTCGGCGTCGGGCCGGCGTAGCCGAGGAGCGCCGCGCAGCTGCTCGTGTGGGGGCAACCGGCGTCCGGCGACAGGAGGCCGGAAGACGTTGGTGAGCCGGTCGCCAGCGCGAGGGCGAAGGCCGCCGCGACGGCGAGGACCACGACCCCCCCGGCAATCCTCCGGTGTGCTCTCGTCATGGAAGCTCCCGGCTCTCAGCCCGCATGCGACCGCGCCCGGTCGGGCCGGGACGGCGCCGGCGACCGCGGCTCGTCAACGCTTCTCACGGTGAGATCTCGGCCGTGCTGCCGCGGACGCGACGACGGCGCTGCTGGTAGACGAGGAACCCACCGAGGATGAGGGCGATCGGGATGGCCCCGAGCGCACCGACCGGTGTCGGCGTGCCGCAGGATCCCGGTTGCGGGGTCGTGACGCAAACCTTCGGCGAATTGGCGCCCGAGCTGGTGCCGCCCTTGACAGCTATCACCTCGTACTCGTAGCGCGTGCCGAGCGCAGCGGTCGTGTCGAGGTAGCTCGTCGTCGTAAGGCCGCTCGCGATCGTTTTGAGCGTTGGGGCACCGGAGGCCACGCCGCGGGCGATCGTGTAGGTGACGCCGGGTGTCGCCGAAGCTGTCCAGGTCAGCCTCACTCCCGAGCACGAGGCAACCGCCTTGAGGTTCGTCACCCCCTGACAGGCGCCGACGGGAACCGCCGAGAGGGCGAGGAGGCCGAAGGCTCCGATCGCCGCGATCTTTCCGACCGTGTGTTTTCTTGGATTCATGATGAGACGTTCCTTCCATCGCCCGTCTGGAGGTGACACCGAAGGCCTGCAGTCCCGGTCACGTCGGCTGCTCGCCACCGGGGGGGTGAAGCAGGGATCGGTCCGTGACCGTCGTGTCGCGCCTGATCGCGTCGACATCTTCGGCGAGGCCGTTGAGCATGGCCGCGGGACGGCTCGCGCCTCGGACCTCGACCGGGTCCCACAGGAAGCGGTGCGACTCGAAGGCCTCCGCTTCGCGCACCCGAGCCGCAAAACCGCGATACCGAGCCTGGGACTCGGCTGCTTCGAGGTCGACGAGGCTCCCCAGGCGGAGGACCTGGGACATGTGGGTGCGCAGGAGATCGAGCTTCGCCTCTAGAAGACCGGCGATGTCGACATAGACCGTCGGGCTGAACCCGATCGAACTCGGGGACTCGAAACACAGCACCCGGGAGATACGACGAGCGGCAGCGAGCGCAGCCGCCGAGGTCGCCCGGTGGTCTTGATGCGTGTCCTGGGGAGCGTGGGTGTAGATGACGACGGGCGCGACGGCGCTGATGACGTGCTCGATGACGCCCACGGCGTCACCGTCGACGGGCACGGCGCCGTCGACGAAGCCGCCCCAGCACAGCGCGGCGCCGAGGACGCTTGCGGCTTGTTCCTGTTCCCGGATCCGCATCTCCGCGTCCGGGCCTCGCTCCCCCGTCGTCATCACGAGAAGGGTCACGGCGTCGCCGGCGAGACGATGACGGAGCAGCGTCCCCCCACATCCGAACTCGACGTCGTCGGGATGGGCGCCGATGGCGAGGACCCTCATTTCAGCGACAGCTCCTCGCCGTGTGCGCCGCGCCCGGCTGGCGCCGACCGCCGTCGGGGGTGACGCAGCCGAGGAGTCAATCCTCGGTACCGGCCATTTGCGCCGATGCGCACGGGGAGATCAAAGCAAATGAATCGCGTGATCGCTAGCTCACGCAGCGTAACAATCGGACCTCTGTCCCACCTGGTTCTCGTCGCCTGGCGCACGCAAGAGGCCGTTCTCATGGGTCCGAGCGCGGAAAGGCGTGGGCGGCCGTGGCAGGCAAGGTCGCGCGACCCACGGCCTGGCTGTAGAGGGTGAAACTCTCGCGACGGGCGGATGCGAAGGGAATCTCGTGGGTCGAAGCGCGTGCTCGGCTCAGCTTCGTCGTCGATGGCGTGCCTCGCCAACACGGCGGCAGGGAGATCCGCCGCCAGTCGGGCCGCCAGGGAGGTGCTCGGGCATCGCCCGGTGGCGGGTGGAAGACCGTTCGGCCACTCGAGCACGCGCCGCGGATCTGTTCCTTGCACTGCGTTGCACTCGTCGGACCTGATTGAGGTCGTTCGACCCTCGCCCATCTGGTCTTGGTCGGCAGAATCGCCGCATTCCGTTGGTGGAGCGCCTGGCAAAGATTCGGCAACGGGCAGCCTCGGACCGCGGCGCTGACGCGCCGGGGTCGCGTTCAACCGAGCGGATCGGGGCCGTGACGCCGGGGTAAGGCCTCGGGATTCCCGTGGTCGCTGCGGAGGCGGTAGGTTGACCGTCGGCATGACGAGGCGTTTGGACATCGAACTGACCTCGCTCCGGCACGACGGGACTTGGACGTGGCGGGCCGCCGGCGCGCGCGAGCCGCGCGGGGTGATCGCGGCGAAGCTGCTGGAGGACGGAGCGAAGGTCGGCAGCGTCTTGCGCGTCGAGGCGGAGTTCGAGCTCGAGGGGATCACCGTCGTGTCCGTCCTGCCGGCGCGCGAGCGTGTCGAGTCCCAGAGCCGGATTGAGCTCGTTCCGGCGAAGTCCGCCGGGTCCGGCCTCGTCACGACCTCCCTCGTCTCGCGCCAGGGACGTGGCCCGCGTGAACGTCCGCCCGACGGCGACGGCCGCGCCCGCAGCGGGGAGCGGACGCTCCCCTTCCGGCCTCGTGGTGCGAGCCGACCGCGGTCGGAAGAAGGTGAACGGCGCCGTCCGTCGCGCGAGCGTGAATCCGGCCCTCGCCCGGCGCAGCCCGGCGCTGCCCGGCGCGGCCACCCGGTGGCGCCGCGGGCGGCACCCCCGAAGGCTGCTGAGCCGACAGCGGCGCCGGAGGCGTCGGCGGAATCCCCGCCGCCTGGTCGCCGGCGTGTCCGGACGGAGCGGTTCGTGCCCGGGACACGCCACCGTGACGCGCACTTCGCCACCCTGCCACCCGAACAGCGCCCGATCGCTGAACAGGTTGCCGCGGGCGGCATGCCGGCGGTGCGACGGGCGCTCGCCGTTGAGCAGTCCGCGGCCGTTGCCGCCGGTCGCCCGGCGGTCGGCGGTGAGGCGATCATCGCGCTCGCCGAACAGCTCCTCCCTTCCGTTCGTCAGGCGGTCTGGCTCGACCGGGCCGAGGCGGTGGTCGCCCACCTCGACTCAATCTCGTTGCGGGAGCTGCGCGCGACGGTCCTCGGTGCGGCGCCGCGTGACGAGCACGGCCGCGAGCTTTTGGGGACGATCCGGGAGGCGCTGAAGATCCGACTGGCAAAGCTGCGCAGCGGTTGGGAGGGAGACATCACCCGAGCGCTCGCCGAGGGCCGTGTCCTCCACGCCCTGCGACTGTCGGCGCGCCCGCCCGATCCCGGAGCCCGGATCCCAGTGTCGCTCGTCGCGCCGTTGGGTGAGGCGGCCGGTGCCGCGCTGGCAGCAACGAGCTCTGTCGAGCGCTGGCTCGGGCTCTTGGAAGCCGCCGCCGCATCTCCCGTGCGGCGCTCGATCAAGCCGGCAGGGCTGCCGGAGGACCCCACCGGGGCGGTACGTCGCGCCGCGACCCTGTACGCAGGGAGGGTCCCCGCGCTCGCGCCGTTGCTCGGCCTGCCGATGCCACCGCCGCCGCGACCGATCTCCCAGCGCCCGGCGACACGAGTCGCCAAGCCGAGGGCGCCGCGGGCGAGGACGCCGGGGCGCCGGGCGAGGCTGGACGGACCCGCCCGTGGCCCCGCCGTCGCCGACACGACACCGGCCGTGCCGCGGCGAGCACGATCCGGAAGCGGTGCCGTCGGCCGAAGCAAGAGCCCGGGCGACGCCGTCGAGGAGCAACCGGTCGCCGCGCCGCTCCCTGCTCAGGAGGACACCGCAGTCGACGATGCCGCGGGCGGCGAGGCGCCGCCTCGGGAGGGGGAAGCCGTGATATCCCACGGCGGATCGCCGGCCGTTGCTGTGAACGACGCGGCGGTCGGCGAGTCGGCGTCGGGTCAGCCCGTCGCCGACTCGGCAACTGTGGCCGAGGAAGCGGCGAAGTCAGCCGACGATGATCCCGTGGGCACCGAGCCAGCCCTCGAGGCCGTCGACGAGGTCTAGTTCGCGCACGGAGGCAAGCGGCACGAAGCGGGCGGAGT
>JBEKLG010000050.1:0-10994 GCA_050010315.1 Acidimicrobiales bacterium
AGGCGAACGGGAAAGAGGTCGCGATGTCATCGGGATAGCGGAGCACGCCAGACAACTCCGTTGCCGCGGCGGCGGGGGGAGTGGCTTTCGTGGGGCTCGTGGTGGTGGTCGTCGAGGTGCTCGTGGTGGTCGTCGAGGTGCTCGTCGTCGTGGTCGAGGTGGTTGACGTCGTCGTCGGGCTCGTGGTCGTCGTCGGGTTCGTGCTCGTCGTCGTGGTCGGAGTCGGGGCCGCCATGGTGGACGGCGTCGGGTCGACGGGAACGGTCAGGGATGAAGCGGCGACGGCTCGACCGGCACGCGGCCGAACGTGGCGGTGGTTCCGGCTCGCCACGGTGAGACGGGCTGGGCTGCTCGTCGCCGTGGAGGTCGTGGGCTTGCGGACACCGGCCGGCGCGCTGGCAGGGCCGGGCGCGACCACGGAGGCCCGCGCCACCAGACTGAGCGCGGTCGCGACAACCAAGCCGAGCGTGACCCAGGCGACGAGGTCTCGTCGGCGCAACGAGCTCGTCGGCTCGCAAGCCGGCGCCGGGTTCGCCGGTGGGCTCTCCAGGCACCGAGTCCGGGCGCCTCGTCGGGTTTGATCTGCGTGAGGCGCGATGGGCATGGTCCACCTCGGCGGTGAGCGAGCTCGCGGTCCCCGTCGGGACGCGGGCCGGTCGCGACGTTGCGCCCGGGACTTCCCGTTCCACCTCCCGCTGCCGACGGGAGGCGTCCGGGAACAACCCCGACCGTGAGGTTGTTGACCGTGAAAGGGTGGCTTGCCGGCGGCGCCTGTGGCGCTTGCCGACAGGGCCGGATCTTCGAGGACGAGGAGGCGTTGTGCCTGCAGTGACGGTTGACGATCTGGCTGTCGTGCCACGCCTCGAGGGGATTGACACCGCAGCAAGCGCAGAGCGCCCGGTACGGGCGGTGACGGTCGCGCCTCGGGGCTTTGAGGGCGAGGGCTTCCCGGTACGGCGCGCCTTTGCCGGGGTTCCCCAATCCGAGCTCGACCCGTTCGTGCACATGGACCAGATGGGCGAGGTCGAGTACGCGCCGGGCGAGGCGAAGGGGACGCCGTGGCATCCCCACCGCGGGTTCGAGACCGTCACCTACATGATCGACGGGACATTCCGCCACCGCGACTCGCACGGCGGCGGTGGCCTCATCACGAACGGGGACACCCAGTGGATGACGGCGGGCGCGGGGATCCTCCACATCGAGGCGCCGCCGGAGGAGCTCGTCGCGGCCGGGGGCCTGTTCCACGGCATCCAGTTGTGGGTGAACCTGCCGGCCGCGCAGAAGTGGAGCACGCCCAGGTACCAGGACATCGGTCGCGGCAAGATCGCCCTGGTTGCGTCTCCCGACGCTGGCACACTCGTCCGGATCATCGCTGGCCAGGTCGGCGGACGCAGGGGACCGGGGACGACGCACACGCCGATCAGCCTCGTGCACGCCACGCTCGAAGCCGGCGCGACGCTCCAGCTTCCCTGGCAACCCCGCTACAACGCGCTCGTCTATGTGTTGTCGGGGAAGGGAACCGTCTCAAGCGCGGGCTGGCCGATCGAGGCCGGGGAGCTCGCTGTGCTCGGTCGTGGCGACCATTTGCAGGTCGCCGCCAACCGGCACCAGGACGGGCACGCGCCGAGACTCGATGTCCTCGTGCTCGGCGGGGCACCGATCGGCGAGCCGGTCGCCTGGCACGGGCCGTTCGTCATGAACACCGAAGCGGAGATCAAACAGGCCTTCGAGGATTTCCGTCACGGTCGCATGGGCGAAATCCCGGCCGAACCGGCGGCGAGCTGATCCCGGCCGCTCGCGGCGTCAATCGGTGAAGATCCCGGCGACGCGGTCGATCAGGTCCCGCGGGACGCACTTCAGCTCGTCGATCGCCGCATCCAAGGTGACGCGTTCGATCTGCTGAGCGTGCAGGGCGACCATCGAGCCAAAGTCACCGTCGTGTGCCGCGTCGACGGCGGCGACGCCGAAGCGGGTCGCGAGCACACGGTCGAACGCCGTCGGTGAGCCGCCGCGCTGGAGGTAACCGAGGGTCGTGGCGCGGGATTCGAAGCCGGTCCGAGCCTCGATCTCGCGGGCGACGATCGAACTGATCCCGCCGAGCCGTTCGTGGTCGAAGCGGTCGACCTGCGGCGGCGGGAGGGCGATCGTGCCCTCTACGGGTTTGGCGCCCTCGGCGATGACGACGATCGAGGCGAAGCGGCCCTTGGCGTGTCGGCGCTGGAGGTGGCCGCAGATCTGCTCGATGTCAAAGGGCTCCTCGGGCGCGACCACGACCGCGGCACCGCCCGCCAGGCCGGCGTAGACCGCGATCCAACCGGTGGCGCGGCCCATCACCTCGCAGACGATCACCCGGTCGTGGGACTCTGCCGTCGTATGGAGACGGTCGATGGCATCGACCGCGATCTGGACCGCGGTGTCGAAACCGATCGTCGAGTCGGTCGCGTTGACGTCGTTGTCGATGGTCTTCGGGACGCCGACGACCGGGATCCCGAGGTTGGAGACGTCCCGCGCGATGCGGAGCGAACCCTCACCACCCATAGCGATGAAGGCGTCGATCTGGCGACGGGCGACGGTCGCGGCGATCTGCTCGCCGCCGGTCGCCGATTTGAACGGGTTGAAACGTGATGTGGCGAGGATCGTCCCGCCGCGCGGCAGGATCCCACGGCACGCGGTGACGTCGAGGAGAATCGCGTTGTCCTCGACGATCCCCTGCCAGCCATTGTGGAACCCGAGGATGTCGTCTTGGTAGGTGACCGAGGCACGACGGACAAGCGCGCGAATGGCCGCGTTGAGACCCGGACAGTCACCGCCGCCAGTGAGGACCCCGAGACGCAATGCTTTGCAACCTCCAGTGATGCGAATCAACGGGAACCAAACGGACATGTCGCGTCGATCCGCCACCACACTTGCCCGTCCGACGACAACCTTACTGGGCGACGGGACGTCGTTGGAAACCGAGGATGGCGGCTACGCATCGGATCTCCGGTGGAAGATAGACCACGCCCTCATCCACCCCGGTACGATCGGGCCCTGCCCGCCGGAGAATCGGAAGGCCCACCTTTGCGGCGTGGCGGCGGACCGCCGGTCAGCGAACGAGGCGAGAGCATCCAGACGATGTCGACGACGGAGGCGGCCCTCGCGCTCGCGGTGTTCCTCGCGAGCGCGGTCGAGATGGTGGAGGCGTTGACGATCGTCCTCGCCACGGGGGCGACGCGGGGTTGGCGCTCAGCGATCGAAGGCAGCGCCGCCGGGGTCGGTCTGCTCGCGGTGCTCGTCGCTGTGGTCGGCGTACCGCTCGTCCGCTACGTGCCGATCGCGACGCTCCGGGTCGTCGTCGGTGCGCTCCTTCTCGTGCTCGGTCTGTCCTGGCTCCGCCAGGCGATCCTGCGGGCGAGCGGGCATCGCGCCCCGCACGACGAGGACCAGGTCTACTCCGACACGGTCGCGAGGTTGCGGGACCGGTCCGGCCACGCTTCGCCGGCGGCCGGCCGGCGGGACGCTCTCGGGTTCGTCGTCTCGTTCAAGGCCGTTCTCCTCGAGGGGATGGAGGTCGTGCTCATCGTGCTCAGCCTCGGGGCGAGCGCGCACCGTCTCGGTCTGGCGGCAGCGTCGGCGGCGGCGGCGGTGATCGTTGTCGGCTTCGTTGGCGTGCTGATCGCGCGGCAGCTCTCGGTCATCCCGGAGAACATCGTGAAAATGGCGGTCGGCATCATGCTGACGAGCTTTGGCGTGTTCTGGGTCGCCGAAGGGATGGGACTGCGCTGGCCGGGCGGTGACCTCGCGGTTCCGGTGCTCATCGCCGGCTTTGTGGTCGTGGGCGGGATCGCCATGGCGTGGATGCGCACGCTCCGCGCCCCGCCCCCGCACGCTGTCACGCTCGTCGACCGGAGGGGAATCGACCGGTGAGGGATCGTGTGAGACGGGCGGTGGTCGCCTTCGGACGCTTCTGGTGGAACTTTCTCATCGGCGACACGCCGGAGCTTTTCGTCGGAACCCTCCTCGTTGTCGGGGCGGCCTGTCTGTTGCGACACGACCGCACAGCGGGGCTGACGGTCGTCGTGGCCCTCACCGTCGTCTTCCTGCTCGCGAGCACCTACCGGGGGTGCCGCACGGCGATTCGGCCGGCGCCGGTGGACAAGCCGCGCCCTTAGTCGCCCTCGGCGGCGAAGCGGTGCCGTCGGGAGGCAGGGCGGAATCGGCCCCGGCAGTTGCTCGGGTCGTCGCCGACGACGAGGCCGGGGCCTCTTGAGCTTGCGGCCATGTTCGCAACCGAGGGGTGGAGATGGGGATCCAGCCCCCGGTGCGCGAATTGGGATGTGGGTGCGAGGATTCCCCGCAAGGACGTCTCGTCAGTCTGGGTAGCCGGCGGGGTGCCTCACGTGCCATTCCCAGGCGCTCGTGACGATGGACTCGAGATTGGCGTAGCGCGGAGCCCAGCCGAGATCGTGCTTGATGGCCGCCGCGCTCGCGACGAGTGTCACCGGATCGCCCGATCGCCGGGGGCGCTCGACGGTCGGCAGGGCGTGGCCGGTGACCCGGCGAGCGACCTCGATAACCTCGCGCACCGAGAAGCCGACGCCGTTGCCGAGGTTGTAGCGGACCGATCCTCTCGTCGACAGAGCGTCGAGTGCCAACAGATGCGCTGACGCGAGGTCGGCCACGTGGATGTAGTCACGCACGCACGTCCCATCCGCCGTCGGGTAGTCGGTCCCGAAGACCTGGATCGCCTCGCTCTTACCGAGTGCCACACCGAGCACGAGGGGGATGAGGTGGGACTCGGGGTCGTGGTCCTCGCCACAGTCGGGATCCGACGCCCCGGCGGCGTTGAAGTAGCGGAGCACGGCGAAGCGCAGCCCGTGTGCCACGGCGATCCAGTGGAGCATCCGCTCGACTTGCAGCTTCGACTCGCCGTAGGGGTTCGTCGGCTCGAAGGGGGCGCCCTCCGTGACCGGGATCTCCTCGGGGTCGCCGAAGACCGCGGCACTGGAGGAGAAGACGAAGCGCCCGACGTCGTGGGCGAGCATCGCTTCGAGGAGCGTGAGGGCGTTGGCGGTGTTGTTGTGGAAGTAGCGCGCAGGTTCGTTCATCGACTCGCCGGCCTCGATGAAGGCTGCGAAGTCCATGACGACGTCGATCGACCGTGAGGCGAATACCGCGTCGAGGTCCTCGGGATCGCCGGTGTCACCGACGACGAGCTCGGCGTCGGCGGGCACTGCGGCGCGATGCCCCCGGGCGAGGTTGTCGAAAACGGTGACCGAGTGACCTGCCTCGAGAAGGACGCGACACGTCGCGCTGCCGATGTAGCCAGCGCCCCCGACGACGAGGATGTTCATCGTTGTGCAGTGCCGCGAGCGGGTTCCGGCCCGACACCGGGTCCCGCCTCGGCGACGATGATCGTCGGGTGGAGCCCGGTCGATTCCTCGTAGTGAGCGGCGAGGATGGCCGAGAAGCGTTCGACCGCGCCTTCCCGCACGAGGTTGATGGTGCAGCCGCCGAAGCCCCCCCCGGTGAGGCGCGCCCCGAGGACGCCGTCGATCCCGAGCGCCGTCTCGACAAGCAGGTCGAGCTCTGAGCAGCTCACCTCGTAGTCGTCCCGCAGGCTCTCGTGTGATCGCACCATGAGCTCTCCGAAGGCCTCTTCGTCGCTGGCCTCAAGGGCGTCGACGGCGGCGAGGACGCGCGCGTTCTCGGTCACCACATGGCGGCAACGCCGGTAGACCACCGGGTCGAGGAGGCTCTTGTTCGTCTCGAGCTGGGCGAAGGATACGTCTCGCAGGGCTCTGACGCCCGGGATGGCGTTCGCGAGGACGGCAACGCCGCTGTCGCATTCGCCTCGACGGGTGTTGTACTCGCTTGCGGCGAGCTTGTGACGGACCATCGAGTTGGCGACGACGAACCTCGTGCTGGCGCCGAGGAGGACGGGGCGAGCGACGAGCTCTCGGCAGTCGAGAAGGAGAGCGTGACCGCGCACTCCGTGGCACGAGGCGTACTGATCCAGAATTCCGCTTCTCAAGCCGATGAACGTGTTCTCGGTGCGTTGGCCGGCCGCCGCGAGGTCGTCGAGGTGGAAAGCCGCGCCGGAAACAGTGAGCAGCGCAAACCCCGTCGCCATCTCGATCGCCGCCGAGGAGCCGAGGCCGGCGCCGAGCGGCAGGTCGCTATCGATGAGCATATCGGCGCCGACGAGGCGGTGACCGGAGGTCTCGAGCACGATCGCGAGACCGCGCACGTAGTCGGTCCAGTTGTGCCGTGCGTGGAGATCAACCTCGTCGAGGTTGAACTCCGCAGTCTCGCTGAGCGTCTGGGACCGGACGCGCATGCGGCGGTCGTCACGGCGGGCGACCGCCACCCAGGTAGCGTGCTGCAGCGCGATGGGGAACACGAAGCCGTCGTTGTAATCCGTGTGTTCGCCGATCAGGTTGACGCGTCCAGGGGCGCGGAAAATCAGCGGATCACCCCCCCAGGCGTGCCTGAACGCCTCGCGAAGTTCCGTTGCAATCGAAGAAGGAGGTTCCACGGCGTCTCCTCGACTATCGAACCACGTGTCGTGACCGCCGTGGCGAGGCCAACTCGGTCAACAAGGGGTCCAGGCGACCAAGTTGAACAGCACGTGCCGATTATGCACCTTCCGGCCCGTGGCCGATCGTGATGGACGGCGTCCACGATGCCCCGGCGCGAGGCTTGGGCCCGCGGTCATCGCCGATTCCGTCCGGACAAGCAGATGTGGTCCTTCCGGCGGGATTCGTGCCTATTTGGTCGCTGACAGGGCAAGATACCGACATGGGAAAACGGGATTTCACCCTTGTCGCCGACGTCAGTTCTGACGATCCAGCGGCGATCGAGCCCATCCTGCGCCAGCTGGCAAATGCCGAGATCATCACGACGGAGGAAGGCTTTCATGTCGAGGCGACCATGGTGGGCGAAAGCGCTCGGGAGCTCAACCGGACACTGCTCTCGGCACTGCGCCGGGCGGAGCGGCGCACGGTTCTGCGTGCCGCGTGGACCGGCGGGGGAGTGACGGAGCGTTTCTTCGACTACGTCCCCAAGGGCTCACGTGCCGCGCCGCTGGTTTGACCATCGGACCGGATCCGGGCCAATGACGATTCCCAACGGAGCGAGTCGGCGCACCCGCCGGCACGGAAGAGTGGAGTTGCCGCGAGAAAACCCTGGTCAATGCCCGCAGGGTGGAGAGTCCCCCTGGCGAGAAACGCGGTCCACCGACTCGCCACCGCGCGGAGCGTCACAACCAAGGCAATGAGAACATCTGCTCGTCCCGGCCGTCAGGAGTTCAAGATGAGAAAGCATTGGCCAGCGCTCTCCATTTCCCTGGTGTCTGCCCTGGTTCTCCCGCTCCTCGTCGCGGGCAGTGGAAGCGGCAATGCGGCGGCATCGTCTTTCGGTGCGCACAAGACAGCCGGCGCCGGAGACGAGGTCGCCCTCACAGTGCCGGCCAAGGGAAGCGGCGGGTTCAACCTCACCAAGGGAAGTTACCTCGAAGGGTTCGAGTTCACCGCGACGCGTCCCATTTCGATCAGCAAACTCGGCGCTTACGATTCCAATCTCTCGAAACTGCGCAACGGGTCAGAGAAGTTCGCAACTGTCCAGGTCGCGGTGTTCGACCTGACGGCCAAGAGGCGTCTGTGCGAGGCCAGCGTGGGCCATGCCGAGCCGGCGTTGGGTGTCTTCCGATATGCCACCCTTTCTCGCCCCGTGACGCTGAACACGACCCACCGCTTTGCGGTGGTCTGGGTCTCGCTCTCGAACCACTACCTCGCAAACCCTGAACTGGCGTTTTCAGACGTGAACCCTGCCATCCACTACCTGGCCACGGCGGGCCTCGGCGCGGGAGGCCGCAGGATGACGAGGACGTTGGTCGAGCCGAACTGGTTCTTCACCGTCCGCGTCCATGGCCTGGCCGCGATCAATCACGACGTGGGGCCGAACTTCATCTTCACGACGCCCCGTTGATACGTGTTGCCGGCGCACCGCGCAACAAGGGGATGTGCTCCCAATCGACTGGTGAGGGGTGCCGTCCGCCAGACCTGGTCGGTGCGCTCATCTGATCTGCACAAAGAGGTTCGCGCGTGCTGTTGCGCCGTCGGTCACGACGATTGGCAATGCGCCGTAGGCGCGCATGGGATGGCCGTCGGAGTAGTCGTCCAAGCTGATGCCGATGACGTCGTAGGTGCCGGCTGGGACCTCGATCGAGTAGCCATTCGGCCGACCCGACGAGGCCCGGTAGGAGAACCCCGACGAGACGTTCGTCAGCGTCACCACGCCGTGGACGAGTTGGTTCGGAGTCCCCGACGGTCCGCCGACCTGGATGATCTGGCCGCACACCGTCCCTACCGTGCTCGCCGACGACATACCCGTCGCCGAGTGGCCGCTGCCTGTGCAAGCGGTCGCCCCCAGGGCAACAGCGACGGGAGCGAGCACCCGACAAGCGACCACGAACCTCATACTGACAAGAAGCGCGGAGCCGGTCCCGACGCGTACGCCGGGATTCGAGATCGCCTTCACCAGTCACTGCGTCGGCAGGTCAGTAAACGACCCGGCCGCTAACAGAGCGATTTCGGCAAGGTGGAAGTGGTGTCGGCTGATACGAACCGCCATTCTCGTTTCGCTGGCCAGCGATTTCGCTTCGGCGGACGGGGGCCTGCTGCCAATTCCTGCCGGGATGAGGCAGAGGTGCACGTGGAGATGCTGGCCGCAGGGACGTCGTACGCTGAGTCGACGATCTTCCAGTCCACGCGGCCCATGAAGCAGCCGGCAACCGGGCCCCCGTATACCCTGGTGGAGCGTGTCCTGGCGCGACAGGAGCCTTCCAAAGGAGGGCTCCTACCGGCACTGCTGTCACGAAAACCGGGTGGAGGTGGCGGGAATCGAACCCGCGTCCTTCGGCTTCTCGACGGGCATTCTCCGAGCGCAGCCGGCGGAAGTTCTCGGATCCCGCCTCTCCACCGGCAGCGGCGCAGGACCCCAGTCAGCAAAGTTGTCCCCGGGTAACGCGCTGATGACGCTCCTCAGGTGAGTCCCGCTAGATGACGCCCGGCTCCGACCCGCGGGGCTTAGGTCGGACGGACGTTGCTGCTACTTAGGCAGCAAGCGCGAGCTCAGGCTCGGCGTTTGTTTTGTTTTCCGGCTCTTTAACGTGGTTCCGGAGACCACGGCTCGCTTCTCCCATCTTGACGACCGAAGTCGAAGCCTGTCACCCCCTCGATTGGCGCCTTAGGTGTTCACCAGGCGCTGGGAACATTGCAGCCGGCGGACGCCGGTGAAGGCATTCTACCGCTTGACTAGTGTCGCTCCGCGGGCCCGGCGGCGGGGGTCACTAGTCGCGTAAGCCCTTCATGGCGCGCTCTGCTTCGCGTCCAGCCTCCCGCTCCGCGATGGCGCGACGTTTGTCGTAGAGACGGCGCCCGCGGGCGAGGGCGAGTTCCACCTTGGCGCGCCCACCCTTGAAGTACAGCGACAGGGGCACGAGGGTCAGCGACTGTTGCGCGACCCGGCCCTGGAGCTCGTCGATCTGCCTTCGGTGCAGGAGCAGCTTGCGCGTTCGATCGGCCTCCACGGCCCCGAAGCCGCTCGAGTACTCGTACGGCGCGATACGGGCACCAAGCAGCCAGGCCTCGCCGGCTTCGATGCGGGCGTAAGCGTCCTGGAGGCTGACTTGGCCGGCCCGAACCGATTTCACCTCGGCCCCTTTGAGTTCGAGGCCAGCCTCGAACGTGTCGATGATGTCGTATTCGTGTCGGGCGCGACGATTGCGCGCGACCGGCCGGATCGGCTCGCGCCCCGCTTCGCGGCTACCGGAGGTCGACCCGGCCTGCACCACCCTTCGTCTCCGGACTCTTGCCGCCACGATCTGAGACGGTAGCCTCCGTCTCGATGGACCCACCGCCTGCCCTGAGGACGCCTGACGGTCCGTCCGGTTCGGGCCTCGTCATCGACGAGGCCGTCGCCGCCGAGATGACGGCGCACTGTTTGCGCGTGTTCCCGGACGAAGGCTGCGGACTGCTCGTCGGCGACGGCTCGACCTCGCGGGTCATCAGCTGCTTGCCGGTCCGCAACAAGGCGGCGTCCGCCCGTCTCTACACCCTCGATCCCGAGGACCACCTGCGCGCCGACCGCGAGGCGGAGGCAGCGGGGCTCGAGATCATCGGCGTGTTCCACTCGCACACGCACACCGATGCCTACCCGTCTGCGACCGACGTTGAAATGGCGCCCGACCCGGACTGGCATTACGTCCTCGTCTCGTTGCGTGCCGAGGTTCCGTCGATCCGGTCCTTTCGCATCGCCGACCAGGTTGTGGAAGAGGAACCGCTGTTGTTTGCCTGAAGGTCACGACAAAGGCCAGGCGATTTGCTGCCGCGGCCGGCCGGATCTGCGGAGGCCACCGTTAGAGTCTGACCCATCAGGTCAACATCGAGAACACGAGAGTCTGTGGGGGTACCGGTGTCCGTGGAAGTCCGGCTGCCGACGCTGCTGCGTCCCGCCACCGGAGGTAAGGCGAAGGTGACCGCCGAGGGCACGACCGTGGGCGAGGTCCTGCGGTCTGTCATCTCTGAACATCCGACCTTGGGCGTCCAGGTGATGACGGAGGACGGCGAGTTGCACCGGTTTGTCAACGTCTATGTCAACAACGACGACGTGCGCTACCTCGACAGGCTCGACACCCGGGTGGCGAGTGAGGACGTCGTGTCGATCCTGCCGGCGGTGGCGGGCGGCGCGATCTAGTCGCGCGGCTTCGCTGGATGGTCGCCCGAGACGCCCTCGATCTGATCGGCAACACGCCGCTCGTCGACGTCTCCGACCTGAGCCCGAACCTCGCGGTCCGTATCGTCCTCAAGCTCGAAGGCCTGAACCCCGGCGGGTCGGTGAAGGATCGCGTCGCCCGGTTCCTCGTGGAGGACGCAGAAGAGCGCGGCGTACTGAGTCCGGGCGCGACGATGATCGAGCCGTCTTCGGGCAACACCGGCATTGGCCTTGCTCTT
>JBEKLG010000051.1:0-10982 GCA_050010315.1 Acidimicrobiales bacterium
AGGTCGTACGGTGTGATCTCGACCTGGACTCGGTCGCCCGGGAGGATGCGGATGCGGTGCATGCGCATCTTGCCCGAACTATGGGCGAGCACCTTGTGGCCGTTCTCGAGCTCGACACGGAACATCGCGTTCGGCAACGGCTCGACGACCGTGCCCTCGAGCACGATCGCGTCCTCCTTCGGCTTCGGCAGGTCAACCTCCTCGACGAAACTCTGACTCCTGCGGGTCCGCAGGCAACGCACGCCCCGTCACGAAATTGACGAACCACGATGAGCGGTGGGATCGCCCCGACCGCCCGCGTGACCTGCGGCCGTGGGGCCACAAGATGTACGTTCTCGCCTGTCCATTCCAGCCCGCGCCGAACTTCCCGCGAGCTGGCCAACCCGAAGCAGGGGGAATTTTAGCACCTCACGGCCGTTTCGGTCACGGTCGGGTCAGCACCTCTGGGCCGTCGTCGGTGATCGCGACCGTGTGCTCGAAATGCGCCGAGAGGGTCCCGTCGGCCGTGACGACGCTCCAGCCGTCCTCGAGCTCGACGGTGTCGGGGCCGCCGACGTTCACCATCGGCTCGATGGCGAGCACGTTGCCCACCTTCAGCTTCGGCCCGGCGCCACCGGGCCAGTAGTTCGGGACCGGGGGCTCCTCGTGCATCTCGGTCCCGATGGCGTGGCCGACGTACTTGCGCACGACCGAGAACCCCGCCGCCTCGACGACTTCCTGCACCGCCCGGCCGATCTCGTGCAGCCGGTTGCCGGGGCGCATCACGTCGATCCCCGCCCACAGTGAGTGCTCGGTCGTCTCCATCAGCCGGAGGGCGAGGGGGGAAACCCCCCCGACCGGGGCGGTGTAGGCGGCGTCGCCGTGGTAACCCTCGACGATCGCCCCGCAGTCGACGGAGAGGATGTCGCCCTCTTTGAGCACGTATCCGCCGGGGATGCCGTGGACGATCATGTTGTTCGGCGAGGTGCAGATGACCGCGGGGAAGCCGTGGTAGTTGAGGAAGTTCGAGCGCGCCCCCCGTCGCTCGATCACGGCGCGGGCGACGGCGTCGAGCTCGCGGGTCGTGATGCCCGGACGGATCGCCCCCCTCGTCTCGGCGATGATCTCGGCGACGACGCGGCCGGCCCGGCGCATCTTGTCGATCTCTTCGGGACTGCGGATCACACCTCGACCTCACCCGCTAAAAAGGCGGGTGTCGATGAGCGCGAAGAGGCGGTCCGCCACCTCGTCGACCGTCCCGGTCGCCTCGACGGAGACGAGTTTGCCGGCCTGCCGGTAGCGAGCGATGAGCGGCGCCGTCTGGACGTCGTAGAGGGCGAGGCGCCGTGCCACGGCCTCTTCGGTGTCGTCCTCGCGCTGGACCACAGCTCCCCCGCAGTCGTCACAGATCCCCTCGGACCGGGGCGGTGCGCCAAGCGAGTACACCCGCCCGCACCCCGAGCAGGTGCGCCGTTGCGCGATCCGCCCGACGACGACGCTCGTCGGGATCTCGAGGCTGGCGACAAGGTCGATCACCTCGGGCTCGAGGATCTCGTCGAGCCGGTCCGCCTGGACGACGGTGCGGGGAAAGCCGTCGAGCACGAAACCACGTGCCGCGTCGTCCTCGCCGAGGCGCGCCGCGACCACCTCGGAGATGACGTCGTCCGGGACGAGCTCGCCAGCCTCCATCGTGCGCTGCACGAGCGCGCCGAGAGGGGTCCCGGACTTCACCGCGGCGCGCAGGATGTCTCCGGTCGAGACGTGCGGGATCCCGTAGTGCTGCGAGATCCGCAGACACTGGGTTCCCTTCCCCGAACCCTGCTTGCCGAGGACGATGAGACGGGCGACCCGGTCCATCTAGGTGAGGTAGCCCTCGTAGTTGCGCATCGTGAGCTGGCTGTTGATCTGCTGGTTCGTCTGGAGCGCGACGCCGACGCTGATGAGGAGCGTCGTCCCGAAAAACGGGATCCCGAGGACGTGCCAGGCGGAGAGGATCGCCGACGGCGTGAGGGCGACGAACGCCAAGAACAGCGACCCCGGCAGCGTGATCCGGTTCAGGATCTTCGAGAGGTAGCTCTCGGTTGGCGGCCCCGGCCGGATCCCCGGGATGTACCCGCCCTGTTTGCGGATCTGGTCCGCCTGCTGGACCGGGTCGAAGCTCACCTGCACGTAAAAGAACGTGAAGGCCACGATGAACAGGCCGTAGAGAAAGAGGTACACGCCACCCGTCGGGCTCACGAGGTTCGCCTGGATCCAGGCGCGCACCCCGACCCACGGCAGCACGGTCGCGATGAGGACCGGGATGTACAAAAGTGAGCTCGCGAAGATGATCGGGATCACGCCGGCCTGGTTCACCTTCAGCGGGATGTAGGTGCTCTGTCCCCCGTACATCCGGCGACCCTGCACCCGGCGGGCGAAGGTCACGGGGATCCGGCGCTGGCCGAGCTCGACGAAGACGATCGCGACGAGGAGCGCGACGCAGACGAGTCCGATGATCACGAGGCCGGCGTACGACTTGTCCGCCTTGACGAGATCGATGTCGAGCGGGATGGTCGCCACGACGTTGGCGAAGATGATGATCGACATCCCGTTGCCGATGCCCCGCTGGGTGATGAGCTCCCCGAGCCACATCACGAACGCCGTCCCGGCGGTGAAAGTGAGGATGATGAACAGCACCCGCGGCCCCGAGAAATCGGGGATGAGGTCGACATTCGACCCGGTGAGCTGGCCGGAGTGCAAAAGGAACACGAGGCCCGACGACTGCATCAACGCCAGCGAGACGGTCAGGTAGCGCGTTGCCTGGGTCAGCTTGCGCTGGCCGACGGCGCCCTGGTCGCGCCACTCGGTGAACTTCGGGATGACCGTCGTCAGCAGCTGGATGATGATCGACGAGGTGATGTACGGCATGATCCCGAGTCCGAGGACCGCCGCCCGGGCGAGCGCGCCACCCGAGAACAGGTTCAAGAACCCGAGGATCCCCGAGCCCTTCGCTGCGTTCGAGATCGACTCGATCGCCTTGAAGCTGACGCCCGGCACCGGGATGTTCGCTCCGAACTGGTAGATCGCGATCACGAGCAGCGTGAACAGGACCTTGTTGCGCAGGTCCGCGACCCTGACGATGTTCTTCAGGCTCGAGAGCACTGCCCCTCCCTAAAAGCGGCCCTGACATGCCGGCGCGTCACGCACCGGTTGCACCCTAGCGTCCAGACCGCCACGGTCCCGTCCGTCCCATGCCTAGCGGTTGGCGAGCGCGTTGCCGCGGACGGGGGGCCGGCGGCCGCCGTGCGGTGATGGCACGACCTTGACGGACCCGCCGGCGTCGGTGATTGCCCGGGCGGCAGCCTTCGAGAAGGCGTGGGCCTCGACGGCGATTGCCCGCGAGAGCGTCCCGCGCCCGAGAACCTTGACGAGACCCTTTTCGTGGACGATTCCCGCGGCGCGCAGCGTCTCCGGGGTTACCTCCTCGCCGACGTGCTTGTCGAGATCGTCGAGGTTGACGACGTTGTACTCGACACGGAACGGGTTCTTGAAGCCGCGCAGCTTCGGGAGCCGCTGGGTGAGCGGCAGCTGCCCACCCTCGAACCCAGCGTTCAGCGCGCCCCTCGCGAGCTGGCCCTTGGTGCCGCGACCGGCCGTCTTGCCGCCTTTGCCGCCGGTTCCCCGGCCGACGCGGCGACGTCGCCGGTGAGATCCCGCGGCCGGCACGAGATCGTCGAGTCGCATCACGATCCCCCCTTGCCCCTCGAGGAGGTCTTCGCCGGCGTGCGGGAGCCCGGGCGCGACAAGGACGGTCGGACCGTCACGAGGTGGGACACGCACGCGAGCATGCCACGGATCTCCGGCCGATCGGCGAGCACGTTCGACTGGCCGACCCGGCGCAGACCGAGGGCGCGCAGGGTCGCGCGGTGTTTCGGCTTGCCCCCGATCGCCGAGCGGACCTGGGTGACGACGATCTCGGCCGGACCGGACGCTGGGCGCGGCGTCACGTCAACGCCCCCCGCCGTCGACCGTCGTTGCCCGGCGCCGCTCGTTGTAGGAACGCAACACCCCCGCCGGGCAGACCTCCTCGGGCGTCTTGTCGCGCAGGCGGGCGACCTCGTCGGGGCGGCGGAGCGCCTTCAGCCCGGCGATCGTCGCGTGGGCGACGTTGATCGAGTTCGACGTGCCGAGCGACTTGGCGACGACGTCACGCACCCCGGCCATCTCGAAGATCGCCCGGGCCGCCCCGCCGGCGATGACGCCGGTGCCCGGCGCCGCGGGCTTCATGAGCATCCTGCCGGCCCCGGCCGAGCCGATCACCGGGTGGACGATTGTCGATCCGGCCAACGGCACCTCGAAGACGTTCTTCTTCGCGTCCTCGATCCCCTTCTGCACGGCGAGACCAGCCTCCTTGGCCTTGCCGTAGCCGAGGCCGACGTGGCCCTGGCCGTCACCCACGACCATCAGCGCCGTGAAGGAGAACCGCCGGCCGCCTTGGACCACCTTGGCGACGCGGTTCACCCGGATCGTCCGCTCCTCGTACTGGGACTCTGGCATTTAGAACTCCAATCCCGCGGCGCGAGCAGCCTCGGCGAGGGCCGCGACGCGACCGTGGTACCGGGCGCCGCCCCGGTCGAAGACGACCGTCTCGATCCCCTCGCGCCGGGCGCGTTCCGCCACGAGCCGGCCGACCTCGGCCGCAGCGGCGACGTTGCCGGTCGGCTTCGTGCGCAGAGCCGCCTCCATCGTCGAAGCGGCGGCGATCGTGCGCCCCGCGGCATCGTCGATCACCTGGGCGACGATGTGTCGGTTCGAGCGGAAAACGGCGAGACGCGGCCGTTCGGCGGTGCCGGCGACCTTGCGGCGCAACCGTTCGTGGCGGCGGCGGCGCAGGACGCGGGTGCGATCGGTGCCCGCCATCGCTACTTCCCAGCCTTTCCGGCCTTGTGCTGCACCGTCTCGCCCGCGTACCGCACACCCTTGCCCTTGTAGGGCTCGGGCTTGCGGATCTTGCGGATGTCGGCGGCCACCTGCCCGACCCGTTCCTTGTCGATGCCTCGCACCGTGACGCGGGTCGGCATCGGGACCTCGAAGCTGATGCCCTCGGGCGCGTCGATGACGACCGGGTGGCTGAAGCCGAGCGCCAGCTCGAGCTGGTTCGGCCCCTTCGCCGTTGCCCGGTAGCCGATGCCGACGATCTCGAGGTCCTTGGAGAACCCCTCGGTGACGCCGAGCACCATGTTGGCGATCAACGTCCGCGTGAGGCCGTGGAGCGCCCGGCTCGCCCGTTCGTCGTCCGGGCGCTCGACGACAAGCGTCGACCCGCCATCCTCGGCGCGCACGCTGATCCGGCTCGGGATCACCCGCTCCAGGGCGCCCTTGGGGCCGCGCACGGCGATGCGGTCGTCGACCATCGTCACCTCGACGCCCGCGGGCACCGTGATCGGCATTCGTCCGACCCGCGACATCAGCGGCTCACCCCACCCATCTCCGGGTCACCAGACATAACAGAGCACCTCGCCGCCGATCTTCCGCTGGCGAGCCTCCCGGTCGGTGAGCAAGCCCTGGCTGGTCGAGAGCACGGCGACGCCGAGGCCGCCGAGGACCCGCGGCAGGTGATCGGCGCGCGCGTAGACGCGCAGCCCCGGCGTCGAGACCCGTTTCAGCCCGGCGATCGCACGGGCGCGGTCGTGCGTGTACTTCATCCTGATCTCGAGGACGGTCCCCGGACGTCCATCATCCTTGGTGGTCGAAAAGCCGGCGATGTAGCCCTCGCGCTCCAGGATCGAGGCGAGTGACATCTTCAGCTTCGAACCGGGCATGCGGACGGTTTCGTGCATCGCAACGTTGGCGTTGCGCACGCGGGTCAGCATGTCGGCGATGGGATCCGTCATGGTCATCGGCGATGCCCTCCCGTCACCAGCTTGCCTTCTTCACACCGGGCACTTCCCCTGCATGTACGAGCTCTCTCAGGCAGATCCGGCACAATCCGAAGCGGCGGTACACGGACCTGGGGCGACCGCAACGCCGGCACCGGGTGTAGCCGCGCACCTTGAACTTCGGTTTGTGCTGCTGCTTCTCGACGAGCGCCTTCTTGGCCATGATCTGCCCACTACCCTTCGCGTCGGAACGGGAAGCCGAAGGCGTCGAGCAGTGCTCGCCCCTCGGCGTCGGTGCGGGCCGTCGTCACGATCGTGATGTCCATCCCACGGGTGGCGTCGACCTTGTCGTAGTCGATCTCCGGGAAGATGAGCTGCTCGGAGACGCCCAATGTGTAGTTTCCGTGCCCGTCGAACGAGCGCGGCGACAATCCACGGAAGTGCCGGATGCGTGGGATGGCGATACTGATCAGGCGGTCGAAGAACTCCCACATCCGGTTGCCCCTCAGGGTCACCACGGCGCCGATCGAGTTCCCTTCGCGCAGCTTGAACGCCGAGATCGACTTGCGGGCCCGCGTGACGACTGGTCGCTGGCCGGTGATCGTGGCGAGGTCGCGCACGGCACCCTCGAGCAGCGACTGCTGCTGGGTCGCCTTGCCGACCCCCATGTTGAGCACGATCTTCGCAAGCCGAGGGACCTCCATCATGTTCGCGAGACCGAGCTCGGTCCTCAGCCGGTCGCGGATCTCGTCCTCGAAACGGGCCTTCAGACGGGGGCGCTCGACGACGCTCGTCGGCGCGCTCACAGCCGGCCCCCGCACTTCGCGCAAACCCGTGTCTTCGTGCCGTCCTTCCCCACCTCGTAGCGGACCCGGGTCGGGCCGTCCTTGGCGCAGATCAAGGCGACGACCGCGACCGGCAGCGGCATGTCCTTGTCGATGATGCCAGCCTGCATCGCCGAGCGGGTCGGACGCTGGTGACGCTTCGAGATGTTGACTCCGGAGACGACGACCTTGTGCTCCCCGGGGATCGCGCGGATCACCTCACCCGTCTTGCCACGGTGCTTGCCCGAAAGGACCTGGACCTCGTCGCCCTTACGAATCTTCACCTAGATCACCTCCGGCGCGAGGCTGACGATGCGCATGAACCGCTTGTCGCGCAGCTCGCGACCGACCGGGCCGAAGATGCGCGTCCCACGCGGCTGGAGCTGCTCGTTGATGAGCACTGCAGCGTTCTCGTCAAACCTGATGTAGCTGCCGTCGGGACGACGCCGTTCCTTCTTCGCGCGCACGACGACACACCTCACGACCTCACCCTTTTTCACGGCGGCTCCCGGGACGGCGTCTTTGACCGTCGCGATGAAGACGTCGCCGATCGTCGCATAACGACGTCGCGAACCGCCGAGCACCTTGATGCAAAGGACCTCTTTCGCTCCCGAATTGTCCGCGACCTTGAGCCGCGACTCGGACTGGATCACCGCGCACGCTCCAGGATCTCGACGAGCCGCCACCGCTTGAGCTTCGAGATCGGACGCGTCTCGGCGACGAGAACCCTGTCACCGACACCAGCGGCATTCCCCTCGTCATGGACGTAGAGCCGCTTCGAGCGCTGGACCGTCTTCACGTACTTCGGGTGGCGGACGCGTTCGACGACCGAGACGACCAGCGTCTTGTCGTTGGAGCGAGAGAGCACGGTGCCCTCGCGCTCCTTGCGACGGTTCACGCGCGCTTCTCCGGGCGTCGAGACCGCCGTTTCGGTTTCGTCAGCCACGGCTCCTCCTCACCCGTCTCACGGGCTCGCTGGCAAGGCGCGCGTCTTCCGCCTCGATGGTCAACAGACGGGCGATGTCCCGGCGGACGATCGCGATCCGGCTCACGTTGTCGAGCCGGCCCGTCGCGAGCTGGAAGCGGAGATTGAACAGTTCCTTGCGGGCGTCGGCAAGACGCTGAATCCGGTCGAGCCCAGAGAGCGAGCGCAGTTCGGTGGTCTTGGTCATCTCGCCGCCCCCCTCGCTTCCGTCGACACCCCGGGACGGACGACGACTTCGGCCTTGATCGGGAGCTTCTGGATCGCTAGCTCCATCGCCTGGCGTGCCAGCTGCTCGTCGACCCCCGCGATCTCGAACATGATCCGCCCGGGTCGAACGACGGCGACCCAGTGCTCGGGATTGCCCTTGCCTGATCCCATGCGCGTCTCGGCCGGCTTCTGGGTGACCGGCTTGTCCGGGAAGACACGGATCCAGACCTTTCCGCCGCGGCGCACGTGACGCGTCATCGCGATACGTGCGGCCTCGATCTGACGCGCCGTGATCCAGCCCGCCTCGAGGGCCTTGATCCCGTAGTCGCCGAAGTCGACCGTCACGGCGCCCTTGGCGAGACCGGAGCGCCGGCCGCGGTGCTGCTTACGGTGCTTCACCTTCTTCGGCATCAGCATCGTCAGTCGTTCTCCTTGCGGAAGTGTGGCGTCTCGTGGTGTTCGTCACGGGTGCGCCGTTCGATCTCCTCCTCTTCGGCAAGGAGCTTCTCGAGGGCGTCGTCCGCGGGGGGAGTGGCCGGCTCGGCTGCGGCCCCGGCGGGAGCCTCTTCGTGCTCGCCGACCGCCGCCGCCGCAGGGACCTCTTCCGGTGTGACGCCGGGTTCGCCGAGCTCGGAACGGCGCCGGCCGCCGCCTGCCGACACGATCCGGCGAGGGCGCGCCTGGCCCGAGGTCTCACCGACGGCCATCGCCGCCTCGCGCGAGATCTTGTCTTCGGGGACGGACCGGTACGGGAGGATGTCGCCCTTGTAGATCCAGACCTTCACCCCGACGCGTCCGGTCGCCGTGCGGGCCTCGCGGAAACCGAAGTCGATGTCGGCCCGCAGCGTGTGCAGGGGCACGCGACCCTCCCGGTAGGACTCCCTGCGGGACATCTCCGAACCGCCGAGGCGGCCGGAGCACTGGACGCGCACGCCCTGGCCCCCGGCCTTCTCCACGGTCTGGATCGCACGCTTCATCGCGCGCCGGAAGCTGATGCGCCGGGTCAGCTGGTCGGCGATGCCCTGGGCGATGAGCGCCGCGTCGAGCTCCGGCTGCTTGATCTCCTGGATGTTCAGCTGGACGTTGGCATTCTTCGTCATCCGCCCGAGGTGGCGACGGAGCCGGTCGGCCTCGGCACCGCGACGCCCGATGACGATGCCCGGGCGGGCGGTGTGGACGTCGACGCGCAGGCGGTCCCTGGTGCGCTCGATCTCGATCCGACTGACGGCCGCCGACTCGAGCTGGGTCATCAGGTAGTCACGGATCTTCCAGTCTTCGACGACGGCGTTCTGGTAACCGCGGTCCTCGAACCAACGCGACTTCCAGTCGGTCGTGATACCGAGACGGAACCCGTACGGGTTGACCTTCTGGCCCATCAGCTCTTGTCCTTCCCGAGCGGCTTACGCGTCTTCTTCGCGAGCCTGGCGATCGCCCTCGTCGCCCTGGACGCCGCGGCCGCCTTCGCCGGGGCGGCCTTCACTGCGGCCTTCTTCGCCGGGACAGCCTTCGTCGGGGCTTTCTTCGCCGCGGCTTTCTTTGTCGGGGCGGCCTTCGCCGCGGCTTTCTTTGCCGGGGCGGCCTTTGCCGCGGCTTTCTTTGCCGGGGCGGCCTTTGCGGGCACCTTCTTTGTCGGGGCGGCCTTTGCGGGGGCCTCTGGCGGCGCGGCGGGGGTCGCCCCCGGGGTGCGGGCCTCAGCCTCCTCGGTTCCCTCGCCGCCTTCGCCGGTGACGAGTGCCGAGGTCTCCTCGATGGCCGCCACCGCCCGGGAGCGCCGACGCGCCCCGGCGACACGGCGGGCGCGACGGTCGACGTTCTGCGCCGCCGAGCGCGCCTTCAGGCGGGCGATCTGGTCCTCGGGCATGCGCGAGAGGATGACCGTGATGTGGCAGGTGCGCTTGCGGATCCGCGTGCTGCGGCCACGAGCCCGTGGGCGGTAGCGCTTGAGGGTGGGTCCCTCGTCGGCGTAGCACGTGGAGATGTAGAGCTCCTCAGGGAACTGCCCGTCGTTGTGCTCGGCGTTCGCCGCCGCCGAACGCACCAGCTTCGCGACCACCGGCCCGGCGCCGCGATCGGTGTGGTCGAGAAGTTCCACCGCCCGCGTGTAGTCGAGACCCCGCACGAGGTCGAGCACCTCCCGGGCCTTGGAACTCGCCATCCCGCAGTGCCGCAGCACGGCTCGGGTCCCGGGACGCTCGTTCGTCTTGACGGCCATCGTCAGCGCCTCGCCTGACGTTCCTGCCCCGCGTGGTAGCGGAACGTCCTCGTCGGCGCGAACTCGCCGAGCTTGTGGCCGACCATTGCCTCGGTGACGTAGACGGGGACGTGCTTGCGCCCGTCGTGCACCGCGATCGTGTGTCCGACCATGTCCGGGATGATCGTCGAACGGCGCGACCAGGTCTTGATCACGTGCTTTTCGTTCTTCGCGTTGAGATCGTCGACCTTTTTCAGCAGGTGGTCGTCAACGAACGGTCCCTTCTTCAGGCTCCGGGGCATGCGATCCTCGCTCGGTTCCTCATCGACGCGCACCGCGGCCGCGTCGACGGCGCACGATGAGCTGATCGGAAGTCTTGTGACGGGCACGGGTGCGGCCCTCGGGCTTGCCCCACGGCGAGACGGGATGCCGCCCGCCGGACGCCTTTCCCTCGCCACCGCCGAGCGGGTGGTCGACCGGGTTCATTGCCACGCCGCGCGCCTGGGGACGGACCCCGCGCCAGCGGTTGCGCCCAGCCTTGCCGATCGAGACGAGCTCGGCTTCGGCATTGCCGACCTCGCCGATCGTCGCCCGGCAGTCGATCGGGACCCGGCGCATCTCGGTCGAGGGGAGCCGCAGCGTCGCGAGCGCCCCCTCTTTGGCGACTAGCTGCACGCTCATGCCGGCGCCGCGCGCGATCTTGCCGCCGCCGCCGGGCCGGAGCTCGACGTTGTGGAGGACAGAACCGACCGGGATGTAGCGCAGCGGCAGGGCGTTGCCCGGGCGGATCTCGGAACCATGGCCGGACTGCAGCATGTCGCCGACCGCGACCCGCTGGGGGGCGAGGATGTAGCGCTTCTCGCCGTCGGCGTAATGGAGGAGGGCGATGCGGGCGTTGCGGTTCGGGTCGTACTCGATCGCCGCGACCCGGGCGGGCA
>JBEKLG010000052.1:0-10935 GCA_050010315.1 Acidimicrobiales bacterium
GATCCGCTCGCCCTATGCCGTGACCTCAGTCCAAGCGGGGGAGGTCGAGGCCGTGCACGACGTCACGCTGGAGAACCTCTTTCAACAACAGCTTGTGAGCGTCGAAGGCCAGAGCGACATCTTGACGATGGGCTTGCCGTACCTGAGCCCGTACAACGTGAACTCGATCATGAATCCGATCCTCGTCGCCTGCCTCGGGCTTGGCTACTTCTTCAACCTCTACCGGGGCCGACCGCTCGTGCGCGAGGGTGGGGTCTGCATCATGTCGCACCCGACTCCCTGGGCCTTCCACCCGGTGCACCACCCGAGTTACATCGACTTTTTCGAGCAGGTCCTCGCTGAAACCACGGACCTTTTGGAGATCGAGAAACGCTACGAGCAGGCGTTCGCGACCGATCCGTGGTACGTCCACCTCTATCGAACGTCAAACGCCTATCACGGCGTGCATCCCCTCTACATGTGGTACTGGTGTGCCCACGCGCTCGAGCACCTCGGCGAGGTGATCATCGTCGGCGGCGACAGGGCCGCCGTGCGCCGGATGGGGTTCAAGCCGGCTTCGACACTCGCCGACGCTCTCGAGATGGCCGAGGACGTCGTCGGCCGAAACCCGACGATCACCCACCTTCACGCCCCGCCGCTCCTCGTGGCCGACGTCTCGTGAGCGTCCGTCTCCCCCGCATCATCGACGACGTCTTTTCGCGCCCGACGTGGCCGGGCACCTTGCCCCGTCCTGCAAAGCGGCGCAACATCGGAGTCGATTACGACACGGCCTGGACGCGGGAGCCTTGGGCCCGGGCAGTGCGGCGGATCCTCGTCGACAACGTCACCCGGCCATTTGTAACCGTCGTCACCTCGCCCAGGGTCTTCGGCGGCGAACACCTCGACCCACTAGACGGCCCGGTGATCTTTGCCGCCAACCACTCGAGCCACCTCGACACCTCGATCGTCCTCGCCTGTTTGCCGGAGCGGTTCCGCCGCCGAACGGTCGTTGCTGCCGCTGCCGACTACTTCTTCGACCGCCCGTGGAAGGCGGCGTTGTGGTCGCTCAGCCTCGGCACGATCCCGATGGAAAGAACCAAGGTGAACCGGCGCAGTGCCGAGCTCGCGGCGGAGCTCCTCACCGACCGCTGGAACCTCGTCATCTTCCCGGAAGGCGGTCGCAGTCGCGATGGCTGGGGCCAGGAATTCCGGGGCGGCGCGGCCTATCTCGCCAAGCGCTGCGATGTTCCGGTCGTCCCCGTACACCTGCGCGGCGTTCGCCCGGTCTTCCCGAAGGGCGGGAAGACACTGCGCCGCGGCAAGGTCGAGGTCCGGTTCGGGGATCCGCTCTGGCCGGCCGAGGCGACGGGACCCTCCGGTCGCGAGGAGGATGCCCGCCATTTTGCGACACGCATCGAGGAATCCGTGGCACTCCTCGCCGACGAGGCCGAGACGGACTGGTGGTCGGCGCGCAAGCGCGCCGCGGCCGGACAGACCCCCGCCTTCCGAGGCCCGGACGCCTCCCCGTGGCGACGCGCCTGGGCGCTGCCGGCGAGCGCACGGCGCACGAAGATTACAAAGTCGCGGTCCTCCGCCAAGCCCTGGTGAAACCCGTTTCCCCAGTTGCGCCCGGCCCAGGCGCGAAGAAGGGGCCGGGGGGGGACCGGCCCCTTCGTTCAATTCACACCCACGGGGTTTCGGTGGGGGACCGTCACACCCGTGGTTGACCACACTCTTGCCAGGCGGAGGCCATCAGTCAAACAGTTGCAATAGATAGTGGTTATCATCGGATTCGATGGACCTCCGCCAGCTGAACGCCCTCGTCGCGATCGCCGAGCGCGGCTCATTCTCCGCCGCGGCGGACTCGCTCGCGACCGTGCAGTCGAACGTCTCCACGCACATCAAGAAGCTCGAGGTCGAGCTCGGTTCGGTCCTCGTCGACCGCGCCAGCGGTGAGCTCACCGAGGCGGGCGCCCTCGCGGTCGAGCGGGCGCGCCGGGTGATCGGCGAGCTCGACGCGCTGACGTCGGACGTCACTGCGCTCAGCCACGAGATCGTCGGGACGGTCCAGCTCGGGCTGATCGGGACCGCGGCGCTCTGGCTCGTGCCCGAGATCCTCGACCTCGTTCCCACGATCCACCCCCACCTCCACCTCATCTTCCGGGAGGCGACGACCCCCGGCCTCAACGCCCAACTCGCCTCAGGAGACGTCGACCTCGGAGTGCTCGCCCTGCCGACCTCGGCCTCCGAGGTCCACACCGTGCCGCTGTTCGAGGAGGACCTCGGGCTCTACCTGCCACGGAAGCATCCGCTCGCTGGGCGCGCCGTGCTGACGGTGAGCGACCTCGCCTCCCTGCCGCTGCTCCTGCCCCTCGCCGGGAGCAACTACCGGATCGGCCTCGACGCGGCGGCCGCCGCGGCCGGCGTCACGCTCCAGCCACGAGCCGAGTTGGACAGTCTCCGGCTGATGCGGTCGCTCATGGGCCAACGCTGCGGCTTCGCCATCCTGCCGACGAGTGCCATGCCCCCCGGCGGGAAGAGATTCTGGGAAGTCGTGCCGGTCGAGGGCGTCGGTCCCCGGGTCATCGGGGTGGCCCAACGCCGCCGAGCACTCCCGAGCGCCCCTGTGCGGGCGGTGCTCGAGCTCCTCACCGAGATTCTCGCCGACCCCCGACGGACCCCGCCGGGCGTACGTCCGATTCCCCCGGCGGTGAGTCCTCGTGCCGGCCGCGCACCCACGCCGTCGTCGCGAACGGGCCGGCCCCGCCGGCGTCGTTGAACCTGGCCCGAATCGTTCAGGTGCTCGGCCCCGAGGGCTCACCGCCCGGGGTTGGACGCCCGTCGGTCGCCCCGGGGTGATCCGTTTTCCTCCGGCCCTCGGTGGAGCCTTCAAACGATCGGCCAGGGGACCGTCGCCGGTTCACGCCACATCAGCCAAAGCCTTGGGCCGTTGTGTGGCACCCGCATTTCCCGGGTCACCCGGAAGCCGAGTCGACCGTAGAACTCGGTGTTCGCCTCGCTCGAGCACTCGAGATAAGCGCCAAGGCGGGAACCGTCGCAGCGCTCGAGGGCCGGACGCAGGAGCGCCGTCCCAAGACCCCGGCGCTGACGCGCCGGGTCGACGCCGACCGTCCCGAGGTAGTAGTGCTCCGTCAGAGGTCGGAGTCGCTGGAGAGCTCCGGCAAGTCGCCGCGCGATTCTCCAGTGACCTGCAGCGAGTCCGATCCGGAGATACGCCAGCTGGTCGCGCAGGGTCGGCATCGGTGAATTCGGGGGCAGCCACAAAGCCGCCCCCGCCCGGTCCTCGGTCGTGTAGACCTCGCCGCGGGGCAAATAGGTCCGGGACAACTGGACGACGAAGAAATCGCGCAGGATCGACTCCCGGCGCGCCGCGTCGGGGAAGAGGAAGGCGGAGACCGGGTCGTCGAGGAAAGCGGACGCGAGCGAGCGCGTGACAACAACGATGTCCTCGGGGGTAGCCCGCCGCACCTCGGGCACGGACCGATGGTACCCGCCCCGGTGTCCCAGTCTGCAACCTAGGATCCGGGTGAGATAACAAACGAGATCGGCAGGTGATGAGCGTGGCCGGACACGAGTTCTCCGTCAACTTCGACTACCGCTGTCCGTTCGCGCGCAACGCGCACGAACACGTGCTCGTGGCGTTGTCGGGCGGTGCCGACTACCGCGTCCATTTCGTGCCGTTCTCGCTCAGCCAGGCCCACGTGGCCGAGGGCGAGACGCCGGTCTGGGAGGATCCAGGAGCCCGTGACCAGCTCGTCGCCGTCGCTGCCGGACTCGTCGTGCGGGAGCGCTACCCGGACCTCTTCCCGGCGGCGCATCTTGCCCTCTTCGCAGCGCGCCATGACGAGGCAGGCGACCTGCGCGACGGCGAAGTTGTCCGTTCTGCCCTGGCCCGCGCCGGCGTCGACGCCGCGGGCGTCTTCGCGGAACTCGCCGCCGGCTGGCCCTTCGAGCTATTCCGCCACGAGCACGAGGCCTCAGTCCACGACCACGCCGTGTTCGGCGTGCCGACGTTCATCATCGGCGAGCGGGCCGTCTTCGTACGGCTCATGACCCGCCCTCACGGCGACAGGGATCTCGCGCGTGCAACGATCGACCACGTGCTCGAACTCCTCGTCGATCACCCCGACCTCAACGAGTTCAAACACACTTCGATCCCTCGTTGAGGATCGATCTCAGCTCTCGAGGGAGATCGGCTCGTCGTCGCCGATACCGGCGCCGAGCGGGATATCCGCAGTAACCGTCGCCACCGTCTTGCGGATCCGCTCGTCGATCTCGACGACGAGCTCGGGGCTCTGCCGCAGGAACTGCTTCGCGTTCTCCCGGCCTTGGCCGAGCTGCTCGCCTTCGTAGGTGTACCAGGCACCGGACTTCTTCACGATCCCAAGGTCGACGGCGACGTCGAGGATCGAGCCCTCCCGGCTGATGCCCTGTCCGTACATGATGTCGAACTCCGCTGAACGGAAAGGAGGCGCGCACTTGTTCTTCACGACCTTCACCCGCGTCCGGCTCCCGACGATCTCCGCACCGTCTTTGATCGATTCCACACGCCGGATGTCGAGGCGCACCGACGCGTAGAACTTCAGCGCCCGGCCCCCCGGGGTCACCTCGGGCGAGCCGTAGATCACGCCGATCTTCTCCCGAAGCTGGTTGATGAACAGGGCGATGGTGTCGGACTTGTTCAACGTGGCAGTGAGCTTGCGCAGGGCCTGGGACATGAGGCGGGCCTGCAATCCAACATGGGAATCCCCCATCTCGCCTTCGATCTCGGCTCGCGGGGTCAACGCCGCGACCGAGTCGATGACGAGGACGTCTATTGCACCGGAGCGGATGAGCATCTCGGCGATCTCGAGGGCCTGCTCGCCGTTGTCTGGTTGCGAGATGAGCAGCTCGTCGATGTCGACCCCGATCGCCTTGGCGTAGACGGGATCGAGGGCATGCTCGGCGTCGATGTAGGCGCAGACGCCGCCGTTGCGCTGTGCCTCCGCGACAACGTGGAGAGCGAGGGTCGACTTGCCGGACGATTCCGGACCGAAGACCTCGACAATGCGACCACGCGGCAGACCGCCGACACCGAGCGCGAGGTCGAGCGACATGGCACCAGTCGAGATCGCCTCGATGCCCAGCGTGAGGCTCTCACCCATTCGCATCACTGAGCCTTTCCCGAACTGCTTCTCGATCTGGCCGAGTGCTGCATCGAGTGCCTTGTCCCGCTCCATCGCCCCTCTCTTTCCCCCAGCCGCGTCACCAAGCCGTCCGCCGGGTGGACCTGCAGGATACGGCGCCGCTGTATCACGAGAACTGCACTCTGCCAACGAGCCAGGCCCTCCCACTGGAACTTCCATCAGTGTAGTTGCGAACGCATGTTCGACGGTGGATTGTCCGGCGATGTGTGCGATGACAAAACGCCCTAGCGTCCTCCCTCGTCGGGAGGCTCTTTTTGAGCAGGCATACCTGGACGGCAGACAGTGGGGTTCATGGTGCTCATCGGAGGCGGCGTTGCTGTTCGGAGCCGTGGAAGATGACTGACCAGGACTTTCGCGATCTGTTCTCTTAAGACGCGACGGCGAAAGGGTCGTCGCAGTAACCATCAAGGGAGATTGAAATGATTGTTCGACTCTTCGGACTCGCAGCAGTCGTGCTGTTCGTACTGGCGCTGATCGCGGCGAATGCGACAGGCGGGACGTGTCTCGGTGTCGGCTACTCCATCTGGATCGCCGCTGGGCTGCTGGCCTTCGCGCTCGATCACCTGCTCGGATCGATGAAACGGTAGTGGCCTAGTTTCGGGACCAAGCGCCGTCTTGTCATCGCACACATCGCTGGTTGTCCGGCGACCGCAACGGGTCCGCAACGCGCCTAATGCTCGGCCTCGAGACGACGCCGCAACCAGTCCAGCGTGTTCATCGTGCCGAGCTCCCGCACCGTCTGCCGATCGCCGGGGATCTCGAACGAGGTCGCGTCGTTGCCACCTCCGGAGGCGAAGCCCGCGAGCGCCGTTCCCGCCGGCTGTCCGTCTTGCGCGTCCGGTCCGGCGACGCCCGTCGTGGCGAGACCGATATCCGCGCCGAACAGCCGCCGGACTCCCCGTGCCATCGCCATCGCCGCCGCCGCAGTGACGACGGGACCCTCCGTCAGCCCAAGAAGCTCCCGTTTCACCTCGCTCGCGTAGGTCACGATCCCGCCGCGCAGCCATCGGCTGGCTCCCGGGGCCGCGACGAGGCACGACACCACAAGTCCGCCGGTGTAGGACTCTGCGACGGCGAGCGTCGCTCGGCCGGCGGTGAGAAGCGCCCCGATGCGGATCGCCATCGTCTCGTCGTCGATCCCGAAGACGTTCCCGTCGAGCAATTCCCTGAGCGTCGCTTCCTCGCGGTCGAGCATCCTCCGGGCGTCGTCCCGGCTGGCGGCTTTCACGGTGACGCGCAGCTGAACCCCCTCGAGGCCGCGCGCGAGAAAGGCGATCGTCGGTGCGCCCTCCCCCGCGGCTTCGAGCGCGGCGAGACGCGGCGCGACGAGCTCAGCGAGCGCCGATTCGCCAAGACCCCACGTGCGCAGGACCCGGCTCGCGATCACCCCCGCTACACCGGAACGCGCCCCGAGCTCGGGCAGGACGGCGCGCTCGAGCATCTCCCGCATCTCGCCCGGAACTCCGGGCAGCGCAAACAGGAGGCGATTGCCGAGCGGGCAGATCAGCCCAGGGGCGGTGCCGAGCCGTTGCGGGATGATACGTGCCCCGGAGGGCACCTCCGCCTGGCGCCGGTTGCTCGCCGGCATCTCCCGGTGACGCCTGCGAAAGACCTGCTCCACGCCCGCCAGCGCCTCACGGTCGAGGACCAGCGCGGTCCCCATGACCTCGGCGATCGCCTCGCGGGTGACGTCGTCCTGGGTCGGGCCGAGACCCCCGCAGACGACAACGGCGTCAGCGCGGGACAGCGCCGTCGCGAGGACCTCACGGATGCGCGCGACGTTGTCGCCCACCCGGGTCTGGTAATGGCAGTCGATCCCGGTCGCGGCGAGGCGCTCGGCGATCCAGGCCGAGTTCGTGTCGACTATCTGGCCGAGCAATAACTCGGTGCCGACCGCGACGACCTCGGCGCGCACGCCGTCCTCACGCTCCCTGCGGGTTGGCGGCCCGAGTGGCCCTGTCGAGCTGTCGCCGCCGGTCGCGCCAGGCGTCGAGGAAGTACTCAACCCCCGTGACGAGCGTCAGCGCGACCGCGACCCACAGAGCGATCGAGACCGCGCCCGGGTGGCTCTTGCCGATTGGCGGGAAGAACATCCCGGCGATGGCGAGATCCTGTGCGAGGGTCTTCAGCTTGGCGAGCGGCCGCGCCGGAACGGAGATCCCCTGGCGCCCCGCCGTCACCCGGAAGGTGCTCATCGCCACCTCCCGCGCCCCGATGAGAGCGACGGGCAGGACGCCGATGGCGCCGATCGCGCTCAGCGCGCTGAGCGCGCCGAGAACGAGGAACTTGTCGGCGAGGGGATCGAGGAAGGCGCCGGATCGCGTCGTCCCGTGACGGCGCGCGATGTACCCGTCCAGCCCGTCCGAAAGGCAGAGCGCGGTCCACACCGCCCAGAGCAACCAAGACGTCGGCCCGATCGCGATCGTCAGCACGGCGAGAGCGGGTGCACCGACAAGCCGCGTGAAAGTGAGCGCATTGGCGGGGGTTAACAGCGCTGACGGCCCGAACAACGGGCGCGACCTATTCACCTGCTCGCTCCCGCCGACGCCATCGGGCGTCCCGGGTGCGGTGCCGACCCGTCGAGGAAAGATCCCTCGAGGTCGGGTCCCTGGGCCGCGTCGATCCGCACCCGGCGCAGGGTCCCCGGTTCACCCCCAGCCGGCAAATGGATCACGCCGTCGATCTCGGGTGCCTCGCGGTGGGACCGTCCGACCCCCACGGCGTCGACGAGCACGTCCACTGCGGTGCCGACCAGCGCCCGCCGACGACGTGCCGTGATCTCGTCCTGCACTTCGGCGGACTCCCGCAGGCGCTCGAGCGCGACCTCCCGGGGAACTCTGTCGTCGAGCGTCGCGGCGTAGGTTCCCTCCTCCTCGGAGAAGGTGAAGAACCCTGCCCAGTCGAGCTCGGCCGCCCGCAGGAACGCCAGCAGGGCGTCGTGGTCCTCCTCGGTCTCGCCCGGATAGCCGAGGATGAACGAGCTGCGCAGCGCGGCCTCAGGGGCACGGGAGCGGATTGCGTCGATCCGGCGGCAGAAGGCCTCCTGTGATCCCCAGCGTCGCATCCGTCGCAGCAGTGGGCGGGAAACGTGCTGCAGCGACAGGTCGAAGTACGGGATCCCGGTCGCGACGATCGTGTCGATGAGGTGGTCGTCAAGCGACGCCGGGTAGAGATAGAGCAGTCGCACCCGGTACCCGCGTGCTGCGACCGCCCCGACGAGGTCGACGAGGCCCCCCTGCCGACCGAGGTCCCGCCCGTAGGAAGCGAGGTCCTGGGCGACGAGGACGACCTCGATGGCACCGAGCTCGCCAATCTCGCTGAGGATCGCCTCTTTGTCCCGCGAGCGCTGCGGCCCTCGGAATTGCGGTATCGCGCAGAATCCACACCGGCGATCGCAACCCTCCGCAATCTTCACGTAGGCCCACGGGGCGCGTGCCCGCGGTCGTGCCAGATCGAGGAAGGCAGCCGGAACGCACCGCCCGCTCCGAGGCCGCCAACGCGCCCCGCCGAGATGGACCGGAATGCCGACGTCGGCCACCGAGTCCACCTCGGGAAGGGCCTCGGCGAGCGCCGCGCCGGCGCGAGCCGCGAGACAACCCGTCACGACGAGCCGGGATCCTGTCCTTCGCGCCCGTGTCACGTCGAGGATCACCTCGATCGATTCGGCGCGCGCGGCTTCGATGAAAGCGCAGGTATTGACGACCACAAGGTCCGCGTCGCCGAGCGCGTCCGCGGGCTCAAGGCCCGCCGCCAGGAGGGAACTGACGAGTTTGTCGGAGTCGACTTGATTCTTCGGACAGCCGAGCGTCTCGACAAAGAAGCGCTCCGCCACGGCCGGAGCCTACCGTGCAGCCATCGCGACGAACTTGGCTGACCAAGCCTCGCTAGCTCTCGCCGAACTCGTCATCGCCGAGCTCGCCACCGCTCGGGCCGATCAGCTCCGCTTTCAAGCGCGCGAACTCGCCGTCGGTGATCACCCCGCGACGATGGAGCGCGCCGAGGTGATCGAGCTCCTCGGCAACCGAGACCCCGTCCCGCGGGGCGAGACGGCCCGAGCCGCGCTGGCGGGACTCCTCAATCGAGCGGTTGATGAGCCCTTGGGCGACCTCGGGACGGCTCACCCCGCGGAAGGGTTTTTCGCCGCGTGAGCCGGCGGATTCCACGAAGAGCTCCCCTCTGCCGATCACCCTTCCGACGAGAGACTGGACGTAGCTCACATCCTGAACGTTCGAGATCGGGATCTCCCGGCTCCAGCGGCCGACAACCCCGCCCCGGTAGATGACCCGCATCGACGTGACCACGAGGTCGGTCGAACGCCATCGGAGGAAGCGCCCGAGAAGATAGCAAGTGCCGCTGGCGCCGATCCCGAGGAGAACCCAGCCGAACCACTGCGGCGCTCCGGACCAGATGACGAAAACCACCGCGCTCCCCCCGACGGCGACAACCGCCACCAGTGCCGGTCCCACAAGCTGCCACCAATGGGGACGGGCGTCGAGCAGCACCTCCTCGTCGTTGTGAATGAGCCGCTTCGGATACGTCACCCGTCCTCCCGCAGCGCCACGTCGGCCCGATCCGGCGTCCAACCCTCGATCAAGCGAGCTTGGCCGCGATCTTCCCCGCCTCGCGCAGCACCGAGCCATCTGCGCCTGCTGACGAGAAGACCGTCGCGGGCCGCTCCATGGCCTCCGCGGCGAGGCCGAAGAGGAGCTCGCCGAACGGGAGCGGCGGGTCGATGAAGAGGTAGCGGGCGAGCGAACCCGGAACCGTGTTGATCTCGTTCAAGTAAAGGACATGACCGTCGGAGAGGAAGTCGATCCGGCTCACACCGCGCGCGCCAAGCACCTGTGCCGCGGCGAATGCGCTCTCGCGCAGCTCGCCCTCCAATCCGGGATCGATCCTCGCCGGCAGCTCGCGGGGCGCGCTGAGCATCCCCTCGCCGCCGACGTACTTGTCTGCGTAGTCGAGGATCTCGGTCGAACTGCCCCTTCCGAGCGGGCGTTCGATCGCGGACAGGACGGTCTCGGGCCAGGTCCGGACCGCGACCTGCAAGTCGTAGAGCTCGTCGCGGTAAGGCTCCACGACCGCGCCCTGCCGCAGGTGAACGTTCGTGCCAAGGCGGGCCAGCGCGGTCGGCCAATCCTTGACGACATCGATGCCGATCGAGGAACCTCCGTAGCGCGGCTTCACGATGTACGGACCCGAGAAGCCCGGTTCCGCCATCTCCGGTTGGAGCGCGAGTCGCGGCAGCGTCGGCAGTCCGGCAGCCGCGAGGACCCCCGCCGTCGCGAGCTTGTCCATGCCCAACGCCGCCGAGGCGGCGCTCGGTCCGCTGTAGGCGACGTACGCGCAGTCGAGGATCCCTTGCAGCGAGCCGTCTTCGCCCGGGCCGCCGTGACAACAGACGATCGCCGCATCGATGCTGAGTGCCTCCGCTCGGCCGCCCCGCCAGCCAGCAGCGGCGCGGAATCCGCCGTCGGGCCCGGTTACGAGCTCGACTTTCCTCCCCCGGTTAGGCGCGCCGCCGATAAAGGCGCCGGCCTCCAGGGAGCTCGCCACCTCCAGCCATCGGCCCTCCTTCGTCCAGTACAGCGCGTGCACCGAGGCGACCGCCTCCGTCCCGGCGAGAGCCCTCGCCGCCTGGAGCCCGGTGAGGATCGAGACGTCGTGTTCCGGCGACGGCCCGCCGAACAGCACGGCAAGGCGCGGCAAAGACCCAGTCATCGCGGCATTGTACGCGGCCTTTTCTCGC
>JBEKLG010000053.1:0-10774 GCA_050010315.1 Acidimicrobiales bacterium
GCGCGTGCCGTCGGCGTCGCCGCCGCCCGCATTGCCGATCTTTTCGCCGAGGCGTCATGATCGGTCACCACAGATGTGCGTGAGCCGGCTCCACCGGGTCGTAGCCCTCGCCGACGACCATGCCGTCGAGGCCGAGGACATCGACGGGGCGTCCCACCGCTTGTCGCTTCTCGCCTACGAGGGTGATGCGCCCCGGCCCGGTGACTGGGTCGTCGCCCACAGCGGCTACGCCCTCGGCCCCGCCGACCGGGACGAGGCCGAGGCGGTTCTCGCCGAGTTCCGCGCCGGGATGGCGCAAGATTCGCAGCACGGTCCGAACTAGGAGGCGAAATGGCCATTTCGACGACGACATACGGAAAGACCCGCCTTCCCGGACTCGCCGTCGCCGGGGCGACGGCGATCATCAGCGGCGTCTCCGTCTTCGTCAACAGCTACGGCGTGAAGAGCTTTTCCTCGGCGGCCGTCTACACGACAGCGAAGAACCTCGTCGCGACGGTCGTCATCGCCCTATTCGTCGCCGTCGCCTGGCTGGCGTCCCGCCGGGCGACCCCCGTCGACCCAGCGGCGAAAGCCCGCGCCGCCGCCGGTGAGCTGCACGGGCTGGCGCGGCTCGCCGGACTCGCCTACGTCGCCGCTATCGGCGGCGGGGCCGCCTTCATCTTCTTCTTCGACGGCCTCGCCCGCACGTCGGCGGTGCCGGCCGTCTTCCTCCACGACACGCTCGTGATCTGGGTCGCCCTCGCCGCCCTCCCGCTCCTCGGCGAGCGCGCCGGACGCTGGAACCTCGTCGCGATCGCGCTCTTGGTCGCCGGCGTGACCGCGGCTTCCGGTGGCGTCGGCCACCTCGAGTTCAACTCCGGCAACGCCCTCGTGCTCGGCGCGACCGTGCTCTGGGCGATTGAGACGGTCATCGCCAAGCGCCTCCTTACCCGTCTCGCGCCGTCGACGCTGGCGCTCGTGCGGATGGGCGGCGGCGGCGTCGTGCTCCTCGGCTACCTCGGCGCGACGGGTCAGTTCGCCAACCTCGCCAGCCTGGGCTCAGCCGGTCTGCGCTGGGCGTTCCTCACCGGCTGCCTGCTCGGGGGCTACGTCGCGACCTGGATGACGGCGCTTTCCAGGGCACGGGCGATCGACGTCGCCTCGGTCCTCGTCGCGAGCGCGGCGGTGACGCTTGTCCTCGACGCCATCGTCCACCACGTCGGCCTTCGTCCCGACGCCGTCGGGTTCGCCCTGCTCGCCCTCGGCGTGCTGGCGGTTGTCCGGGCATGGCCGCGCGTCGCCCGGGCGTGACGAAAGGGCCCGCCCTCTTCGCCAGGTACGCCTACCCGCCGAACGCCCTCGGCTACTGCGGGCCCACTGATCACGCGGCCCTGCTCGGCGCGTCGAGCGGCGAAGGCGACCTTGGCGAGCTCGCCCACCTCGCCACGCGCTTCGAAGGTGCCTGGCCCTATCTCGAGCTGATCGCCGGTTGCAACGGCATCGCCGATCCGCTCGACGCCCGCGTCGTCGAGGCCTACTGGGTCGGCAACGCCCTGCTCGACGGCGTTCCCGCCGAGGCGCTCGCCGCCTCGCTCGACCAGCGCTTCGCCCGGCGCGCGGCGCGCAATTCCCCGGAGATCGTCGCCGCGATCGGCAACGGCGGCGTCGCGCACCACAGCTTCCACGTCTTCGCCGTCTACCCCTGGCTCGGCCTGCTCCGCTCCGGGATGGAAGGACCGGCCCTCCGGGTCCTCGACCGCTGTCGGATCCGCTGGGGCCGCGTCGAGGCGGTCGGCGACGACACGGTCGCCGTGACGAACCGCACGCTCACCTTCCATGGCGACCGGCTCGTCCTCGGCGCGGCGCGGCTCGAGGGAGCACGACGCGCCCTCGACGGCGTCGGGATCCTCGCTGACCTGGCGGTCGGCGACGTCGTCTCGCTGCACTGGGATTGGGTCTGCGAGCGCCTGTCGCCGGCGCGTCTCGCGGCGCTGCGCCGCACGACGGCGCGCAATCTCGCCGCGGTGAACGCCTCCCCGCGGCCCGGCCCGCTCGTCGCCGCCAACACCTGGGGCGGCTAGACCGCCGCTTTTCTCTTCGCCTCTCGCCCGCCGGGGGGAGCCGGCGCCAAGCGACCGGCAGGCGGGATCGCAGCCGGTCCGAGGGCCGCCGTCCGCCGTCGTCGAGGCGAAAAGGGTCGCCGCGGCCGGGGCGGGATCGCGCCGGGGGTGGACGGGCGCGACCGAGCGCGAGGCGGCACAATGCCCGGGTGCGGCGCCTCGTTGCAACCGTCGGACTCGGCATCGCGCTGGCGATCACGGCGAGCTTCACGACGGCCTTCTCGACCGGTGCCGAGGTCGTCACCGCGCTCGCCATCGCTGCCTTCGTCGCCGGCATCGCCGCCTCCCGGAGGTCGGCCCCGAGGCGCGCCCGACGGCCCGGCGAAGCGACGGCGGGCAAGACCCGTGGCGTCGCCGTCTGGGGAGTGGTCGCCGCCGCGGCGCTCGCCTTCGAGCTCGGCAACTACTTCTGCGCGCCAAGGAGCGCCCACCCGACCGTCAGCTACTTCCTTTCCGCAGTCGCCGGCCAACCGTGGTCCCGCGGCATCGCCTTCGCGGCGTGGCTCGCCCTCGGGGACTATCTCGTCCGCCGATGAGCGACCGGGCCGTGACGATCGCCGTCTGGATCGCCCTCCTGGCGCTCGTCGCGGCGCTCGAGGTCGTTGCCACGCTCACGCGCCGGCTGCCAGGGGCGGGCGAGGCGGTCGGCCGTCTGTTCGGCCTTCCCGGCGCCCGCCTCGTCGTCGCCCTGGCGTGGATGTGGCTCGGCTGGCACGTCTTCGCCCGCTAGAAAGGCGCCGCCGAGCTCAGCGGCGAGCGCCTGTTCGACCTCGACCGCCGGGCGGCCGACGACGGCGGTCTCGGCGGCGAGCGCCCGGGCGAGGGCGGCGCGCTCGGCGCGGCCCGCGGCAAGCAGCGGCGCGAGCTGCCGTTGCTCCGGGCCGATCAGCGCCATCGTGAAGAACCAGGCGCCACTGCGGTCGCGCCGCTGGGACACTCCGGTCAGCTTGGCGCCGTGGCGCGTCACCTCCCCCGGCCCGACGCCGGAAAAACAGATCCGTCGCGACCACGCCGTTTTCCTGAGGTTTCCCTCGTGGACCACGAGGGTCCCGCTGATCCCGCAGGCGGCAAGCGCCCGCCGCCACAGCGCCCCGACCCACGACGACGCCCGCACGACGTCGGGGTCGTAGAGCGGATCTGCGACGGGCAGAAACAAATCCAGCCAGACCTGCGCTCCCGGCACGATGAGGACCGCGCCGCCGCCGGAGGGGCGACGGACGAGGGAAAGCCCCTCGGCGGCACACAGGCCGGCGTCGAAGTCCGCCTCTTGCTGCGCGCTCCCGAGTACGACCGAAGCCGTCGTCGGATGGACGAGGCAGGCCAGGCGTCGGCCACAGGGATCGGGCGGGACGACGAGCACCTCGGGTGGGCCGCGCCGGCCGACCAGCCGCCAGCCGCCGCGCCAGGGTGGCGCCGGCTCCGCCACGCCGTCTTGTCTAGCCGGCGGCGCGCTCGGAGAGCGGCGCCACGTAGAGCTCCCACTCGGCGCGCAGTTCGCCGCCCGAGGCGAGCAACCAGACGCGCGAGCGCGGGGCGTGCGGCGCTCGCCGCAGCGTCAGCCCCGTCTCTTCTAGGAGTCGGTCCTCTTTCAGGGCGTTGCAGCGGTGACACGCCGCGACGACGTTCTCCCAGATATGCGCCCCGCCGCGGCTGCGCGGCGTGACATGGTCGATGTTCTCGGCCTGACCGCCGCAGTACTGACAGCGGTGGCCGTCGCGGGCGAACACGGCGCGGCGGCTGATGGCGATCCGCGCCTGGTGCGGCACCCGCACGTAGTGGGCCAGGCGGACGACCGACGGCTCGGGGAAGGCGACCCGTTCGGCGTGATAGTACCGACCGGTCGCGTGGACGAGCTCGGCCTTCCCCTCGATCACGAGGACGAGCGCCCGGCGCGACGACACGACGCAGATCGGCTCGTACGTCGCGTTGAGCACGAGCGATCTGCCGTTCATCTCGGGCCCGGGGGTGCGCAAGTAGCGTGAATTCCCGCCATCCCCGGCGAGGCTAGCGCGGCACCTGCCGCCGACGGCGTCACTTTCCTTGCAGGGTATGCATCTCGCGGGCCCAGGCGAGGTAGTCGGCGAGGTCCTCGCCGGAAGGGATCGCGCCCTTCTCGCCGTAGGCGACTTCCTGGCGGAAAGCGAGCCAGTTCCGGTCCGGTAAGGGCAGGAATGGGCGGTGGCGCCACCAACGTCTCGGCACGAGGCCCAGCCCGACTCGCACGGCGGTCGGCACGAGCCACGGCCGACGGACGAGGACCGAGTACGCCGAGAAGACCATCCGCGCCACGGCTTTGCCCGCGACGCGGTCCACTTCCCTCAGCGCTCGCGGCCGAACCGTGAGCGCAGGCGCCGGCCGATCATCGAGAGCTCGTCGGAAAGCGGCCGACCCCGGGCCGGGCGGCGTGACGACCCGGTGTCGCCACGCCCGAAGGCCTGGCGCGCGCTGCGCTCGAAGAGCAACGCCGCGACGAGCATGACGAGGAACCCGAAGGTGCCGATCAGCGTGGACGAGCGGAACGAGACGAGGAGCACGACGAACCCCATTACGAAGATGACCGTCGCCCAACGCATCGAACGTCCAGCGAGCGAACGTGGCGCCTTCGGCCGAACCCGGCTCGCGAAGCCGCGGTCGTGGTCGTAGAGCTTCTGTTCCATCTCGCGGAGAATGCGCTGCTCGTCCTCGGAAAGCGGCACCTTCTCCCCCTTTTTCACCGACCGCGCCGATCGCGCCAGCACGCCGTCGTCGATCCCTAACGCTAATCCGTTGCGCCTCGGTCCCGCGCGCGCTCCCGAGACGATCGCCGCTCGGCCGCCGCCACCGAGGTGATGGCGTTCGGCCCGAAGCGGCGGCGGATCTCGTCCGTCGCCAGCTCCACCTCGGCTGCTCCCGCCACCCCGGGTGCCGGGGCGCCGTCGGCCGGCGCGAACAGGTCAAGCTGGACCGTCTCGTCGGACGCCCGCTCGGCGAGATGCGACACCGACACGCCGAGCAGACGCACGCCGCGGGAAGAGTCGATGGTCGCGAGCAGCGACCGGGCGATCCTGTCGATCTCCCCCGCCGAGCCGACCGGACGGTCGAACGAACAGGAGCGCAGAATCGTCTCGAAGTCGGCAAAACGCACCTTGAGCGAGATCGTGCGCGCCGTAATGCCCCGGGCCCGGCAGCGCGCCGCCACCGAGAAGGCGAGCTCGCGGACCTCTCTCGACAGCGAAGCGAGGTCATGGTCGTCGACGTCGAAAGTCCGCTCGCGGCCGATCGAGCGGACGACGCGCTCGGTCACCACCCGGCGGTCGTCGCGCCCCGAGGCGAGGTCGAAAAGCGCCCCGCCGTGCGATGCACCGAAGATCTCGACGAGCCATCGCCGTCCGACGAGCCCGAGGTCGCCGACGGTCGTCACGCCGATCCGCCGCAGTCGTTCCGCGGTCGCCGGCCCGACCCCCGGGATCGCCCTCACAGGATGGGCGCGGAGGAAATCGAGTTCGGAGGCGGGGGCGACGAGGACGATCCCGGCTCCCGCGTCGAACCCGCCCCAATGGACGCGGGGCTTCGCCGCCTTGGAGGCGAGCTTGGCGACGAGCTTCGTCCTGCCGACGCCGATCGCACAGCTGAGACCGAGCTCTTCTTGGACGCGTTGGCGCAGCCGCGTCGCGATCGTCCAGCTGTCGCCGAAGAGCTGGTGGGCGCCGGACACGTCGAGGAAGGCCTCGTCGATCGAGATCGGCTCGACGATCGGCGTGACGTCGCGGCAGATCCGCAGGAGGCGCTCGCTCACGCTCTCGTACTCGCCGTGTCGCCCGGCGACGACGACGAGCCCGGGACAGCGGCGGCGCGCCTCGCCGATCGGCATCGCCGAAGCGACGCCGAACACCCGCGCTTCGTAGGAGGCGGAGGCGACGACGGCGCGCCGACCCGCTCCGCCGACGACAACCGGTCGGCCGGCGAGCGAGGGGTCGTCGCGGACCTCGACTGCGGCGAAAAAACAGTCCATGTCGAGATGGAGCACGTCGGTCGCGTCGACCGTCGGCCCAGGCCGGACCGCCGGGGCGCCGTGGATGCGGGCGTTGTCCATCTCCGTCCGGCCCTTTTTAGGGCCCGAGCCAGACCCGGCGAAACGCCTCGGCGTAGCCGACACCGGCCACCCGTCCCGCCTCGGCGGCGCGCCCTTCGAGCACCTGCCGGAAGGACTCGCCGCCAGCGCCGAGCTGGCTCACGTGGCAGCACACCGCGTCCGCCTTGCGGCCGACGGTCGCCGTGACCTCCACGTAGACGTTGGGCTCGAGCGAGCCGGTCAACAGGGCGTAGCTGACGACGTGGGGCGGCCCCGCGTCAGGGAAGTACAACGGCGATGCGGCCGCAGGCGCGGCGGCGTCGAGCGCGGCATAGCCGACGACGCGGTGGTCCCGATGGTTGTAGTAGTGCTCGCCGAAGAACACCGCGCTCGGGTCCGGGCAGACGAGCACCTCCGGACGGAGCTCGCGCAGCAGGCAGACGAGCTCCCGGCGCAGCGCCGCATCGTTCTCGAACTCCCCGTCGGCATGACCGAGCCGGTGCACACCGGAGAGCCGGAGGACACGCGCCGCCGCTTCGATCTCCGCGGCACGTGAGGTGACGAGCGACTCGGCGTGGGTCGCGGGATCTCGCGTGCCCTTGTCACCGGCCGCGCAGACGATGAGGTCGACGCTCGCCCCGGCGTCTGCCCAGCGCGCCAACGTCCCACCGCACGAGACGTCGGAGTCGTCGGGATGGGCGTAGATCGCGACCGCGCGCTGGGGTGCCTCAGTGAGCAGCTCGACGGGCACCGTCGCTCACCCCGGCGCCCGGCGGCCAGGGCGCGATGCCGGCGGCACCTTCGTCGTCCGGTGCTGCTTCGGCGCCGTCGCCTTCGTCAACAGGCCGGCCTCGCGCTCGAAATCCCCGAGGTTCTCGAAACCCTTGTAGACGCTGGCGAAGCGGATGTACGCCACCTCGTCGAGCTCTCGCAGCCGGTCGAGCACGGCGACGCCGATCTCCACCGTCGTCACGTCGCGTCCCGCCTGGGCGAACTCGTTCGCGACGGCGGCGGCAAGCGCCTCGATCGCATCGTCGTCGACCGGCCGGTTCTTGCAGGCCGCCCGCACCCCGGCGGCAATCTTGTCGCGGCGGAACGGCTCCCGTTCGGCGGACCTTTTCACGACGAAGGTCACGGCGCCGCCGAGCCGCTCGAACGTCGTGAAGCGGTGACCGCACTGGCGGCACTCCCGTCGCCGCCGGATCGACACCCCGCCGTCGACCTCGCGCGAGTCGACGACGCGGTCGTCGCGGGCCGAACACCGCGGGCAGCGCACCGCGGGAGAGTAGCGCTCCGCAGGGCCGACCCCGGAAGCGCCGAGCGGTCGATCAGGGAACGGTGAGGACCGCGCCGGGTCGCAACGGGGCCCCGTGCAGCTCGGCCGCGAGGGTGGCGACGACCTCGACCGGGTCGCCCGCCGGGTCGAGCCGCGCCGCGATCGCCCACAAGGTGTCGCCCGGGCGGGCGACGTAGACAACCCCCTCGCCACCCCCCGGCGCGGCGCCCTCCGTGGAGCGGAGCGCACCGGCGCCGACCCAGAGGCCGGCGAGGGCGAGGAACGTCGCCAGCGCCGTGGCGGGGCGACGCCGCCTTCCGGCACGGCGACCTGCCGGTGCCGGGAGAGGCGACCCGCAATCGGAAGCACCGCCGACGAGCCGCAACGACCCCGAGTTGCCACGGGCCGCCGAGCGGCCCGCCGACCCGCCGGCTGATCCGACCAGCGCCGCCATGCCCACCTCCCGAGAATCCAGCTCCGGGCGATCCTCGTACGTATGTTCGATCGTCCGGCGGCCATCGTCGCACGAACGTCCGTTCGCTGTCAACGACCGGGCGAACACGTGTTCCACGAACGGATGTTTGCATTCGGCTCTGACAGGGAGCTAACTTCGACCCCAGGACGTGGCCGCAGGCCGTTCGCGAAAGGCGGGGCAGATGGCCGATATCCAGCTCTCGGGCAAGCGTCGTCAGATTCTCGAGTTCATCGAACGGCAGGTTCGCGAGCGCGGTTACCCGCCGTCGGTGCGCGAGATCGGCGAGGCCGTCGGGCTGACCTCCTCCTCGACCGTCCACGCCCACCTCCAGATCCTCCAGCGCCAGGGCTACCTGCGTCGCGACCCGACCAAGCCGCGCGCCATCGAGGTCTCCTTCGAACCCTCGACGGGTGTCGCGATCGGCGTCCGGCCGGTCGCGCACGTCCCGCTGCTCGGCGACGTGGCCGCCGGTGTCGGCGTCCTCGCCGGCGAGAACGTAGAAGAGGTCCTGCCGGTGCCGGAGGACCTCACCGGCTCCGGTGAGCTTTTCATGCTGAGGGTGCGCGGCGATTCGATGATCGACGCCGGCATCCTCGACGGCGATCTCGTCGTCGTGCGCCACCAGCCCGACGCCGAGCCCGGCGACGTTGTCGTCGCGGGCATCCCCGACGGCGAGGCGACGGTGAAGACCTTCCGCCGCCGCCGGGGACGCGTCGTGCTCGTCCCGTCGAATCCCCGCTTCGCCGAGATCGAGCTTCCCCCCGACGAGGTGACGATCTACGGCAAAGTCGTGACCGTCCTGCGCCGCCTGTAGTCAGCGCCGTTCGAGCAGCCCGCGGAGCGTTCGGAATACCGTCTCGAGCTCGCCGCGGCTGACGTGCTCGTCGGCGTGGTGGCAAAGGTCGGGGTCACCCGGGCCGAAGTTCGTGGCCGGCAGACCCTTGCCGGCGAAGTGTGAGACGTCGGTCCAGCCGAGCTTGGCGCGCGGCGCGGCGCCGCTCGCCGCGACGAGCGCGGCGAAAAGCGGGTGGTCGAGACGCGGCGGCGCCGGCGCGTCGACCTCCTCGACCTCGATCGAATCGCCGGCCGCGGTGTCGAGCGCCGGGCCGATCAGCGCCGAGATCGCCTCGAGGGCCTGGTCGGCGTCACGGTCGGGCGCGAAGCGGTGGGACAGGAGCGCGCTCGCCCGGTCGGGAACGACGTTCGCCCTCGTCCGGGACCCGCCCTCGGCCCACACCGTCTGCAGCGACTCGTGGTACTCACAGCCGTCTATGACCGGGCGGCGGTCGCTGAATTCGCTCGCCCGCACGAGGACTGCGCCGAGTCGGTCGATGGCGTTCTCGCCCATCCACGGCCGCGCGACGTGGGCCGCGGTGCCCCGCGTCGTGACGACGAGCCGCATCACCCCCTGGCAGCCGGCCTCGACAATCGACCCCGTCGGCTCGAGCACGAGGGCGACCTCGCCCTCGAGCAGGTCGGGGCGCGCTTCATCGACGGCGGCGAGCCCCGAGTACTGCCGCTCGACCTCCTCGCAGGCGTACAGGACGTAGGTGAGGTCGCAGACCGGCTCGATGAGATCTCTCGCCAACGCGATCAGGACAGCGACGCCGCCTTTCATGTCGACGCTCCCCACCCCGTAGCAGGTGTCACCCTCGACGCGGGCCCGTCCGTTGCCGACCGGCGGAACGGTGTCGAGGTGCCCGGCGAGCACGACCCGGCGGGCACGGCCGAGCGCGGTGCGGGCGACGACGTTGTCGGAAAGACGCGTCACTTCGAGGAGATCGGCGCGGCGCAGCTCGGACTCGACGAACCCGGCGATCGCCGCCTCGTCGTGGCTCACCGAGGGGATGTCGACGAGCTCGGCGGCCAGTGCCAGCAGATCGGTCACGGCGCCACCGTCAGGCGATCACGCCGGTGTCGCGGAGAATCGCGTTGAGCTGGGCCTTGTCATGGCGCTGTCCCACCTCGAGGTGCCGGAGCACGAGCACGCACGGCAGGTAGAAGTCCCCGCCCGCGAATTCCCGCCGGCGGGAGGCGCCGACGGCGACGCTCCAAGCCGGAACCCGGCCGCGGCTGACCTCTTCGCCGCTCGCGGCCTCGATGACCGGCATCGAGCCGGTGAGGATCGAGCCGGCGCCGAGCACAGCTCCGGCGCCGACCCTGGCACCCTCCGTGAGGATCGAGCGGCTGCCGATCAGCGCGTCGTCTTCGACGACGACCGGAACGGCGTTCGGTGGTTCCAGCACGCCGCCGATACCGACCCCACCGGAGAGGTGGACCCGCGCCCCGATCTGGGCGCAGGATCCGACGGTCGCCCAGGTGTCGACGAGCGTCCCGGCACCGACCCGGGCTCCGATGTTCACGTAGCTCGGCATGAGGATCACGCCACGGTCGAGGAACGCCCCCCAGCGCGCCGACGCGCCGGGGACAACCCGCACGCCTCGGGCGGCGTAGTCGCCCTTCAACGGGATCTTGTCGGCGAACTCGAACGGCCCGAGTTGGACCGTCGTGATCTCGGAGAGCACAAACCAAAGCAGGATCGCCTCACGCAGCCACTCGTGGACGACCACCTCGCCATCCGCGTCGACCTCGGCGACCCGGGCCGCGCCGGCATCGAGGAGGTCGATCGCGGCATGGACCGTCGCGGCAGCGTCCGTGTCGGCAGCCGACAGTGCCTGCCGGCGCTGCCACAGCTCGTGGATCGACGACTCGAGAGCCTCCATGACGCCTCCCGACGAGGCTAACGCGCCGTCACGCACCGGCTTGTGGGGCTCGCCGGCACCTCTCGTCACGGCGAACGGTCCCCGTCGACGGTGGGGGCCGCGTCGACGGCGAACTGCGAGAAGCGGCGCCGCCCCGCCTCGTCGAGCCGG